>DRGL01000022.1 GCA_011050085.1 Pricia antarctica | reverse complement strand
TTTTTGCCCACATCCTGGGCTTCGTCGACGCCGATTTTACCCTGTTTTTTTTCGATGCCGATTAGGCGGTACCAATCAAAGAGATTTCCGTAAGGCTGTTCCTTTACGAAGGTTCGCCACTCTTGCATATAATGGTCGCTTACGGCATTCTTTTTAATTTTTTCGGAGTTGGATACTGGAAAGGCAAAATGCATATCAGGATGCGATAGGGTATTGAACTTAAGATTGCTACCTTGGTTTCCCCCCAAGTTTTCACCGTTGCTATTTCCACAAATAATATATTGCGCATAGGCAAGAGCCATAGGTAATGTGCCACAACCTTCAGGCCCGACGAATAATTGCGCATGGGGAATACGTCCTGCATCGGCACTGGTGGCAAGATGGTTCTTGATATGTGATAGGCCTAAAATATCCTTAAACAGCATGCCGTAAAGATATAATTTTTAGGTGTAAAACTCCTCGAGCTGAACAGGCTACACGAATGAACTTTTTTTATGGAACGGGGTTTATAAAATAGGTTTCATAAAATGGATTCTTTAATTTAAACAGCTTTGCCTTAAAAGGCAAAAACTACTTGCCGCTACCGCTGATTGCCTACTCTTTTTCTTACATTTGCCATTCCCATAAAACGATAAAAACATGAAAACGATAGATAATTTTAATTTTGAAAATAAAAAGGCACTAATTCGAGTAGATTTCAATGTTCCTTTGAATGACAGTTTCGAGGTTTCGGACACTAATCGTATAGAGGCGGCAAAACCAACTATTATCAAAGTTTTGGAAGATGGTGGCAGTGCCGTTCTGATGAGCCATTTGGGCCGACCAGATGGTAAAGTAGACTCTAATCTTTCCCTAAAGCATATCGTAGACACTGTATCTCAAATCATAGGAGTTAAAGTTAAGTTCGTAGATGAGTGTGTCGGAAAAAAAGCTGAAGATGCAGTTGAAGAATTAAAAGCCGGTGAGATACTATTATTGGAGAATCTACGCTTTCATTCTGAAGAAGAAAAGGGAAATGAAGCCTTTGCGGAACAACTTTCAAAATTAGGCGATATATATGTAAACGATGCCTTTGGAACGGCACACCGCGCTCATGCTTCTACTACGGTGGCGGCTAAGTTTTTCCCCGAAAAAAAATGTTTCGGCTATTTATTGGCCAAAGAAATTGAAGCTATTGATAAGGTTATGGAAACTGGCGAAAAACCCATTTTGGCGATTTTGGGCGGTGCTAAAGTATCTTCAAAAATCACAATTATCGAGAATATTCTTGACAAGGTCGACCATCTGATCATCGGCGGTGGTATGACTTACACTTTTGTAAAAGCGCAAGGCGGACAAGTAGGTGATTCCATCTGTGAGGACGATAAGATGGATTTGGCCATGGATATTTTAAAACAAGCCAAGGAGAAAGGGGTTGAAATTCATCTTCCTGTTGATGTTCTGGCTGCTGATGATTTTGCGAACGATGCCAATACTAAGGTCGTCGACGTAGATAAGATACCCGATGGATGGCAGGGCCTTGATGCCGGTCCGAAGACGCTTGAAATTTTCAAGGGAGTCATTTTGAAGGCCAAGACAATTTTGTGGAACGGCCCGGTAGGCGTATTTGAAATGGAAAGCTTCGCAAACGGTACGATTGCTGTTGGAAAGGCAATCGAAGAGGCCACCAAGAAAGGGGCATTTTCCTTGGTAGGAGGTGGAGATTCTGTAGCAGCGGTAAAACAATTCGGATTTGAAGACAAAGTTAGTTATGTTTCTACCGGAGGCGGCGCCATGTTGGAGAGTCTAGAAGGTAAAACCTTGCCTGGAATCGCTGCAATAATCGATTAATACTTACGTTATCGATTAACGGATCATGGGGCCATTATCTGAATAGTGGCCTCAAATTTTATTTTTTCGTAAAAAATCACGATTTTCGGTAGGCTGTAAAGCTTTAGGTAATTACGCGGTTAGGGGGAATATATAGACAATACCCATAGTGTGCCATACCTTTTGTTTGCCCCTAGGTTTCCGCAATTAGCAGAGTATATGATACTAAAAAAACCTTTCTTCGCATTAATATCGTGTTTGGTTTCAGCCTTTCCACTGTTGGCGCAACAGAAAGATAGCCTAAATCTTTCCCAACAAGACTCCCTCGCAACGAAGCAATCTGACCGGAGCAGTACTAATGTCAATCAGCTCCCTATCGATACTTTGGCCATGGACATGACCGGCGTTATGCAGATGGAAGAGATGGCTTCCGACACCACCTTGAATGACAACTTGCTAAAATTGATTCAAGACGGCGCAACTAAAAAGTACAATCTGCCAGACCTTCCAGAGGCTGCTAAATACGATAGTCTTTGGATGGAAGTTTTGTATGAAAATGCATCGCTTTCAAATGAAATGTTTAGTGAAATATCCAGTCTTGATTACGACAAAACCTATCCTACTTCACTACCAACAGATACTCTAAAAGCGCGTTTGGCTCGTCTAAATCAAAAGACACCATTTAACATTGCCTATAATCCTTCCCTTGAAAACGTCATCAAATCTTTTCTATTCAGAAAGAGAGATCTCATGGAAAAAATGCTGACCGTTAGTCAGTTCTATTTCCCGCTTTTTGAGCAGAAGTTTGATAATTATGACATTCCGTTAGAAATGAAATATTTAGCGATTGTCGAATCAGCATTGAATCCGAAAGCCAGATCCCGTGTTGGTGCAACAGGCCTTTGGCAATTTATGTATGGAACCGGAAAGCAGTTCGACCTCGATGTGTCAAGCTATGTGGATGATCGCAGTGATCCAATTAAGTCTACTGAGGCCGCTTGTCAATTTCTATCGCAATTGTATGGAATTTATGGCGATTGGGATTTGGCTTTGGCCGCCTATAATTCAGGTCCTGGTAATGTCAACAAAGCTATCAGAAGGTCTGGCGGCTACAAAAACTATTGGAACCTGCGCCGATATTTACCACGTGAAACTGCCGGTTATGTGCCTGCGTTTTTGGCGACTATGTATCTTTTTGAATACGCAGATGAGCACGGATTGAAAGGAGAAACAGTAGAGCGCGCCTATTTTGAAACCGATACCGTTCATGTCAAAAGTCTGATTACTTTTGATCAGGTCTCAGAATTGGTTGGTGTCGGTAATAAAGAGTTGAAGGTGCTCAATCCTTCTTATAAATTGGACGTAATCCCGTTTATTGAAGGTAAATCACATACGCTACGATTGCCAACATATGCAGTAGGAAGCTTTGTGACGAATGAAGAAGCCATTTACGCCCATGTAAAAAACGAGCTAGAGAGCAAAGAGAGTCCGCTCCCGCAGTTGGTGGCGGAGGCCGAACAGAACCGAATTCGCTATAAGGTACGCAGTGGCGATTATCTTGGGCGGATTGCTGAACGTCATGGTGTTGGAGTTAGTCAAGTCAAACAATGGAACGGACTTCGTAGCAATAACCTGAGAATCGGACAAAGGCTTACCATTTATCCAAGACGGATTCCGGGTGATGCACCTGCAAACGCTAACGCATCTTCTTCAAATACCTCTATACCTGAGGGGGCAAAAGTGCATACCGTTCAAAGTGGCGACTCTCTATGGACCATCTCAAAAAAATATCCAGGAATTTCGGTTGATAATTTGCGACAATGGAACGGTATTAGTGGTAGTAATTTAAAGCCGGGCACAAAATTGAAATTGTGCGCTTGTCCATCGTAAATTATGTTATTTAGTTAGTGATTACCAAGGTCGTTTCGTTTGAGATTATTCGAACATGTTATTGCCTATTCACTGCTAATAGCCAATCAACTCAAAACCTCAGCTCATGAAAACATTTGGATCACTATGTTTATGCCTAAGCCTTTTACTCTTTTCTTGTAAAGAAGAAGGAAATCAAAATTTCTTACCTACATCCATAGGAGCCATTAACTCAATGGTCGTTGTTATTGATAATGAACTTTGGAATGGTCAGGTTGGTGATTCCATTCGAAGGCATTTTGCGGCACCCGTTCTAGGTATGCCAATGGACGAACCGCTATTCAATATCGATCAAATCGCACCAAAATTTTTTACAGGCTCCATTCGCAATACCCGTTCAGTGCTTTATGTGATGTTAGATTCCGTTAATGTAGCGCATGTTAAAACCGATATGTATGCGGCACCCCAAAATGTAGGGGTTATCAAGGGTACTACCGAAGCTGAAATTATGGAAAATCTAGCTTCTGAATCGAACCAGATTATAACGGCCTTTAAGGATATGGAAATTACGGAAGCCCAAAAAAGGTTTAATCGTTCTTTAAATCGGGAGGACGTGTTACAGGAAAAGTTCGGTATTTCGCTCAAAGTGCCGTCTATCTACAAAGTGGGCAAACAAGAAGACAGCTTCGTCTGGATAGACCGGGAAATTCAGAAAGGAACCGCTAATATTATTGTTTACCAACTACCTGCGAATAGTTTTACAAACGATTCTACCTTAGTGCGCGACATTATCGCGATGCGTGATTCTATTGGTGAAAAATATATTCCCGGCCCTGATGTTACCGGAAAAAAAACCCATATGAGAACAGAGCCTGCGTACGCACCGGCCGTTTTTCCGGTTGAAATCGCGGGCGTGAAAGGCGTTGAGGTACGAGGGATCTGGGATATGAAAAACTACCCAATGGCGGGTCCTTTTCTGACCTATATTCTCAACGACAAGGCAAACAATAGAAAATTGGTTTTAGAAGGCTTTGTGTTTGCACCTGCCACGGAAAAACGTGACGATATGTTTGAGTTGGAGGCCATCTTAAAAACCTTGCAATTTAATATTTCAGAAGAAAAATAGGATGTAGTGCTGTACGTGTTGCTACAGCGCCTTTTCTGATGTATCCTAGAAAAGCTATTCATCAAAAAAAAAAGCCCATCAATTTGATGGGCTTTTATAGTTAAGATAATGCGGTATCAACCAAAAGAAAAGCCTGTAGCGACTCTATAAGCAAAAGCATACAGCACGATGCAAAGTAGCGCAAAACAGAACCATGAATAGACTTTAAAATACTTTTGGAGTATGCGAAATGTCCAATTTTTAAAAGCTTCAACATATATTTCTTTAACAAGTAATAATTTATCCATATAAAAAGTTTTTATTGTTTCTACCGCAAAGGTTGTAAAAGAATCAGGCCGATTCAATTAATTGGGATGAAACGTACGGAATTTCGTCAATGTAATCCTTGGCTTACGTATTAACGGCGAACCCCCTGAAAATGGGATGTACGGAAAAAATCATCAATGCTTTTAAAAGTAGGAATCATATAAATGTAAAAAGCATCCGTAATTTACGGATGCTTTTTTGGGTTAGGTGTAGGTGTCGTGGGACCTTGATGTTACTCTCTTACGATGATAAATTCTGATCTTCTGTTGAGTAGGTGTGTGGCTTCAGAGCAGGCTACCGTACCATCGCACTCATTCAATAATCGGCTTTCTCCATAACCAATTGCGCTTTCGATACGGTCTGCGTCGATACCTTGTGAAATGATATAGTCCCGAGTAGCTTTGGCTCGCTTGTCAGATAGATATTCGTTGTACACTTTACTACCTCTCGAATCGGTATGCGACTCGATTTTTATCGCCATGCCTGGATATTCTTTCATCACGCTCACCAACTTGTTCAGTTCTTTAGCAGCTTCTGGCCTTACTTCTGATCGATCAAATTCAAAATAAATCATTTCGGTCTTAAGTTTCTTGATACCTTCTTCTACTGCAATCATATCTTCAAGCCGTTTCATAGCAATATCAACATTTACCAGCTCGTTGTCCTCTGTATTTAATAGCTTTTCAGAATCGAAAAATTCTTTACGTGATGTTTTGATTGTGTATTTTGTACTGCTTTGTAGATCTTCGAACATGAAGCCACCTTCATCATCAGTAACTATTTCTTTTAATTTGATTCCGTTCTCGTCTAATAGTTCCACTAAAGTTTGTGGCATAAACTCACCGGTTACCAATTCGGTTACCACTCCTGCTATGGCATTGTTATTGACTGGTATTTCTTCTATGGATGGTCTTTTGAACGAATAGATGTCGTCATCGCCCTTGCCCCCGTCTCGATTAGAGGCAAAAAAGCCTTTCGCATTGTCTTCGTTCACGATATATGAAAAATCGTCTTTATTACTATTTATGGGCTTACCCATATTAACTACTTCACCAAAACCTTTCTCCAGATCGTACGCTGCTTCGAAAATATCGAGACCGCCGAGACCGGTATGACCATCCGAAGAAAAGTATAGTTTTTTGCCATTGAAGAAAGGAAACATTTCCCTCTTTTCTGTATTGATGCCTGGACCTAGGTTTCGCGGGCTCGAAAAACTTCCATCATCCAAAATATCAACCACAAAAATATCGCTCTTACCCATACTTCCTGGCATATCAGACACAAAGTAAAGTTGCTTGCCATCAGGACTCAAGGCCGGATGGCCGGTTGAGTAATCGTTGCTATTAAAAGAAACTTCTACGGCTTCCGTCCACTCAGTGTCAACCTTATTAGACTTATATATCTTTAGGTGGTTCACACCTTCTTTATCGCGCTTCAATTTTTTGCCATAGTTATTCCGCGTAAAGTACATTGTTTTATTATCAGGGGAAAAGGCTACGGATGCTTCATGGTACTTCGTGTTTATTTTTTTTGAAAATTTAATAGCATCCTTTAAGTCTTGTGACTCCTTGTTTATTTGTGCCACATAGAGATCAAGAAATGGCTGATCGTTCCATTTATACTTACGTGTTTTGAAAATGGAGGAATCTTTTGCAGAAGAAAATACGATTTGACTCGAGTCAAGGAACATTGGGGAAAAATCTGAATATTTGGTGTTTACCGACATGTTCTTAATTTCGAAATCCTGCTCAGATCCCATGATAGCATCTAAAACAATTTCGTTAGCGGTCATTTCGGTATTGTTGACCTCATCTAACTCATTATCCTCTTTTCGGTTATACAAACGCATAAGACGCTTTGCTCGACCATACTTTCCAGTGCCTTTTAGCGAGTGAGCGTATTTGAACATATTATCTTCTGACATTTCTTTACCGTAATTTTCGTAAAGAACATTATACCACTGATACGCCTTTTCCATATCGGTGTTGAAGTAATGGGCATCAGCAGCTTTTTGAAGATTATCTCGGGTGTAGAATTTTGCGCCTTTTGCAAGTGCCTGCTCATATAGATCGGCAGCTTCGGCATACCACATTTTATTAAAATAGGCGTCAGCCTTTTCAATCGTCTTACTCTTGCTTACGGTTTCAGTAATCTTTGTTGCCTTTGGCGAAGGTGAGTCCAAGGTTTCGATTTCGGTGTTATTTTCAAGAACATGGTCGGTTTGGTTGGGGTCATCATTTATTTCGGGTTCGTTTACCTCTACCACAGCCATCTGAGGCCCTCCTATGGTCACGCTATTCTCAATCTCAAGAATCCATATTTGGTCAGTGTAGGTGCCTTCTAGTTGGGAAATACAAGCATCGACTGCCTCTAGACCAAACGGATAATAGGTCAAATAAACATAATTAAGGTCGCTTTCAGGATTGGTTATATATCCGGCCTCTTCAAAGCCTTTACGCTTTAATTTTTTTATGGTTTTTTTTGTATTTTTTCCCTTACTGAAAACCCCTGATATGATGTAATAACCGTTCTCTACGTTTTCAAGGCCACTAAACGTTCGATATGGTATATTGTTAGTGTCTGCGGCTTCTTCAAAAGTTGTGTTAATGGAAACAGCAGGTTCGATGTATGAAGGGCGGCGCTGAGTTTGGTTACTCACCGTAGTCGGGGTTTCATCGAATCTCAGTTCTTGAAGATCTTGTGCAAATAGGCTGAACGAAAGAAAGAATAATAGTCTAGGGAATAGTTTCCTCATGATATGGTTATAAAATTTAAGGCTTGGCTGTTTTCCAGTGGATTATACTGTATGGGAATGCACGAGATAGATTAAATAATAATCGACTTACTTATCATATAGATAACGTAAAATTCGTGCAATTGCTGTTCTCCGGATAAGAATTGTTGTGAAAGAACGGTTTAGTGTTGTGTACGGATTAGCTGATGTTGATTTAACGGGAAATCAAGACTTATAAAGAGTGTAATCAACTACGCATATAATTAATACCTATTGGTTTTTAATAAATTTAATTCTATTGCATAAAAAAACCCTTGACATTTGTCAAGGGTTTTTAAAATAATATTGATAATATCTATTTTTTCTTGTCTTCCAACTTATCGTTCAATGGTTCTTCGTCTTCTTTAGAGGCATCCTTGAATTCTTTGATGCCGCTACCCAACCCACGCATAAGTTCCGGAATTTTTTTTCCTCCGAACAATAAGAGGACTACCAGTACGACGATAGCGATTTGCCAAGGGCCAAAAGCTAGAAAAATATTTAGTGCTGTCATAATTCAAATGTTTTACAGGATAACAAATGTACTAAAAAAGTAATTCAATCCTTCATTAAGGTTACGGAAGTTATTGTGACCGTTTATTTTAGTTAAACCTCCTTCTTTTTGTTTACTTACGTAAATAGTGTTTCGAAGGTTCATTATAACCAAGCTATCATAATTTTTAAAAGAAGACAGTAGGGTTTCAAATCCATACGTATATTTGTCTATGGCCAAAAAAGTCAAGAAAAGAAAGGAAATCAAAAGGAAGCTTTTGCATAAATACCGTCTGGTAATTCTCAACGAAAGTACGTTTGAGGAAAAAATTTCCTTTAAACTTAGCAGGCTCAACGTATTTGTTACCGGTTCACTTTGTATTATCGGGCTAATTGGACTCACTACCTTATTGATTGCTTTCACCCCATTACGGGAATATATCCCAGGGTACTCATCTACCAAACTTAAAAAGCAAGCTACCGACCTTACTTACAAGACTGATTCTCTTATGCTTACATTAGGCAATACCAATCGGTACCTTGAAAATATTAGATTAGTCCTAAGAGGCGATATCAAGAATAATGAAACAAATCTTGATTCTATTCGTGAACAGTTTGAGCTAGATCCATCGAGCATAGACCTTACGCCTATTAAAGAAGATTCAATGTTAAGGGCCGAAGTGGCCAAAGAAGATAAATACAATCTTTTTGAAAGGGATGCCACCAGTGCTGAACTCATATTATTTCCACCCATTAATGGATTGATTAGTAATACCTATGATGCCGGAAAAAAACATTTTGCTGTAGATGTGACTGCTCCTATTAACACTCCAATAAAATCAGTGGCTAACGGAACGGTAATTTTCTCTGAATGGACGGCAGACACCGGTTACGTAATTATAATTGAACACGACGAAGGTTTACTTAGCGTATATAAACACAACGGAAGCCTATCGAAGGAACAAGGCGATATTGTTAGATCGGGTGAAGTTATTGCATCCGTAGGGAATACAGGAGAACTGACTACAGGCCCACATTTGCATTTTGAACTATGGAGCAACGGCGACACAGTTAACCCATTGAACTATATTGATTTTTAGAAGTGTTCAAAGCTTGAATTCAAAGATAAAATCAATTAAAATAGAATTGGTCGCTAAAAGTGATAAGGGCCCATTGCTTCAGCATACTGTAAAAGAGAGATCAGTTATAATTTAGCAATCTGTTTAGAAGGTAAGGAGTTTCTATATTAGTATTAACAGGTAAGGTTGAAATCGTATTAAATTTTTTAAAAACTTTTAAGACCGGCGTTGAGACTTATGCTAATGTCCGTTAATTGAACCTTCTTTTCAACGCAGTGTTTAAAAAGGTACTTTTAATAGACTGCGTTTCAAAATCCATAAATTCTAAGTATGTCATTAAAATCCTTTGCTGCCAAAATTTTCGCAAGCTACATAGCCCGTAAAACGGCAAAATGGGTCAACAATCCGATTGAAACCCAACAAAGGGTTTTTGAAAATTTGTTACAGAAGGCAGCCAAAACGAAATTTGGGGTAGATCACAATTTCTCGAAGATAACTTCTCATCAGTCCTTCATTGAGCATGTTCCGATTCGCGATTACGAAGAACTAAAGCCCTATGTAGAACAAGTTGTAGCCGGGCATTCGGATATTTTGTGGCCTGGTAAGCCCGTATATTTCGCAAAAACCTCAGGCACTACTTCGGGCGCAAAATATATCCCCATCACTGACACTTCTATTAAACATCAAGTAAACGCTTCTCGAAATGCCATTCTCAACTACATTCACGAAACTGGAAATGCAGATTTCGTAGACGGGAAAATGATTTTTTTACAGGGTAGTCCTATTTTACAAGAGAAAAATGGTATTAAACTCGGGCGTCTTTCAGGTATATCGGCCCATTACGTGCCTAATTATCTTCAAAAAAATCGGCTGCCTAGTTGGCAAACCAATTGTATAGAAGATTGGGAAACCAAGGTTAATGCTATCGTGGATGAGACAGTTGACCAAGATATGACTGTAATTGCCGGCATTCCCTCTTGGGTGCAAATGTATTTTGAGCGCTTACAGGCTAAAACGGATAAAAAGGTGGGTGAGCTTTTTCGAAATTTCAAGCTTTTTATTTATGGAGGTGTTAATTACGAGCCTTATCGCGCTAAATTCGAAAATCTTATAGGGCGAAAGGTAAATAGTATCGAGCTATTCCCCGCTAGTGAAGGATTTTTCGCTTATCAAGATTCTCAAAAGGAAAAAGGCATGCTTTTGCTTTTGGATGCAGGAATCTTCTATGAGTTCGTCAAAGCAGATGAGTTTTATAATCAGAATGCAAAACGTATTACACTAAGGGAGGTACAAATCAATACGAATTATGTGATGATTATTTCTACAGATGCTGGACTATGGGCCTACAACCTCGGGGATACCATTCAGTTTATTTCTATAATGCCCTATAAAATCATAGTTTCAGGGCGAATCAAGCATTTTATATCTGCCTTTGGGGAGCACGTGATTGCCAAAGAAGTAGAAGAGGCCATGCAACACGCCATCGCCTCAACCGACGCTCGTATCAACGAATTTACGGTTGCCCCACAAATCAATCCAGATGGGGAGCAACTACCTTACCATGAATGGTTGGTGGAATTTGAAAAAGAACCGTCTGATATCGAAAAATTTATTGAAATTCTTGATAGTAGCCTGCAAAAACAGAACAGCTATTATTTTGATTTGATTGAAGGTAAAATCCTCCAAAGATTAATAGTAACAACAATTAAATCTGGTGGCTTCAATGATTATATGAAATCTAAAGGAAAATTGGGCGGGCAAAATAAGGTGCAGCGGCTGGCAAATGACCGTTCGGTTGCAGATGCTCTATTGAAGCTTGAAGTTTAGGGGTCAAGGTTGCAAAAAAAACGTAATTTTGCCTGAAATCCGTTTATGGGCAAGACCATCATAACAACCCGAGCTCAAGAATCGACCAATGCCATTGAGCGCCTGTACATTACCATGCGGCACCTTTTTAATCGAGGGTTCTATAAGCCTACTGGAGTTTCGGGCGAATCAATGAAAAACGCACTTTTACAGCTGCGCCCTGAAATTTATGGTTCTATCGGTGAAGAGAAGGCCGAACTAAACGGTCTAATATATGTTTTGGAAAGACTTCCAGAAGGTATCGAGCAGTGCCGATTTATCAACCTAACTTCCGACGAAGGTTATGGGCGGTCTCATTTTAAACCCATTGTTCCCCCCAAACGTCGCCGTAACTGCTACCGTATCGATGACGAACAGATGAATATCGAAATTACCCGGGGGCGTTCAGATATTTATGATATCCTCACCCACTTGACCTTCCTTTTTATAGAATCAGAAAAAATCTGTAAGCGGGTATTGATTCAAGATACCGACAAGACCATTCGAGATTGGGCCAAACTTGAGGACTTCGTGAATAAAGAAGAGCCAACCTTGGCAGAACGGGAAGTCGCCGTCATACACACAGCGAACATATTGGGGCGTCCTTTCGTAGAAATTATGGCTGTGCACGAACGCTTCGCCTCCAAAGAACAGCCAGAACGTTTTTTGGAAATTATCTATTGGTTAGGTAAGTTGGCCATAGAAGAAGAGATAACCGGCGAGAAAAGGGCCATCACCTTTAGTTCTTTACTACGCGAACGGCTTGGCCACCATATACATGGTGAACGCTGGGCCGACATCATCAAGGAAACCCTTCAGAAAAACGGACTTCTAGAACGGCCTGTGCATATAATAAGTGCCAATATGCACAGCGTCATGAATTCTTTATATGCTAGAAAGGCCTTAAAAAAGGAGTTTTCGGATACTGAATCTTTGGAGATTTATGAAGCGCTAAGTTCTTCGTTGAATCAAGAATTTCGAGAAAAAGTGATCCAGATGGCTAAAAAAAATGGGATGATTGCCATCAACGACTTTTCGGGCACTAATATTGACGTCCAGCTTTTTGATACTGCCAAGATGGATAAAGATGTCTGTTGTTACGAACTATCGAAAGATATTCCCAATGCCGAAAAACCTGTTATATTTGTGATGGATTATGCTTTTGGCGAACAGGCCTACGAGACCATTGACGAGCTTTTAAAGCCATATAAGGAAGGCAAGAAAAAAGAGGTTCACTTAAATGTGGCTTCGATTTCTATAATGGGCAAGGCAGGCATTTTAGATGGAGGAAAAGGTGATTTGATGATACCATCGGCCCATATATTTGAAGGTACAGCAGATAATTATCCTTTTAAAAATGAGCTCTGCGCAAAAGATTTTAAGGGGCACGGATTGGAAGTTTTCGAGGGAACGATGGTCACTGTTTTGGGTACCTCATTACAGAACAAGGATATACTTAAGTTTTTCCAACAAAGCACATGGAATGTAATCGGACTTGAAATGGAAGGTGTTCATTATCAGAAAGCCATACAGTCGGCCTCCAAAATTCGTAAGAGTATAGGTGAAGATGTAAAGGTACGATACGCCTATTATGCTTCTGATAATCCATTAGTAACTGGCAGTACATTGGCATCCGGTGGCTTGGGTACCACAGGAGTTAAACCAACGTATTTGATTACGGATAAAATTTTGATGCAGATTTTTAATTCACAGCAATCAACAAATGACTGATAATAAACCGGTTAACGCTCGACCTGATTCTGACGAGATAGATTTAGGGAAGTTGTTTAAGATGATTAGAAATGGCTTTCGAGCTGTTTTTAGAAGTTTTTTACGGTTCTTCCTTTACTTAAAACACAATTTTGTAATACTGGCCATTTTGGTGTTTGCGGGATTCGCAATAGGATTAGCCCTAAAGTTTGTTATCTCTGATGAGATGAAAACCGAAGTTATCGTGAAGCCCAATTTTGACAGTAAAGATTATCTCTATAACGTTGTCGAAGAAATCGAAGCAAACTTGAAAGCCAAAGATACCATTTTCTTCATGGAAATGGGTATTGTCGTTGCCGAACTTGAAACCCTGCGAATTGAAATAGAACAGATACAGGAAGAAAGGTACAAAGAGATGGACTTTGAGGGAGACCTAAAGTATTTGGCAGTACTACAAAATTTCAAAGAAGATAGTTTTGTGCTAGATGCTGTGAAAACTGAAATACAGAAAAAGAATAATTTACACCATCGTATTACTTTTTTTTATAAGAATGTACTGGCGGGCAGGGCGGCATCGCTGAAGCTTATGAAGTACATTGAAAACAACCTTTATTTTAATGAACTTAAAGAGGTATATAACCAGAACGCGCGCTTGAAAGTGCAAAGAAACAAGGAGTTGATAGGCCAAATCGACAACCTGATTAAAGGTTATACTGAAAATATGCTTAAAACTGGTAATACAAGCCAAAACACCTTGACCCTTGATACAGAAAACGGCTTGGACATAACCGGTTTACTCGCTTTGAAAAACAGTTTGGTTTCGGATACAGAGCGTAAGAAGTTGGAATTAGTAGAACAGGAAGAGGTGGTGCATATTATCAATTACGGAAAAAACCAGATAGTACGAACCCCTTTATATGCTCAAGGTATTACCGTAATACCTGCAATGTTATTGACCTTTTTCTTTATTTACGCCTTTATAAGATATTTAAACAAAAAGGCCCTTGAAATCGAAAAATCATAATTAGTTACATTATAATTTGGAGTTTGACGTAATTAAGATAAACGTTAAGTTGTAGTAAATTTTAGAATCACCAGCAAAATAACTGATTTATATGAACATACTAATCACAGGCGGTGCGGGATTTATAGGTTCTCATGTTATAAGGAGGTTTTTGAAACGGTATAGTAATTATACAATATTCAATCTCGATGCCCTCACTTACGCTGGAAATCTTGAGAATCTCAAGGATATTGAAGAATCCAAAAACTATAAATTTTTAAAAGGCGACATTGTTGATGCCGGCTTTATCAATAAAATTTTCGAACAATATGAATTCGATGGTGTGATACATCTAGCCGCGGAATCACATGTCGACCGATCAATCGAAGACCCCCTTGCTTTCGTCCGAACAAACGTAATAGGGACGGTAAACTTGTTAAACGCATTCAAGGATATATCTAGCAATGATAGATCAAGTAAAAGTCGTTTCTATCATGTTAGTACCGACGAGGTTTATGGATCCCTAGGAGAAACGGGCCTCTTTACGGAGGAGACCTCTTACGACCCCAACTCGCCCTATTCCGCCTCAAAGGCAAGTTCTGATCATTTTGTAAGATCTTATGGAGAAACATACGGCTTGCCCTATGTTATCACTAATTGTTCGAATAACTATGGGCCCAATCATTTTCCTGAAAAGTTAATACCCTTGTTTATACATAATATCATAGAAAATAAACCATTGCCTGTGTATGGAGACGGTAAATACACGCGAGATTGGCTTTTTGTTGAAGATCACGCTGTGGCAATAGATCTTGTTTTTCACGAAGGAAAAAATCACGAAACCTATAATATTGGAGGTTTCAATGAATGGCAAAACATAGAGTTGGTGAAATTGTTGTGCAAACAGATGGATAGAAAATTAGGTAGGGCAAAAGGAACTTCGGAAAAGTTGATTTCCTATGTGAAAGACCGTCCCGGACACGATTTACGATATGCCATCGACGCTGGAAAAATTAATAGAGAATTAGGTTGGAAGCCATCTGTAACGTTCGAAGAAGGACTAGAACGTACCATAGATTGGTATTTGAACAACGCGCAATGGCTTAAAAATGTTACCTCGGGTGCATATCAAGAGTACTACAATAAGATGTATTCCTGAAATTAATTAACAGATTACCTTCTAACCCTAGCGAAAACAGCTAACCTTAAAAATTAATTTTTATCATGAAAGGTATAATTTTAGCCGGAGGCTCCGGAACCCGACTGCATCCGTTGACCCTGTCAATCAGTAAACAGTTGATGCCAATCTATGACAAGCCCATGATTTATTATCCTTTATCGACATTAATGTATGCGGGGATTCGGGAAATATTGATTATCTCGACACCAAAAGATTTACCGCTATTCAAGGATTTGCTGGGAGATGGTCATAAATATGGCTGCGTTTTTTCTTATGCCGTACAGGAAAATCCGAATGGATTGGCTGAAGCATTTATTATTGGCGAGGAATTTATTGGAATCGATAAGGTAGCGTTGATATTAGGCGACAATATTTTCTATGGATCAGGACTGGCAAAACTTCTACAGGCCAATAATGATCCGGATGGCGGTATTATTTATGCTTATCGCGTACATGACCCCGAACGCTATGGTGTAGTAGAGTTCGATGAAGGAGGAAAAGCATTAACCATTGAAGAAAAACCAAAGAAACCCAAATCTAATTACGCGGTTCCGGGAATCTACTTTTATGATAACGAAGTGATTGAAATCGCAAAGAATATTTCATCGAGCCCGAGGGGAGAACTGGAAATTACGGATGTAAACAAAGTATATTTGGAGAGACAAAAATTAAGTGTCAGTATTTTGGATAGGGGCACTGCTTGGTTGGATACGGGAACGTTTCAATCATTAATGCAGGCTTCGCAATTCGTAGAGGTCATAGAGGAACGTCAGGGATTAAAAATCGGAGCCATTGAGGCAGCCGCTTTTGAAATGGGATTCATTGATAGTAAACAGTTCAAAAAGCTTGCAGAACCCCTGATGAAAAGTGGTTATGGCAAGAATTTACTGGGAATTTTAAAGAAAGGGGCATGACGGTATCAGAAACCTACCTAAAGGGTTGTTTTTTATTGGAGCCAAAGATATTTGAGGATGACAGAGGCTATTTCATGGAATCATACAATGCAAAAACTTTTGGTTCTTCTACAGGCTCGGATGTGCATTTTGTGCAGGATAACCAATCCTTTTCTAATAGAGGAGTCATAAGGGCATTGCATTATCAATTGGGTATTCATGCACAGTCCAAATTAGTAAGGGTTATTAAGGGTACCGTTCTTGATGTGGCCGTTGACCTCAGAAAAGGCTCTTCAACTTTTGGCGAACACTTTTCGGTGGAATTAAGCGAAGAAAATAAAAAACAACTTTTTATACCGAAAGGATTTGCACATGGTTTTGTAGTATTAAGCGAAACCGCGGAGTTTTTTTATAAATGCGACAATTACTACAACAAAGCTTCCGAAGGAGGCATTATTTATAACGACCCGATGTTGAACATTGATTGGAAGTTACCGAAAGAGAAGCTAACTATTTCTGAAAAGGATGCCATTTTGCCAAATCTTGAAAATGCCCGATTATGAAAAAAATTCTGGTTACTGGGGGTAAGGGTCAATTGGCAATGTGCATCAAAGAGATATCCCTAAGTTTGAATGATTTTGAATTCCTTTTCGTGGATATTGATGAATTGGACATTACCGACTCTGGCGAGGTGATGTCTTTTTTTGGAAAAAATGACATATCATATTGCGTAAATTGCGCGGCATTTACAGCCGTCGATAAGGCTGAGACGGACATGGGGCCTGCTGAAAGGGTGAATGTACTTGGGGCCAAAAATTTGGCACAAGCCTGTAAAGAGAACCAGGTAAAACTTATACAAATATCAACGGATTTTGTTTTCGACGGACTTCAATCAACACCTTATACGGAAGAGGATGCTACGGCACCGGTAAGTGTTTATGGGCGTACGAAACTAGATGGTGAATTAATAATTTCCGCTACTTTAGGGGAGCATATTATTATTAGAACTTCGTGGTTATATTCCGAACACGGCAGTAATTTTTTAATAACCATGTTACGTTTGGGTTCGGAAAAGGAAGAGTTGGGAGTGGTCTGCGATCAGATTGGCACTCCGACTTATGCTGGCGATTTGGCAAGTCTTATTCTAAAAATTATTTTAGGCAATGAAAAAAATTATGGAACCTATCACTATAGCAATGAAGGAGTTGCGAGTTGGTACGATTTTGCAGTGGCCATTTTTGATATAGGTAAAATCAAATGTAAAGTGTTGCCTATTAAAACTTCGGAATATCCCACACCTGCTCGCCGCCCTGCGTTCAGTGTTATGGACACTTCTAAAATTAAAAATGTACTTGGTCTCAAAATACCGTATTGGAGGGATAGCGTATCAAAGGCAATCCAAATTTTGAAGAATAGCCAATAGTAGGAAAATAATTCGATTTCCTTTAAATAGAATTCCAAAACCTGAGGTTTCTAATTTCTATGACAACAAAGCTTTTACACTTAGATTTAGATAAAGATAGAATATACGGATTGGACTACCTTAGGTTCTGGGCAATTATGTTAGTTCTAATATCTCATGGACGTTGGATTCTGCGTCCAATATTCGGCGACATAGAGTTTATGTCGATAGGTGGATTTTGGGGTGTCGAACTTTTTTTTGTGCTAAGCGGATTTTTGATTGGGGGTATTTTAATACGGATCTTTGAAAGGGAAAAAAGGTTTGATTTTGAGGTAATCGTTGGCTTTTGGAAAAGAAGATGGTTCAGGACACTACCAAACTATTATTTAATTTTTTTTTTAAATGCTTTGCTGGCTATTGTTTTTGCCAAATTTGTTTACAATGACATTAGATACTACGCGTTTCTACTGTTTTTACAAAATTTTTTTACAGAACATCCCCATTTTTTTGAAGAGGCTTGGAGTCTTGCCGTGGAAGAATGGTTTTATTTAAGCTTTCCTGTATTTTTAATTTTTGTAAATAGATTTAAGGGCAAAACAGATTCCAAAAAAATAACCGTAATTAAAAGTATTCTTTTTCTTTTACTTTTATCATTACTGCTTAAAATTCTAGTGGTTTCCTATCAAAACCCTAATTGGGATACCGGTATACGTAAAATAGTTCCGTTGCGACTAGATTCTGTACTTACAGGAGTATTTTTTGCGTGGATAAAATATTATTATGTGGATTTCTACAGAAAATATACCAAAGCCATGCTCTGTCTAGCAGTTTTTTTGTTGATAGTATCTGCATTTTATTATTACACGGATATTATTCAAGATGGGCTTGAAAACACTTCATGGTTTAGCAAAACATTTATCTTCACCATTACCAGCTTAGGTTTTGCTTTACTATTACCATATTATAGCGAAACAGAATTAGGCAAACCCAAAGGGTTTTTCAGAAAAGCAGTAACCAAAATTTCATTAGTGTCGTATTCGGCATATTTGATTCATTTTTCATTTGTATTATTGGGCCTATCAAGAATATCAAAGTGGAACAACACAATATTATTTTCTTTGGCACTTTATCTGTTTTACTTTGGTATAACCTTCTTTTTTTCAATCTTGCTTTACAAATTCTATGAAAGACCAATGACAGATTTAAGGGATTATAGTCCAAATTCAAAAGGTTTTAAACAAGTCAGAGACTATGCCGTTCGGTCGCGTCAACTTATAAAAAAATCCTTTTCCAATTAAAAGAATAGTTTAAATTTAATTTTGAACGCTTTTTGAGTATATTCAAAAAAATTGAAAAATGGTATGATAAATACTTCACCTCTAAAAATCCTAACAAATGAGATTAAACGGAAAGATATTTAGCATTTTGGACTGTACCCTTCGGGACGGCGGATATTATACCGATTGGGATTTTGACAAGACCTTGGTAAAGGAATATGCCCAAACTATGGAAAATCTTCCTATTGACTATATCGAAATCGGATATAGAAGCATACCCATGGATGGTTATCTCGGCGAATACTTTTACTGTCCCAAGTTTGTCATGGAGGAAATTAAGTCGTTCATGCCTTCTAAAAAACTAGTGATTATATTAAATGAGAAAGATATTCGGGCCAGTCACGTAGAAAATCTTTTGAAAGATTGTAAGCCCTTTATCTCAATGGTGCGTATAGCTATCGACCCTAAAAATTTCTGCAGGGCCATCGAATTGGCCAAAGCAGTAAAAAAAATGGGTTTCGAGGTAGCTTTCAACGTAATGTACATGTCCAAATGGAAAGAAGACCCTTCGTTCTTGGATGAGCTCATAGGCCTTGAAAGTACAATCGATTATTTTTATATGGTAGACTCCTTCGGTGGAATAACCCCAGCACAATTGAAGGAGGTAGTAGGTCTGGTAAAATCAAAGACCGAAGTTCCTTTGGGATTCCATGGGCATAATAATTTGGAAATGGCGCTCATTAACTCCTTAGAGGCAATCAACCAAGGTTGTACTATAATAGATGCTACCATCACGGGGATGGGAAGAGGAGCCGGAAATCTGAGAATGGAGTTATTGATGACCTATTTAGATAGTGTAGAACCGTTGAACCTTGATTATAATGAACTGAGCGCGGTAGTTTCCGAGTTTGAAGAAATGAAGAAAAAATATAGTTGGGGAACCAACCTTCCTTATATGTTTTCAGGGGCATATTCACTTCCCCAAAAGCAAGTCATGGAGTGGGTCGGCATGAATCGCTATTCCATAAGTAGTATTTTAAACGCGTTGCGGAACCAAAAAGAAGACGTTCAGGATAACATTAGATTACCGTTTCTCGAAAAAGAAAATCTTTTCGAGGAGGCAATAATACTAGGGGGAGGGAAATCTGCCATCAATCACTTTCAGGCGATTAAAAAAAAGGTCGACAAAGGTCATGGTATATGTGTCATACATGGTGGCACTAAGCATGTTTCGTTATACAAAAGCCTAAATGCGGCACAATATTACGCATTGGCTGGTTTTGAAAGCGAGAAATTACTTAAGCATTTTGTCCCTCCTAGCGAGGTGTTAGGTACTTGTGTGTTTCCACCGTATCCTAGAAAGATGGGAACGGTTATGCCTCACAGCATACAACAGGTGTCCAAGGAACTCCAAAACATTGAATTTACTTCTACTTCAACAGATTCTCCACTTGTATTGGGCATCCAGATAGCATTAAACCTAGGGGTGAAAAGAATTTATTTGGCAGGTTTCGATGGTTATGATACTACTATCGACCCCATCCAGTTTATGCTCGCACAAGAGAATCAGCGGATCATTAACGACGCTCTTGCCTTGGAAGGCATATCATTGATTTCGATTACCGCAACACGTTATAAGAACATAGAAACCAAATCAATATATAGCCTCATATAATGATAACAGTATTTTTGCCCTGTAGGGCCGGAAGCGAGAGAATTCCAGAAAAAAACACTAAAGACTTTTCCGGACAGTCAGGAGGTCTTGTAAAAATAAAATTGGCACAACTGATAAAAGTTGCCTATGTAGATTCTATCGTCGTTTCTACCAATGATCGAAAGGTGATGGAAATAGCAAACAACTTTGGTCATTCTAAAATAAAAGTAATTCAGCGTCCAGAGATATTGTCAAGCTCTTCGACGAGTACCGATGATCTTATTGCCTATGTTCCAGAACTTATTGCCAAAGGACATGTGTTATGGACCCATGTGACCTCCCCTTTTATCGACGATAAAGTTTACAACAAGGCCGTTTCTGATTATTTGAACGTCTTGAAGGATAAAATATACGACAGTCTGATGACCGTAAACAAAATGCAGACATTTCTTTGGGATAAAGAAGGAAGTTTTAATTATGATAGAAATGTTGAAAAATGGCCTAGAACCCAAACCTTACCTGAGATTTTTGAAATAAATAGCGGCATTTTTATAAACTCCATCGATAACTATAAAAAATATAAGGATAGGATTGGTAAAAAACCTCTTTTATTAAAAACAGAAGGCTATCATTCCTTTGATATCGATTGGCCCGAAGATTTCATCATAGCGGAACAGTTGTACAAAGCAATTCAGTAAATTTACTCAACCGAACATCATTTGATTACTAGTGGAAACATCCAGAAAAAAATTTTGATTTGATAAAGACTATTATTTGGGATTTTGATGGCGTAATTTTAGATTCTATGGCAGTTCGGGATATCGGATTCAAAAGAATATTCAGTGCATTCGACCAAGAATCTGTCGCCAAACTTCTTGAATACCATAGGGAAAATGGGGGTCTTTCCAGATATGTGAAAATCAGGTATTTTTTTACAGAATTACTTTCCGAAAAAATAACCGAAAATGAGGTACGAGAGTATGCGCACCAATTTTCGAAGATTATGATAAATGAACTGACAAAACCGTCATACTTGATTCAAGAAAGTTTAAGGTTCATCAAGAACAAATACAAAGAGTATAATTTCCATGTTGCTTCGGGATCTGATCAAGAGGAACTCCGTTATCTGTGTAAAGAACTTGACATATCAAAATATTTTATATCGATAAACGGGTCGCCAACGCCAAAAGAAAAGTTAGTAGAGGAGATTTTAGATGAGTATAAATACGAAAGAAAGTATACGTGTTTGATTGGCGATTCGATTAATGACCGCGATGCCGCCAAGTCTAACGGCATTCTTTTTCTTGCCTACAATAACGAAAAACTGAATGAATTCAGTGAAATAAAGCCGCTCTTTTAGAATGCTCGGTAGGTCTAAAAGTTATGTATGGAACTCCTTTTGGATGGTCCTTGAGAAAGTCTTAAGGTTATTCTCTGGTATTGTTGCCGCAGTGCTTCTCGCTAGATATTTAGGCCCGGCAGGTTATGGTGATTTAAATTATATTATAGCCTACGTGGCGATTTTTTTACCCCTCGCGGAATTCGGAATGTCCTCTATCTTGGTAAGAGATTTGATTTTGTTTCGAAAAGAGGAAAGCAAATTTTTAGGATCCTCCTTTTATTTAATGCTGTTCTTTTCTCTCCTGTCCATCATGATTTTGAATGGAATTAAAGGTTTGATCGTAACGGATGACCCCCTTAATAATTTAATACTTATTTATTCCCTTATTCTGTTTTTTAAGCCTTTTGATATGATTGACTTCTATTTTCAGTCCAAGGTCAAAGCTAAGATTTCTTCTATCGCCAAAAGCATTGCGCTTATAATATCCTTATCGGCCAAATTATATTTTATTTTCATCGAGGCTTCCTTTACCTACCTTTTATATGCCTTTTTGTTGGAATATATGGTTACCGCTCTATTTTTGATATATTTTTATTTCAGTCAAAAGAATGTAAGGTTTTTTATGTTCTTTGAAAAAGCAATTGTTTTCAAATTGATTAAAAGCGCATGGCCCATGTTGCTATCTTCAATTTCCGTAATTCTATACATGCGTATTGACCAGATTATGCTTAAAAATATGGTTAGCTCAAGAGAACTGGGCCTATACTCTTCTTCCATTAGGCTGTATGAAGGGTATGTATCATTGATTATTGTACTTACCATTTCATTGATGCCGGCTATTATGGCTTTGAAACAATCATCCGAAATAAAATATAAAGAAGGCATCACCAAATTATTCTCCTTAGTGTTCTGGGGTAATAATTTGGTTGCACTGATATTGACGTTTTTAAGTCCTTTTATTATTGATTTTTTATATGGAGAAGAATATAGCGGTTCGTATGTTGTTTTTGCCATTATATTCTGGGCGTCTTCTTTTGCATCTATGGGTTCGATAACGGCAAGATATCTGGTAATAGAAAATAAGGAAAGAAAACAGGCGCTACGAACATTTGTGGCGCTTTTAGCCAACGTAGTAATTAACCTTTTTTTAATTCCACTCTATGGGAAAGAAGGCGCTGCAGTGGCAACTTTAATTTCCTTATTTTTAGGTAATTATCTTACCGATGTTTTAGATAAGGACATGAAAGATCTTTTGAGAATGAAAAATAATGCCATCCTCTTCCGCTTTAATATGGTAAGTAAAAAGATAATTTAGCATGAAGCATCTATTTTACCTTCATAGTCATATCACTTACTACGTCTCAATGGCAGTAATCAAAAGTAAGGAAATCCCAGAAGAAGATATCGTTTTTATAATCTCAAGAAACTATAATAATAAAGGGCTTAAAAGAAAGATTACACTTGATGTCTCGTTAATCCATGACGAAATGAACCATTATTTAATCGACCGTTTTTATAAGCTCTACGCTTTCATACCTAAGATTGATGGTCTTATCGAAGAAAAGACAAACGGAGAAAAATATACGGTTTATCTGCCACTGATAGAAAATAAATTGATGCAGATTATTGCGACCAATAAAAAGTGTATATCGTTAAATATTATAGAGGAGGGCGCTACGGCCTATGCTCCCTATTTTATGCATTTTAGATTTAAAAATAAATTTGAAGGCCTATTAAAGAATACCTTAAATCTTTTTCTTTCGCTGATAAGAAACAGATTTTATTATGTTAAGGTGTATGACCTTAGAAGATTTAAAAAAAGTTCACCTCCAATTTTTTATAGTATTACTTCAGATAGTTTTAAAGGATTGCCCTATCACATAGAAATTTTGCCGCCTGTTCGGGAAGAATTAGAGGCTTACTCCCAACCGAATATGAAGGTCCTTGTTTTGGAAGGAGCCGTAGAACAAGGCAATCTCAAAATAGATACCCTACTTAAGGGAATACAGCATATTTTGGACGAAAACTCGTTTAAGGACCTATACGTAAAATATCATCCCGTACAAACCACCGAGAACAGGACTAAGATTATTGAATTGATAACAAGTAACGGAGTTACGCAAATTACCATTGCAGATGAAATACCTTTTGAACAAATAACGATTAATAACAATAATATAATGGTGTTCGGTTTTACGTCTAGCTTGCTGTATTACGCCAAGAAATTTGGCTGTACAGTAATATCCTATGAAGATGTTTTACTTGAGGATGACCTTTTTAAAAAATTTCGTAGCGAAAACAATTTTAATTTAAAGGATTTATTGTTAAGTAGCAGGTAAAAACACCCATAAATTCTCACGTGTTTTTTAGGAGACGGTATATTTAGGTTGAACAATTATCCTAAAGCAACGAGTAATTTCAGTTGACACAAAAGTCATAAAACCAGTTTTGGAATGTTAAAGCTATTAAGAAACCCTATGTACATATATATATTGGGTTTTTCCATCACTTTTTTGGTGTACGCCTTGGATTGGTCGGGAATATATCCACCTATCTCTTTCGAAATCAAAATTTTCTTTTCCATAACGTTTCTTGGCTTTATTTTATTCGGCTTTGCAGTCGACTGTTTGAAATTGATTAATAAGACCTTTTCCAAAACAAAAACGATATTGATTTCCCGGTGTTTTTATTTCTTACTCATTTTCTATGGATTAGAATTTTTAGCGGAAAATGACATTCCTTTGATATCTAAAATCTTGGGAAGGCAAGGAGTAAGGTATACAGAGTTTGGCATACCGGTACTGCACGGGGTATTAATTTCCTTTAATTCATTTCTGATTGCACATTCATTTGCCACATATATGGCAACCAAGAACAAAAAAATTCTAATATATTATCTTTTGCTCTATGTTCCACCGCTACTTTTTATTAGCAGGAGCATAATGGTTATAGGCCTTTTAACTTCTTTTTTTATTTTCTTGCATTTTATTGAGAAAATCAAGTTTTGGACCTGGGTAAAATTAACGGGTATAATTCTTTTTTGCCTTTACTTTTTTGGGGTTGTCGGGAATCTAAGGTCAGGAGGAGCTTACATTTATCAAGAAAGCTTGGCAAGCGATGATTTTATGGAATCTTCAATTCCTAAAGAATATTATTGGACCTATTTATACGCTGCTGCACCGTTGGCCAATTTTCAAAACACAGTTGATAAAAAAAAGGTCTATGATTATAGCTTTAAGGGATTTATCTTTCACGAAAATCTTCCTCAGATAATATCTAAAAAATTCGGGCCTTTATTCGGTATAGAAGAACGTGATTTGGTGAGAATTGTACCATGGTTAACTGTGGGAACTGCATATGCCAAGTCTTATTCTTATTTGGAATGGTTTGGCCCCTATCTGCTCTTTATTTTCAATATTATATTTTATCTATTTATCATTCTGGTCGGTGTACCAAAAACTAGTAATTATCATATTACTACGATTTCTATTTTATCGGTCATTATATTGATGAATATTTTTGGTAATATTTTAGTGGTTACCGGAATAATTTTTCAACTTGCCTATTGTATATTATTTGCATTTCTCGAAGGAAAGAAATTCGTCTTAAGAATATGATGATATCGATATGTATGGCAGTGTACAACGGGGAAAAATACCTTAGGGAACAAATCGATTCCATTTTGCCGCAACTTGGGGAAACAGATGAATTAATTATTTCGGATGATGGGTCAACGGATAACACATTAAAGATTCTGGATGCGTATAATGATCTAAGGATTAAAGTGCTTAAATCCAACGGACGCAACATCATAAAAAATTTCGAGAATGCTTTGACTCATTCTAGCGGTGAAATAATTTTTTTGGCCGATCAAGACGATATATGGTATCCATCAAAGGTCCCAGAATGTCTGAAGTATTTGCGGAAGTATGATTTGGTCTTTTCCAATGTCGAGGTTTTTCGGGACGATATTGCAGATATGGAACTTTTTTATTCCAAAAAAGGAACCAAAACAGGTATATTGAGAAATTTGATTAAGAACAATTACATAGGGGCTACAATGGCATTTAAAAGAAGGATTTTAGAAAAATCGCTACCTTTCCCTCGGAATATCTATATGCACGATATCTGGCTGGCGATGACCGCGGAAATAGTTGGTAAGACCTTTTTTATTGAAAAACCGCTCATGGGCTACAGAAGGCATGGTGAAAATGCTTCACAGACCGGAGAAAAGAGTTCCAACACCTTAATTCGAAAGTTGAAGATTCGAATAGATTTAGTACGAAACCTAATACATAGATTTTCATGAAAGGTAACCTAACAAGTGAGCGCTTTTTTACATGGGGCGTTTCCTTATGTGTGCTCTTTTCGGTACTCTTATCTTCGCTTTATTTATGGTCCGTAAAGAGAAATGTTCTAGACCAAATGACCGGTATGGAGTTCATCGTCTCCTCCGATGCAGATTTCGAGGCTAACTTATATTATACATTTACCGATAGATTTAGCCCCAATCAATTTCTAAAGAATTCCATTTCTTCAAAAGATACCTTAAGGTTTAATTTTCCTGAGCAGGACGAGCTGATTAAAAAGTTCAGGTTAGACTTTGGCAGCGATTTAAAATTGGGACGAGTGGAAATCCAATCGTTGAACCTACTCTTTGGTACAGAAAAAATGGTGCTAGATCAAGAAGAGGTGTTTGACAACCTTTACCAGAATAGTGGCTCGGTTTTTATTGACAAAAGTGCTCTGAGCATACGCATGGTGAAGTCCCATGTACCCTTTGATCCGTATATTGTTTTTATGCCTTTGAGTACACTTTCTATTTCACACAGAATGTATACCGCTTGCTTACTGACGCCATTTTTGGTATTACTGGTTTTTTACTTAATAAAATACCGCAAGACCTACGTTTTCACGGTAACGGATTTTTTAGCACTGTTATTTATAATCAGTATCCCTTTAAAAATTGCCTGGACCACGTTTAGTACTATTTTACTATGTGCCTACGGCATATATTTTGCCGCTTATAAGAGAAAAGTGTTCCTAAAGAACGATGTGTTTTTTCTTTTTGCCGGGCTATTCCTCTTACTAGCGCTATTTGGGAGGCCATCTAGTTATGCTGTAATGGATAATGAATTCGCTCTCTTACTATTTGCCGTCATTAGTGCCACACTTCCCTTTTCTAAATTAAAGATCTACAAATATTTTGTCTGGGATATGCTTATTCTAAACGGTGTTATTTTAGCGTCTGGACTAGGTTTTCTGTTTTGGTTCAATGACTTCTACGGCCTTGGCGTTTCTAACTATTTTAGGGATATCAAGATTTACAGTGGAAATATAAGGGATTGGCTTTACTACGATCATGCCGCGTTCCTATCATTTTTCGGACTGGTTGGTCTTTTGTTCGCGCATAGGCGATATGGGTTAGGTCGTATGGACAAAAAACTGCTTGTGCTTTACCACATCCTTCTGATTTCCTTTATAGTATTGAACGGCTCAAGAATATGTGTTTTGATTTACATAGTGTATCTTTTCAACGTACTGGTAAAGCTAGGTTTCAGAAAAAAAATCTTTGTCAACGCCATTATGTTTTTTACCGTTACGGCATTATTCGTTAGTAATATTGAAAAAATCGATCAAATCCGATACGAATTATGGACGGTGTCTTGGAAGGCAATTAAAGAGAGTCCCTGGGTTGGCTATGGGTTGGGAACGTCTAACATGATTCTTCATAATGGTCGCTTTGCCGATACGAATACCATAGCGAAAATATCGGAGTTCAACCACTCACATAATCAGTTTATTACTTTTTTGATGGAAATTGGGATACTCGGTATTATTTCGCTCGTTCTTGCTTTAGGCTATTATCTATATAGGTCGGGTCATTATAAAAATACTACATTGTGTCTTTTTCTTTTGGGGCTTGGATATCTATTTCTAACGGAATCTATTTTACAGACCTCTAAACCTATGTATGTCATTTGTTTTTTATTTTTGCTTTGCGCTATAAATCGAAATCTCCCAACAGAGCTAGATAATGCTATAAAGTCTTAAGATGAACTACAATATAACGGCATCCTTGGTTTTATTTAAGACAGATATCGAGGAAATTGAGAACGTCTTAGATATTCTTACGCGGTCTAAGCTTAATCTAAAGATTATTCTTGTAGATAATTCTCCGACACGAATTTTGGAAAAACAAATTCCCGTAAACCAAAATTTAGAATATATCTTTTCCGGTGCCAACCTAGGTTTTGGCACAGCACATAACATTGCCATAGCGAAATCGATGAAAGATTCTGAATTTCATTTGGTGCTTAATGCCGATGTTGATTTTAAGGTTGATATTTTAGAAGAGATTTATGCCTATATGAAAGAGCATCAAGATGTCGGACTATTGGGCCCTAAAATACACAACCCCGATGGGAGCCACCAATATTCGGCCAAGCTATTACCCGCTCCGGCCAATTTGATAGTTAGAAGGTTTGTACCTATTAAATCTTTACAAGAAAAAATGGATTTTGAGTATGAGTTCAAATTCTTCAACTTTGACCGTATTATTGAGGTTCCGTATCTTACCGGATGTTTTATGTTTATGAACTGTAAGGCGTTGAAAGAGGTAGGCGGTTTTGATGAACGCTATTTTATGTATCCTGAAGATACCGATTTAACGCGTCGGATACATCAATTCAGTAAGGCTATCTATTACCCGCACGTGAGTATAGTGC
The DNA here is from genome assembly GCA_011050085.1 of Pricia antarctica. GTDB lineage: Bacteria > Bacteroidota > Bacteroidia > Flavobacteriales > Flavobacteriaceae > Pricia > Pricia antarctica_A. The sequence continues at coordinate 67,816 of DRGL01000022.1, read as the reverse complement.
ACGAACATGGTAAAGGTTCTTATAAGAGCAAAAAATTACTCTACTATCATGTGACTTCAATGATAAAATATTTCAATAAATGGGGCTGGTTCTTTGATGAAGGCAGGGCAGAGATGAATAAGAGGGCCCTAGCACAGTTTAAATAAATAGGGTATCCCTATATTTGGCGTAAATAACGCAGAATTTTTAATATAATTAAATTAGTTCCAGAACAAATGTTTATGGTCTAGGAATATTCATAATGCTAACCCAACAAAACAAAGATTCCGCACCCATTGATTTGCTTCCATATATATTGGACTTGTTGGTAGTCAACATATTTGCCTACTTTCTACCAAAAGTTTTACAACATCCCATAACGTTTCATATATATCTGTCAATTTCATGGATAAGTATTGCATTGTTGATAAATTTCTATGAGGTGTACAGGTACAATAAATTAGCCTACATATTTAGGCTTCTCTTCGTACAGTTTGTTTTTTTCTCTCTGGTATCCTTTGCCTTCATTGGTTTTTTCAAACAAACCAATATCGGCAGGCTTAACATTGGCTATTTCTTGATATTAGTAGGTTTAACAATTTCGTTGATTAAGCTGACTCGATTCATTTATGTCAGAAATTATCGCCAAAATATAAAGAAAGATTTTAAAAAGGTAATTGTTATCGGAAAAAATGATAAAACCAAACAACTCATAAACGTTTTTGGAGAAAGAACCGATTTTGGATATAATTTTATAAAGCAATTCTATCCAAAAGATGAAGGTTATCAAATTGCAGATTGCTTCAGTTATATTTTAAAGCATGAAATAGATGAGGTTTATTGCTCCATCGAAGAATTGAGCGACGAGGATTTTTATGAGCTGATTAATTTTGGCGATAAAAATTTTAAAACAATTAAATTCATTCCGGACAACAAACAAATTTTTTCTAAAAAACTGAACTTTGAGTATTTGGACTATGTTCCGGTTTTATCTTTAAAGGAGAATCCTCTGGCCATAAGATTTAATCCAGTATTGAAAAGAGGTTTCGATATCATATTTTCTACGTTAGTAATTATGTTAGTACTTTCTTGGTTGATACCAATTATAGCATTGTTTATTAAAATAGAATCTAAAGGCCCGATATTTTTTGTCCAAAACCGTAAAGGAAGCGATTTTCAATTTTTTGCGTGCTATAAATTCCGTTCCATGGCCCAAAATAAGAATTCAGATAATCAGCAGGCATCAAAGAACGATATGAGGATAACCAAAGTGGGTAAATTTATAAGAAAAACTAGTTTGGACGAACTCCCTCAATTTTTTAATGTCTTTTTAGGAAGTATGTCAGTGGTAGGTCCACGCCCTTTGATGATTAGACATACCGAGGACTATATGGACAGAATTGATAAGTTCATGCTCCGCCATCATGTAAAGCCAGGAATTACCGGTCTGGCACAGGTCAGAGGATATAGGGGAGAAATTGAAGTAGATTCCGATATGATTAACCGAGTGCGCTTAGACATTTTCTATGTAGAGAATTGGTCATTATTTTTGGATATCAGAATTATCATACAAACTATGTTAAATGTTGTTCAGGGCGAAGAAAAAGCCTACTAATTTATTTTTTGACGACCCCTATCAAGATGAGTAAATATTCAACGTATAAAGTAAAATGAAAATATTTTCCTGTTTAAATCTATTGTTAAATAGGTAAGACTAATATATATTATAATGAACATCCTAATTCTTGGCTCAGGTGGCCGCGAGCATACTTTGGCCTGGAAACTTAAGCAAAGCCCCAAATTGTCAAACCTATTTGTAGCTCCTGGAAATGCGGGAACGGGAGAAATAGCTAATAATGTACCAATTGGTGTAAATGATTTCCAAGCTATCAAAAAATTGGTGCTAAGTGAACGTATCAACATGGTAATTGTTGGTCCGGAAGACCCTTTGGTCAATGGTATTCACGATTTTTTTCTCAATGATAGCGATATAGGGAAAATTCCTGTTATAGGTCCCCAGAAAGCAGCAGCTGAGTTAGAGGGAAGTAAAGAATTTGCGAAAAAATTCATGATGCGCCACAAAATTCCCACGGCGGCTTATGAAAGTTTTACTGCAGAGACACTGCTAGAGGGTTTTGCTTTTCTGGAAAGCCTTCGTCCTCCCTATGTTTTGAAAGCGGATGGTCTGGCTGCTGGAAAAGGAGTGGTTATCTTGAACGATTTGCAAGAAGCCAAAAAGGAACTACAAGCTATGTTGATTGATGCTAAATTTGGTAATGCTAGTGCAACGGTAGTTATCGAGGAGTTTCTGTCAGGTACCGAGCTAAGCGTTTTTGTATTGACCGATGGTACGGGCTACAAAATACTTCCGACAGCAAAGGATTATAAGCGTATTGGCGAGGGGGACAAAGGTTTGAATACTGGCGGTATGGGCGCCATATCGCCTGTTCCTTTTGCCGATACGGTATTCATGGAAAAGATTCATGAGCGCATAGTAAAACCTACCGTACAAGGACTTAAAAAAGATAATCTACCTTATAAGGGTTTTATTTTTATCGGGTTGATAAAAGTAGGTGATGAACCGAAGGTAATTGAGTATAATGTCCGTTTGGGAGATCCTGAAACGGAGGTGGTCATACCACGAATACAAAACGATTTGCTATCCCTTTTAAAGGCAGTTGCAGACCAAAATTTAGATAAGGTTGAGCTAAAAATCGACGAGCGAACTGCAGCTACCGTAATGTTGGTTTCAGGAGGCTATCCCGAAGCCTACGAAAAAGGGAAAAAGATTACGGGTTATGAAGATATAGATGATTCCTTAGTATTCCATGCGGGCACGACTGACTTAGAAAGTAAAACTATCACCAATGGCGGAAGAGTTATGGCAATCACGTCATTTGGTAATGATTTCAAGGAAGCACTGGGAAAATCCTATAAAAACATAGAAAAAATAAGATTCGTAGGCATGAACTACCGTAAAGATATCGGGTTCGATTTGTAGTAAGCAAACAACATAAGCTTCATCCCAACAAAAACTTATTAGCGGTAAAGTCTATAAATACGAATGAGAAGTGACAGTTTTATCTTCTTCATTATTATCATTGTATGCTTTAAGCTGCAGCATCCAATAAATAAATCCAGAAAAACCAATAATCGCCAAAATCCAATTTAAGGCATTAGCGGCCCACCAGCTGTCCATAAATCGTAAATAATCTAAGGGTGCGAAAAGATAGTTTACGAACAAATCCTCTATTCCTCTAAATAATGACGTCATCTTATTAAGTATATTTGCTTTACAAAAGTATAAAAAGTTGAGATACTATCTACATCTAAATGCCGGTAATTTAGACAGCTTAATTCACCTATCTGCTTTACGGGCGGGTAATATCCAATAATGAACTTTAGATAGTATCTGATATGATATCCCTTATTTTTGGCAAAACCAAGCCGATTAATTTCATCATCGTACTAACGTTCTTATTCTTTTTTTATTGGTTCGTCCATTTTCAACTCTTTGACAGGGGTTATGGTACCGGTGAATTATGGCATAAGGCACTAATTTTGGGCGTTTTGTTTTTCAGTATTTTTTTGGTCAATTTCATCGTGAAACGGAACAAGATTACGCGCAATAATTCTTTCTCAATTCTTTTTTACGCTATGTTGGCGGTTGTATTTCCGGAGACCCTTCTTGATTCAAATGCCATTCTTTGCAGCTTTTTCCTTTTATTGGCCACCCGAAGAATTATCAGCATGCGTTCGTCAAAGGATACCAAATTTAAGATTTTCGATGCGACGATATGGGTTCTGGTTTCAAGCCTATTCTATGATTGGGCCATTCTCTACCTTATATTGGTATTTGCCGCAATATTTTTTTACCAAGCAAATGATATTCGGAATTGGCTGGTGCCTTTTGCAGGAATTTTCACGGTGTATATGATAGCAAAAAGCATATTGATTTTAGCGAATCAAAAGCAGTTCTTGGTAACACATTACCAATTCAATTTTTCTGTAGATGTAGCCTATTTTACGTATTGGGGCCACAGCACCAAGCTTATTCTGTTTGCCGTAATTACCTTTCTTACCGGTCTGCTCGCTTTCGTGAAATTGGGGAAGGCGGGCTTTGGTAGAGTAGTGACCATGAGATTAATTGCCTTTTCGTTTGTCATTGGCTTACTAGTGAACATTTTAAAATTATCGGATAACGTATATCCGGTGATAATCACATTTTTACCAGCAGTTATATTGATGACAAAATATATTGAGTCGATCCGTAGGGCACGTATTAGAGAAATTTTGCTCATTGCAAGCATTATTATTCCGTTCGCTGTATTACTGACAGGAATGGCGATTCAATAGGATATATAGGCGTAAAGGTTAAGTCCAAAAGTATTGATTTTTGATATTATCGAAAGTGATAATGAAGATTTAATAGGTGTTCTTTATAAAGGTAAGGATGAATCGGCCGCATCTTAATCTTCAATAATTATCGATAACTTTGGGTAAAATCGGAAATATGGAATTCAGTGCTTTTGCAAATAAAATCTTCAAAGAGAGTATAGATAGATACCACGTTAAAAACGACGTTTACCAAACTTTTGTCAATCCGTATGCCAATGATGACATCACGAAATTACTGTATCAGAAAAATTGGATAGATACGGTACAATGGCATTATGAGGATATTATCAGGGATCCTGACATTGAGCCAAAGGCCGCTCTTGAATTAAAACGGAAAATAGACGCAAGTAATCAAAATAGAACGGATTTAGTCGAGTACATCGACAGCCATTTTTTAAATAAATACCGTTCGGTAATAGTTAAGGAAGATGCCACCATCAATACGGAAAGTCCGGCTTGGGCTATTGACCGCCTTTCAATCTTGGCGCTTAAAATCTATCATATGCAAGAAGAGGCGGAGCGTGCGGATGCTTCTTCGGAACACCTCAAAAAATGTCGTGACAAGCTCAATATATTGCTTGAACAGCGAAATGATTTATCAACGGCAATTGATCAATTATTGACCGATATCGAGGCAGGCCGTAAATATATGAAGGTCTATAAGCAAATGAAGATGTACAACGATGCGGAGATGAATCCAATATTGAGAAATCTTTACCACACAACTAAGGATTAATTCAACAGCTAATTTCTGGTAAGACGTAAAGTTCGATGTGATTGACCTTGATAATGGAAAAGGATATGGCGAAATTAAAGAAAGCATCCTCCAAACAGATAAATAGGCTTCTTGTAATACGCTTGTCCGCCATGGGGGATGTAGCCATGACCGTTCCAGTGCTTTCAGTATTAACGCATCAATATCCCGACCTAAAGGTTACCGTACTCACAAAACCATTTTTCGCGCCACTTTTTGCACAGCTAAAGAACGTATCCGTCTTTGAAGCCCAAGTAAAAGGAAAGCATAGTGGCGTATTTGGACTATGGTCGTTGTATAAAGAGCTTCAGGTTCTTAAAATAGATGCTGTAGCGGACCTTCACAATGTGTTGCGGAGCAAAGTGCTGAAACGCTACTTCAAATTCGAAGGAATTCCTTTCTTTCAAATCGACAAGGCGAGGGCTGAAAAGAAGGCTTTGACCGCAACTCATAACAAAGTTTTTAAGCCGTTAAAGACAACTTTTGAGCGTTATGCTGACGTTTTTGAAGCACTAGGCTTTCCAATTAATTTATCAATCAGCAAACCGCTTTCTGTAGAACCGCTTTCTGAAAAGACCTTAAATGTTATAGGTAAAAAGTCTAAAAAATTCGTGGGAGTTGCTCCTTTTGCGGCATTTGAAGGTAAAAAATATCCACCGCACCTAATGGAGTCGGTCCTTGAAAAATTAAATAATACCAATAAGTATACAATTTTGTTGTTCGGGGGAGGTGATGAAGAGGAGAAAAAATTGGATGGTTTTGAAACTCGTTTCGAATCTTGTATCAACCTTGCAGGAAAACTATCTTTTTCCGAAGAAATTTCCATAATTTCTAACCTTGAGGTTATGCTATCCATGGATAGTGGCAACGGGCATCTAGCGGCTATGTATGGAGTTCCGGTGATAACGTTATGGGGAGTAACACATCCATATGCCGGTTTTTATCCTTTTGGCCAAAAAGCAAATAATGCGCTTTTAGCCGATAGGGAAAAATACCCCCTGGTTCCGACTTCTATATATGGTAATAAAATGCCAAAGGGTTATGAAAAGGCCATTGCAACAATTTCTCCAGAGAAAGTTTTTGAAAAGATTGAAAATATTTTAATAGGGAAAGCTTTTCAATGAAGATAGGATGGTATAGATTTCAGTTCTTTTTGTACATACTAATAGAACAGAAATCTACTGAATCCATTTTCTTTCCTACAAATCAAAACCATCCGGATCCGGACCGGTTCGCTTTCCTTGATCTAAACTATCGAGATACGTGATTTCTCCATCGGTGAGCTGAAAATCAAAAATATCCGCATTTTGTTCGATTCGCTTTTTATGAACGGATTTCGGAATAGCAACAACGCCTTTTTGTAAGTTCCAGCGTAATACTATTTGGGCGGCACTCTTATTGTACTTTTCCTCTAGTCCCTTTGTAATTTCCAAATCGAAAAGTTCACCCTGTAAAAAAGGAGACCATGATTCATATTGTATTTTATGGCTATCGCAAAAGTCGATGAGTGGTTGTTGTACTAGGTAAGGATGAAATTCCATTTGATTTACCATGGGAACGGTTTCGGCATCCGTAAGAACATCCTCCAGATGGTGTTGCAAAAAGTTGCTAACCCCAATTGCCCGGACGCGTTTCTCTTTGTATAATTTTTCTAGGGCGCGCCAAGTATCCTTAAATTTTCTAGGAACCGGCCAATGTACAAGATAGAGGTCAAGATAATCGAGATTAAGACGGTCAAGACTATTTTCAAAAGCCTGTAAAGTGCTTTCATAACCTTGATCTGTATTCCAAACCTTGCTCGTCACGAAAATTTCTTCCCGATTAATTTCGCTTTCTAAAATTCCTTTGCCCACGCCTTCTTCATTCTTATAGACCGCCGCCGTATCTATATGACGATAGCCTACTTCTAATGCATGTTTAACCGCCTTGGTGATTTCACTGTCATTATCTGCTTGATAGGTGCCCAGACCTAGGTAGGGCATAGCTACATCGTTATGAAGTTTGAAAGTTCCTTTGAGGTCCGTAATATTTTTCATTTATGTATTTTGAAAGCGTCTAATAATAAAACATGATTCTAAACGCGATGAATATATTTTTTTATTAAAGTAATTGAAAGTAAAGAAAGTTAAGCTCGGTATTACTAAAAAGGCTAGTGCGTTTGAATAAGTTGGTGTTTTAGAGTATCCAAAAATTCGGTTGGAGAATTTTTCATCCAGAAAAACACCCATTTTTGGTTCAACGAACGATACACTTATTTATACGAAAATGGAAAAGCTTCGAAACTTCCTTTCACTATCGAGATAGCAGAGAGATTTTATATTCACAATTGAAATACCCAATCTTCGGGATTTAGCTTTGATGTATTCTGGTGCAGATAAAATTTTAGACGTGTTTGACCATTTGATCGATTAGTATAAATATCACCGAGAACAGTTTTCGCATTGACCCGGTCCCCTTTTTTGACATAAATAGTAGAAAGATTATAATAGGTGCTGATAAAGTTTCCATGCTTAACCTGTACAGCTTTATTTCCCCCTGGTATGGATAATATGCCAATTACCTCGCCCCTGAAAATCGCCCTGGCCTTGGCACCTGCATCAGTAGTTATGACCACGCCATTGCTTTCATGTTTGATACCGGGATATATCGCATCGGCATATACCCCATAACCTTGACTTTTAAAACCTTTTTCGACTGGCCATATCATTTTGCCTTTATTAGCCGAAAAACTATTCGCCACTATGGCGGCTTCAGGGGTTAGCAGAAACTTACTGGGGTCGGAATCATCTTTGCCAGAGGCAGCATTGTCGGCGGCGATAGCCGAACGAATAAGTTCTTCAATTTGTGCATCAATTTGCTTTGCCTCCCGTTGTTTGTCGCGGATGGCGGATGCAAATTTGGTCTCGTCTTTTCGAATAGAACCCAGCAACGTCTGTTGCGTGTTTCGTTCTCGCTCCATCTCGCGCTTGGCACTCCTGTTATCGGCAATAAGACGTTCTTTTTCTTTACGTTGCGCGCTGAGGTCGATATTCAATTTAGTAAGCGTATCCGTTTTGACAACGATTTCTTCTCCCTGCTGCCTTCGAAAATCTGTGTACTGTTTTATGTATTGTAAGCGTTTAAAGGCCTGGAAAAAATTCTCGGAAGATAATAAGAACATCAATTTGCTTTGCTGAATCTTGCTCTGATAACCTTTTTGAATCATTAAGGCATAATCTTCCTTCAGTTTGGCCAATGCCGCACGTAATTCGGAAATAGCATTCACATTGGCGGTGATTTTTCGATCAAGGAGATTAGATTGTTCGTTGGTTACATTGATGATACGCTGGCGTACCTTTATTTTTTGGTTCAAAGCTTCCATTTGCTCCAAAACAGTACCACGCTTTTCTTTCTGATCAAACAGGAGTAGGTTTATCTGTTCAATCTCCTTCTGCAATTGTTCCCGTTTGGCCTCTAAAGCCTCTTGTTCATCAATCTGAGCACTAAGGGAGTGGTTACCTAAAGCAAAAAGTACATATAGGAAAACGATAAAATGGGCTCTATAAGGTATCATCCTTTAGTTTAATCTCATCAAAACCGCTCGGTATATCGTAGGGAAAATTAAGTGGCCGGTCGAATTCGATATTGCGGTATTCGATATCTATCGTACTGCGCTTATCTTTGTCTATAGCGGCAACAGCTATTTTCTGTGGAAGTAGCCACTTATTAATTTGCTGGTAATCGGTATAATTAATTTGTAACAATCTCTTTTTTACCGGCTGCGATACTTGTTGCGAAGCAATCCTAAAATTTTTGGGCTCTACTTGAAAAAGAACTTTAAAAAGTTCTAGTGCTTTTTTAGGCTTCAATTGATAGTTAGTACCAACGACTCCTACGTCATATTTAGCATCTTTAAGGTTCAGCAGTGCCTGCCCCAGTAATAGGTTCTGTACCTGTTCAAAATTCAGTTCTACACCAACGAATTTGCTTAGGTAGCTAAAGTCTCCATCAAAATATTCGTTTTGTAGTTTGTTGTAGAACGTTACCCGACCAGGCGTAATTAGCGCTTTGACTACGCCAAAAGGAGCACTGATCCAAATGGCTTTGTCTTTCTCCATCCGTAGGGTCACTGCAACACCTTGCGAATCTTCCCCATCCGCGTAATCGATACGCATTTTACCACTCAGCGTTTTGAAATCTAGGGCGCTTTCATAATGCTTGCGGATAATGGCTTTTGCAGTGATACCTTCATCAATGGTACCGTTGGCAACCACTTTTTTCGATTTACAAGAGAAAGTAAGCACCAGCATAATTACAAGGGCTATATATCTAGGGAATGATTGGAAATTTATTTTCATAGTGTATAGCAGGCTTTAGAATCCTGGTTTTATCTTACGAAGATACATATTTGCCTTAACAGGATCATTAATTGCGGTATTTGCATCTACTAATTCTTGATAGATTTTATTTTCTAAGGATGTATCGTCGATGAGGTAGTCAAGTGCTGTTTCGAGGGCTTCTATGGCATCACGATGTTTTCCTATTTTAGTTAGTGCATAGCCATTTGCATAATAGAAAAAAGGTTGAGCGGGATAATTTTCCAAAGCTTCCTCAGTTAGCTTTTGAAGGGATGGGAAATCGTCGGATTGTATCAAATTCTCCATTTCAATTTTATATTGTTCTAATGGATTGTTATCTGATTTTGCTTCTACGGTTGTGTTGGACATAACCGTGGGATTGAAAGCTCTATAGGAACTAGCCTCAACGGAATCTTTTTGTTTTTGAATAGAGTCATTGATTTTTACGGTCATTGCCTTTGTCGTACTGTTGTGATTGGCCTTTTTAATGATGGCCAAGGCAGTGACATAATTACCTTTCTTCAAGTAAAGGGATGCTAAATTTTCGGTGAACTCCGGTTGATCAAAAGGAAGTTCCGTAGTTAAGTCGTCGACGGATTTCCCTTGTCTTTCAAGAATGTCGATTAAAGTATTGGCATACCATATATTATCTGCACTTGATTGCAGCGCTGACAATGCATATTCTTCGGCCAAGGGATATTGTCTCACTGCAAAATGAGCCTTGGCCAATTCATAGTCGACGACTGGGTTCGATGCATCGAGCTTTTTACATTTTAGCAAGGCATTTATCGCCTTATCATAGTTTTCAATACCTTTTTGTTTAAGCGCCTCAAAAAAATATTCCTGAAATTCGTCGGAATAGCCCTCTAGAAAGACCTCAGCGCTATTCTCGATGTCAATTTCGGAATCGGGTTCTGGAATGGGGATTTCTTGGGCATAGATATGTAAAGGGATGAGAAGAAGCCCTAGTGCGTAAGCTATTATGGAATATTTTTTTGGCATTTTTAAACTTCTCCAGTTTTTGAGGCAGTCAGTGTATCGTTGTAAACTAAATAAATTAAGATTGACACAGCATTTAAATCTTGATAAGTTATCCTTTTTAAGTCAAATAAACATTGAGTTGTGATGCGGGTATGTTTGATAACTTAGTTTATTCCCACTACACTTATAATTGTTTAAGCATAGTATTAATTTATCTATGCTTAAGCAGATGGTGATTTGATGCTATGTGCTTGCGTAAATTTTATTTTGTTCCGGTACTCCCAAAACCGCCTTCGCCCCTGTCCGTTTGGGAAAGCTCTTCGACTTCGTTCCATTCGGCCCTTTCGTGGCGGGAGATGACCATTTGAGCAATACGTTCACCGTTTTCAATCGTATACGATTCGTTGGACAGGTTTACGAGAATTACGCCGATTTCCCCCCGATAATCCGCATCAATCGTGCCAGGGGCATTTAGTACGGTGATACCCTTCTTAGCGGCTAAACCACTACGTGGCCGAATTTGGGCTTCGATACCTTTGGGAAGTTCAATGTAAAGTCCTGTTTTGACGACGGCCCTTTCTAATGGATCTAAAGAAATTTTTTCAAAAATATTGGCTCGAAGGTCCATACCTGCCGAGGCATCTGTTTCATACTTCGGCAAATCGTGGGATGATTTGTTTATAATCTTGATATGCATATTTGTTTTTTTTGGTGGTGATACAATGGCTAAATCGAAATTACTGCGTTTCTAACACTGCCATTCATTATTTTTATCCCTCTAGGTGTTGACATAATTGCTATGCTACTAAAATTGCTATTAGTTTTCTGTATATGTATATGACTTATTTGTGAATTTTAAAATTCACCTTTATGACATATACATTCGTAACGTATTTTTTCGTTATATGTTCAATCTAGCCTTTTTGCTTCATTAATATCTTTCTCAACATATCGTTCTCCAATTTATATACCAAACCTAAAAATATTAAAAGTAGCGTAGTTCCTACGTATAAATTCCTATCGAAGACATAAAAGGATAGACCGGAGAACGAAATGGAAACCCCAAGATAGAACAAGATTTTCCGGAAATTGTAAGGGATGGGGTAGCGTGATTTTCCGAAATAATACGATAACACCATCATCGCGCCATAAGCGGAAACGGTTGCAATTGCCGAAGCCATATATCCGATACTCGGGATAAAGAAATAATTTATACTGATGGTTATAATCGCACCGGCAATTGATATTAAGGCTCCGTAACGTGTTTTGTCCGTTACTTTATACCAAACGGACAAGTTGTGGTAAATGCCGAGAAAGAAACTGGCCAGAACAATCAGTGGAACAATGTTCATGGCTTCCCAATACGCTTCGTCCTGAACAATGATAACCTTGAGGATATCTGCATACACGATGACGGCCAATAAAATGATACTGCCGAGCACCACAAAATAATTAGTAATCTGGGCGTACGCTTTCTGTGGATTTTCTGTGCCCGCATGGCTAAAAAAGAAAGGCTCGATACCCATGCGAAAAGCTGTACCGAAAAGGGTCATAAATAATCCTAGCTTATAACAAGCGGAATATTTTCCGATTTCACTTTCGGCAATGTCTTCGGGCAGTAAATTTTCTAACATGATTTTATCAAAAACCTCGTTAATCGTGAAGGCGACCCCTGCTATTAGTACCGGCCATGCATAGTGCATCATTCGTTGCCAAAGCTGGTTGTCAAATACGTATTTTCCTTTTAGATACAACGGTAGCATTAGCAATAGGGTAACTCCGCTGGCCATCAAATTCGAGATTAGGATAAAGGAAATTTCGAAGTCGGGGCGGTACATCCATCCAAAGAAACTATCAGAATTTTCTTTTACTATTTCGGGCAAAAGCAATAGGAAAAAGATGTTGAAGCCGAGGTTTATAGCAACATTGCCAATCTTGATTACGGCGTACTTCATTGGCTTTTCGGTAGCCCTAAGCCAAGCAAAAGGTATAATTACCAAAGCATCTAGCGACAAGATGACCACGACATACCACAGGTATTTTACATTCATGCCCAACAGATTCGCCAAACTGTTTTGCAACAGAAGTGCTACAGCGGCGAAAGCAGCCGTAGTAAACAAGATTGAGATCAATGAAGTAGATATTACGACATTTTTATCTTCCGTTTTATTGAAAAAGCGGAAGAAGGCGGTTTCCATACCATAAGCCAAAAAGACATTAAAAATGGCGAACCAGGCAAAGATAATGTTGACCTCGCCATATAGGTTAGTAGCCATAACGCTCGTGTAGAGCGGCACCAATATAAAGGAAAACATTCGCGGTAGCACCGTCGCCAGACCGTAAATGGCAGTTTGTTGAAAGAGTTTCTTGAGCGGGTTCAATACCAGTGCGGATTAAACGTCAAAAGTACCTTTTTTAAGGAGATGTGGCAAAGTTTAGGTAAGCTCTTAACGAGAACCGATTCTGCCGACCCAACTTGGTAGATTTGCTGGGATGTTTCACCTGCAGATTCCCATGCTTACTTTATTTCTGGTAATCCAAAACAATGTTTTTTTAAATAACTGATTAGGGGTAAGGTTTCGGTCTGCTCGAAGCGAAATGATTCATATTTGTCTATGTTACCATCTCTATCTAACGAAACTGCCCCTGTATTCTTGTATCTGTATGAGTGATTACAGTATTCTCAATTGCCCTTTACAGCTTGTTGTCAGTTCGATAAGTATAAGGGCCATCTTTTCCATTAATATAAAATTTAAGTTTCACCACTCATTTGCAAGCCCCAAGTGGTAATCAAGAACTCTTAACAAAGTTTAGCAAGCCTATCTTTTATGTGTCACTATTTTGCAGAGACTTTTCATATTGAAAGAGTTTAAACCCATTCTAGAATATTTCAGCCTCATTTTAAAAGAGTAAATATCGTTAAAACTAGTTTGCTGAAATTTCTTGTCCTTTCGATTAACCTAAATACGGAATAGCTTTCCCTGAAATGGACTTTGGAACTATTTTAATCTTCGTCTTGAAGGTTCATCCGTCTCATAGCCCATAGGGCAAAAATAAAGGCTGTTAATAAAAACAAGGCTGCCAATGCATAGGGTGCACCTGGAAAATAAATATCTCCGTCTGGACGTATGAAAAAATAGAAGACAGGTGAAAATACCAATTGTCCTAATATAGCTGTGATGCTTAACAAGCTGGTAATAGCGCCCTGCAAATTACCCTGTTCCCTTTCGGAAACTTGGTTTGAGATAACCCCCTGCACCGTTGGCCCCGCAATTCCACCAAGGGCATACGGGATTAGAAAGGCGTAGAGCATCCAAGGCTCTGTTGCTAATGAAAATAGGAACATACCTACAGTCCAAAGAAGAAAGCCCACGGTGATTACATTTCGCTTTCCGAATTTTTTGACCACCATGCCTACTAGAAAGCCTTGAACAATGGCCACCAATAATCCGACGACCATCAGCGACACCCCGATTTCCTTTGGGCTCCAGTCATAGCGTTCAATGCCGTAATATGACCAAGTAGAAGGTAAGGCTTGCCCCGCCAGATTCGCTAGAAAAAAAGCTAGAATTAGCAACAATACCCCTTTATAATTTCGAAGGCTCAATAATGAAACCCCGGGCACCATATTTTTAATATTAAGCTGCCTCCTGTTTTCTGTCACCAATGATTCTGGAACAAAAATCCATCCAAAAATAAAATTTGCGAATGTGAGTCCAGCAGCGATATAGAAAGGGAGGCGTATATTGATTTCACCAAAAAACCCTCCGATGCCTGGGCCAATGATAAAGCCTAAGCCGAATGCAGCGCCAATTAATCCGAAATTTTTGGCTTTGTTCTCTTTGGTGCTGACATCGGCGATGTAAGCTGAGGCGACTGTAAAGCTTGCTCCGGTAATACCTGCTAGAAAACGTCCTAGAAAAAGCCAAGCTATAGTCGGGGCCCAAGCATGAATCAGATAATCGATGCTTAAACCCAATAAAGCCATCAATAAAATCGGCTTCCTGCCGTATTGATCTGAAATTTCTCCCAGAACTGGTGAAAACAAAAACTGCATCCCTGCAAAAGCGGTGGTCAGCCACATACCATATATCACGGCCATGTGTGTGCCTTCTCCAGTGAGTTCCATGATAAGATCAGGAATTATGGGGAGAATGATGCCGATACCTATAACATCGACCAGAATGGTGATGAAGATAAAGAGCAGCGCAGTTTTGTTTGAAGTCATTTCAGTGTAAAAGTCGACTAAAAATAGGATTAAATTGCAGTAATGATTCAAGGACTAAAATAAAAGAATGTGTCCCTTTCTGCTGTTTTTTAAATACGGATTGCTGTCTTGTAGAAGTTCGAGAAAAAACCAAAAAAAAAGCCGTCTCTTTACTTTGAGGCGGCTTTCATTAAAGTATAATTTGTTTACGTACTACGGTTTGTTAATACATAAATTTCATTTCATACTAACAGTGAAGAAATGAATTAATTATTCAAAGCCTCCGCTCCCCCAACAATCTCTAGAATTTCATTTGTTATCGATGCCTGGCGCGCTTTATTGTATTTCAATTTTAAGTCATCCCGCAGTTCGGTAGCATTGTCGGTAGCTTTGTGCATCGCCGTCATACGTGCACCATGCTCGCTGGCAAAAGAATCCCTGATACCTTTATAAAGTTGTGTTTTCAAGGATTTAGGAATCAATTGATCAACTATTTCTATTTTCGAGGGTTCGAAGATATAATCCGTGCTGAGGTTTTCCGCGCCCTCTATGGGTACTATCGGTAAGAATTGCTCGGTCATAACAAGTTGTGTCGCAGCGTTCTTGAACTTATTGTACACAATATCTATACAATCATATTTACCAGAGGTAAATTGCTCCATCAATTCTTCAGCGATATCGGAAACGCGTTCAAAATTCAGGTCTTCATACAAACTGCTGTGATTCGAAATTACTGTAGATTTCTTTTTCAAAAAATCGTTCGCTTTCTTGCCAATGGCCATAAAATCAACTTGCTTTCCAGCATAGGTTTCATTAATCAAAAAAGTACATTGCTTTAAAATATTAGTGTTAAATGCACCTGCAAGTCCTCTATTTGAAGTGATAGCAACAATTAACACCTTGTTGACCTCGCGGTTATCGGAATACTTGCTACCAGAATCCTCATCTAAACTTGCACTTAAGCTTTGCAAAAGCTCCGAGAGTTTATCCGAATAAGGTCGCATTGCCGTGATAGCATCCTGTGCCTTTTTCAATTTGGCGGCAGATACCATTTTCATGGCACTCGTTATCTGCATGGTCGAAGATACCGATGAGATTCTATTTCGTATTTCCTTTAAATTGGCCATTTTTAATCGAATTTTGTGCAGTGTATTGCTACATCAGCACTTGCAAACCTAGTTTTAATCGTTTTTGGTGCACTCTGATGTGCAAAACGCTTAACTCCTATATTTTCCTGATAAATCTTTGGCAACAGTAGTTAGCACGTCAATTACATCATCGGTTAACTTACCGGCCTTTAGGGTATCTAATGTACCTCTATGCTTGGCGTTTAAAAACTCAAGGTAATCCCTTTCAAATTCTTTTACTTTATTGACGGGCACATCGCGCAATAGGTTTTTCGAACCGGCATATATAATGGCAATCTGATCTTCAACCGTAAACGGATCGTTCTCCGCTTGTTTCAATATTTCTACGTTACGACGTCCCTTTTCAATGACGTTCAAGGTTGCGGCGTCAAGGTCTGATCCAAATTTCGCAAAGGCTTCCAATTCACGGAAAGCAGCTTGATCTAGTTTTAGGGTACCCGCTACTTTTTTCATCGACTTGATTTGTGCATTACCACCCACACGGGATACCGAAATACCTACGTTAATAGCAGGGCGCACTCCTTGGTTGAAAAGATCTTGTTCCAAAAATATCTGTCCGTCCGTAATCGAAATAACGTTTGTTGGAATATAGGCGGATACATCACCTGCCTGTGTTTCGATAATGGGTAAAGCGGTCAATGAACCACCTCCTTTAACCATGGGTTTCAAAACGTCTGGCAAATCGTTCATTTCCCTTGCAATCTTGTCATCGTTGATCACCTTTGATGAACGTTCCAGTAAACGGGAGTGCAGGTAAAAAACATCACCAGGATACGCTTCACGCCCCGGTGGCCGTCTTAAAAGTAAGGATACTTCACGGTAAGCAACAGCCTGTTTGGACAAGTCATCATATACGATTAAAGCAGGTCGACCGGTATCTCGGAAATATTCACCGATAGATGCTCCTGCAAAGGGAGCATACACCTGCATAGGAGCGGGATCGGATGCGTTTGCGGCCACAATCGTCGTATAGGCAAGTGCACCTTTATCTTCCAGGTTTTGTGCAATGGCAGCTACCGTTGAAGCTTTTTGACCGATGGCCACATATATACAATATACCGGTTGTCCGGCATCGTAAAATTCTTTTTGATTCAGGATAGTATCGATACAAACCGTTGTTTTTCCGGTTTGACGGTCACCAATTACTAATTCCCGCTGTCCGCGCCCTACTGGAATCATGGCATCTATCGCCTTAATGCCAGTTTGCATAGGCTCGGTAACTGGTTCACGGAAAATTACGCCCGGCGCTTTGCGCTCCAATGGCATTTCGTAAGTTTCGCCTGAAATTGGTCCCTTTCCATCAATAGGATTTCCCAAGGTATCTACCACACGGCCAACAATACCTTCACCAACTTTAATAGAGGCAATACGCTGTGTACGCTTTACAGTGGCACCTTCCATAATCTCTTTAGAAGGGCCTAAGAGTACAACGCCCACGTTATCTTCTTCCAAGTTCAGAACAATGCCTTCTAGTCCGCCTTCGAATTCGACCAATTCTCCGTACTGTACATTTGAAAGTCCGTATACACGTGCGATTCCATCACCCACTTGTAAAACGGTTCCCACTTCGTCTAAGGAAGCTGAAGAATCGAATCCGGATAATTGTTTTTTTAAGATTGCCGATACTTCGGCCGCTTTTACTCCTGCCATTTTCTTTGACTTAAATGTTAGACCTGCCTGGCGGCAGTTAATTATGGGATATCAGATAAAACTTGTACGTTGGCAAGTTGCCTGAAACTCTTTATTTACTATAGACTATCTGCGAATTCCCTTTTTATTTCGCTTAATTTATGTGCAACGCTTGCGTCATATTGCAAATCGCCAACGCGTAAAATGAAACCGCCAATGATACTTTCGTCAATTTTATTTTCGATGGTTACGGTATCGTCGGTAATTTTGGCAACCTGCTTTAATACCATTTTCTCCAACTCAGGAGTCAAGGCTACCGCAGTGGTAACATAAGCAACACCTTCTCCTTTCAAATCTTGGTTGAGAATGACATACTTTAGGGCAACTTCGTTTAATAGACCGATACGCTTATTTTCGGTCAATGTATTCAGTAATCCTTTTGTTATTTCACTGGCTCCTGTAAAAATTGCCAATAAGGCTTCTTTTTTAGTATTCCCATTCACTACCGGGCTAGCCAATAGCATTCTAAGTTCTTTACTATCGGCCATTGTAGCTACAATATCGCGCATGTCTTTTTCAACCGCATCGGTAGCTTTGTTATCGACGGCCAAATCTAAGACCGCTTTTGCATAACGTAAGGCTGCTCTTTGATTCATAGCTTTCTTAGTTCAGTTTTACATCGCCCAAAAGATTCTCGACAAGTTTTAGTTGTTCAGTTTTGTTTGACAACTGTTCTTTCAAGACTTTTTCTGCGATTTCTACGGATAGTTCGGCAACTTGATTCTTGATATCGGCAAGAGCGGCTTTTTTTTCGCTTTCGATAGCGGACTGTGCCTGACGTATCATTTTATCACCTTCAACCTTGGCTTGTTCCTTTGAATCCGAAATCATTTTATTCTTGATTTCACGGGCCTCTTTAAGCATGGCTTCGCGTTCGGCTCGAGCTTCTTTGAGTAATTTTTCATTGTCTGCTTGCAGGTTCTGCATTTCCTTCCGGGCATTTTCTGCCGCTAGAAGAGCATCCTCAATTCCTGATTCCCTTTCGTTCAATGAGGTTAGTATCGGTTTCCAAGCAAATTTTACCAGTAAAAATATTAATCCTAATAATAGGATGGTCTGAACCACAAATAATCCCGGTGAAAAATCGTTTATTAAAACTTCCATATCGCTTAAAATTGTAAGTAATCCAGTCTAAATCATTTCCCGAATCGGGATGTTTCTAACAAATTGAAGATATAAAAACATTCCCTGTAACCAACCGTTACAGGGAAATGTCTTTTCTTAATGTTCCTTATTTTCCTAGGAACAAGGCACCGAATGCCAAACCTTCTAAAAGTGCGGCAATGATAATCATCGCAGTTTGTATTTTTCCAGTTGCTTCTGGTTGACGGGCAATACCTTCCATTGCCTTACCACCAATCTGACCTAGTCCGATACCTGCTCCGATTACGATCAAACCGGCTCCAATTAAATTGTACATAGTAAACTGATTTATAAATTAAATTAAATGAACTCTAAATAAAATTTTCACGCGCTTCTTCAGCGTCATCCACATCATCATTCTCGCCAAATACATGGTCGCCATGGTGATCGGCAACTGCCATTCCGATAAAAAGGGCTGATAACATAGTGAAAATATAGGCCTGTAAAAAAGCGACCAACACCTCGATAAGCGTAATAAAGAAGGATAGGATGAGCGATAGGGCTGTGGCACCGACGACGCCTAAACTTGCTTTTAAAGTGAACATAATGGCAATTAAACTCATAACTACGATGTGACCTGCCGAAATGTTGGCGAAAAGTCGCACCATAAGTGAAAAGGGTTTAATTAGAAACGCTCCCGCTAATTCAATGATTGCCAAAACGGGACGAATGAGATAAGGTACCCCCGGCATCCATAAAATATGTTGCCAGTATTCCTTGTTGCCACTAAAAGTATAAATAATTAGCGTGAAAATGGCCAAGGCTGCAGTCACCGCTATTTGTCCTGTTACGTTGAAGCCGAAAGGTGTTAGGCCTAATAGGTTTAGGATCCAAATAAAGAAGAAAACGGTTAGTAGATAGCCTGTGAATTTGCGGTAGTGTTTTTCTCCGATGTTAGGACGAGAAATTTCGTCGCGAACGTAGATGACCAGCGGTTCCAGAACACGACCAAAACCTTTAGGGACCTTTCTTTTGGTATATTGGCGCGCTAGAGATGAAAATACCCATAGCATAAGGAGGCCAACTAGAAGAATACCTACAACACTTTGGGTAATTGAGAAGTCCAATACCCTTGTCGCATTGGTCGGGTGATGCTCCTCATCAAATGATAGGTTTTTCGTGCCCGACTGTAATTCGTAAATTTTAGTATGATATTTGACAAAGCTGGATCCGCCCTTTTCAACGATTACTTCACCTTCATCGTCATAATGGAATTCTGAGGACATAAACGCAACCATTCCGTTGCTTGACCAAAGAATAACCGGTAATGGAAAGCCTACGTGTTTTCTCTCGCCAGCATCGTTAGTGTAGGAGAAAAGATGAAAATCATGGGCATCCTTAATGTGGTGCTGAATATATTCGTCAACCTCTTCCTTGGAACTTACCGGGCCCTCTTCTTCTTGAGGTACATTGGAAAATCCTTGAAAACAAGTTATCGATAGTAAAAAAATTATCAAATATCGCAAGCTCGGCATCGCTTTTCTCATTGCAAATCGTTCAAAAAGTGGCTCTTTAAAAGTCGCGCAAAGGTAACGAATAAAATGTTTTCCCAAACCAAAATTTCTTTATTTCTGATCAGTATCTATCACTCGTAGTAGTTTAGCGACGAAATACACTTCTAAACCTAAAAAAAGAATGATGGGAAGCATTAGCGAAATCGAATTAGTTACGGATAAAGTGCTTTCGCCTAAGATTATCCGTCGAAAGACAATAGCGAAAGCTAAAAACTTCAACAAGAAACCCCCCAAATAGAGAAACCCTAGTTGCGGAAATAGATTCGGACGTTTAGAAAGTACTAGTAATAAGGTGCAGATGGCGAAAGAGAAAACCGCATGGAAAACGTATATTTGGAACAGTGAAAAATCAAGCTGTATCCCGTTCGATGATATCATATACTCATGAACATAAAATCCGATCAAAAATAGTAGTCCGAAAGATAAGATGTAACATAACACAGTTTTAAGCACCCTATTACTTGTTTAGTTCGTTCGCCTGTTTGATAACGGAATATAAAGAGACTGCAATAGCAAAAAGGGTCACGCTAATTTCCCAAAAATCCTTTGCGAACTTTTGATCTAGCCATGACCCTAATAGATTGCCAAGATAAATGGTGAGACCCATTTGTAGGCCAATGCCCGATAACTTGGCCGCGGTTCTTAATCCGCTATTGTCTTTATTCTCTTTACGAGGCTTTTGCTGGCTCATTGCTTCTGCTTGAGCTGGTATTGGTTAATGTTGATTTGAAATCGTTGGTTGATGATGAACCGCTTAGGTTTCGGTTTAATGAACCGCTCTTGCCTTTCATCGAACAGGTTGCGTTAAAAGTGGCTCCCGGCTCAACAGCTAATTTACTGACTTCGACGGTTCCCTCGATAACGGCTGATGATTTCAATGATAGTAGGTCGGAAACCAATAATTCGCCATTAAAGCTGCCTTCGATATCGGCGTTTACACATTCTACTTTTCCGTGAATATAGCCATCTTTACCGATAACAACCTTACCTGAAGTCTTTACATTACCATCTAATTTACCATCGATCCTAAAATCGGCCTCGGATACAATATCACCTTTGATTTTAGTGTTTTTTTCAATTCTGTTGGGTTGTCCGCCTATTTCATTCATGGTTCGTGGTTTTTTGTTGTCAGAAAACATTGTTTATAATTTTGGGGTTAGTGAACTCCTAAAATACCCTTGTCGATAGTTTAGATTAGTTCAACGAAATAATTTGATGATTTAGTATATCGAATTGATTTAATTCAATATTTGCTCCTTATACTCCTGTAGGTTTTTATGTACTTGGATTATTTTATAGTTGGAGGATAAAATTACAAAATTCTCATTCTTAATAAGATAATCCTTGTTAAATCTGATGAGTTCCGCAAAGCCAAGGGCGTAGTCCTTGGAAGGAAATCCGTGTACTACAACAAACTGATCTTCCAAGGTATAAATGTCTTTAGATATGATGTTGCGGTATTTCAAATCTTTTATTGCCGCTTCCAAATCACCTTTTACGCGTAGTGCTATCTCATTGTTACTTCTTCGAAATGGAAAAACTACCTTCCAATTGCCCGTGCCGGTAGACCCTACTTCCGAAGAAAAATCTTTTATAGCCAATTTTGGTAATTGTTCTGCCACCATCTGTTCCGCTTTTTTACCTTCCGGATTATTGGGATAAGTCAATGCGACATAATCAAGTTGCTCTTTGAAGGGCTCGTAACCGTTCAATCTTCCTATAGCATTGGCTTTCAACATTTCAAATTTTGGCACTATAGGGTCGCCTGTATATTTGTCGATATTTTCTTCTGCACCCGTTATCGTTAGCAAATACTCTTGTTGTTGATACAATCGATACAATGCGGCATAACGTGCTTCCGGACTATCTGAATCGTCTTCTAAAACCGCCCTTGGATTAAGCAATAATTCCGCATAGCGGGAATCGGCGTGGTTTTCGAGAATGTTCGCTTTCATTTGCGCCATTAACGGACTACCCTCTTCCTCATAAATTTTATATAGATTATACTTAGAAGGAAGAACCAAACGCTCTTCCGGATTGGATGCCAGAACATCTTCTAATTTTTTGGCGGCTAAGCTATTTTCCTTGAACTTTTCTTTATAAATGAGTCCCAATTGGTAATTGGCGAAATTGCGCTCGGTCTTTAAACTATCGATAAACGCTTCCTCCGTGGGGACCCTATCCATATAAAAATCTACTGTCAATCGCTCTTCCCCGGTGGGTTCGCCATTTAGGCTGTCGTTGGCGGCGACCAATTCACCGGTGGCTTCAGAAGTCAATGCCCTACCTTTCTTGCTCCAACGCCAATCGTCTTCCAATTGTCGCTTACCCCATTTTTGAACGAAATCGTTCTTTCCGTATCCTAAACTGGTCAGGTTGTAGAAGTAGAACTTTCCTTTATTTTCTTTACCACCCTTACTTTCTGCAAATTGTGCGAACCCGGCGGTAATACGGTTTTCTTCCTTTTTGGCAGCGGCGAGTTTTTCAGCCTGTAATTTTGCGACATACTTCTCGAAATAAGCGATTTGGTCGTCGACCGGAAGATTATATAGGGTGATTACACTATCGGCATTTTGGGCGATGTCCTCATACTTGACGACATCCTCCAAATTATCCAATTTCTTTTTAGTCGAACGGAATTTCTTGGTGTTCTCCTCAAGATTTGTCAATACACTGTCGTAATAGGCTCCGGAGGTTTTATAATCGTTTTTGTCGAAATTATAGACCGCTAGATTCTCATAGTTGAGCGCATTCAGTTTGGGCTCTAGTTCAGTAGCGCGCAACGACTTGTTGAAATAGGCAAGGGCGACACTGTCATTTTTCTGCTCGAGATGATATTCGGCAATTTGTCGGTAAATTTTATCCAAGAACGGTCTGTTCTCACGATTTTCTTCCATCTTGGTTAGAAATTCGAGCATTTCTGCTTGATTCTCATTTGTGATTTCGGTATTCCTAATCTTTTCGATTTCCGCATTGATCATATAAACCCGCGGAGATTTACGGTTCAGTTCTACAATCTTATTAAAGGCATAATTGGCACTGTCTTTCTGGTTCAGACGATTATAAAGCTGTCCGATAATAAAATAATACCTGCCTTTCTCCGGATTCTTTTTGGTATGATAGGATGCGATTTTCAACTGTTGCACCGCCTTTCCCAGCGAGTCTAAGTTGATATAGGCTTGTGCCAACATAGCCCGTGCATCGGCATATTCTTGATCGTTCAGGTTTTCGTATTTGAAAACACGTTTAAGGTTTTTGATAGCGAGGTCTTCGTTCTCTAATCGAATATTTACTTTCTCGCGCCAAATATTCGCTTCGCCTAGCTTATCGCTATAGTTGTATTTATTGATGATGTAATTGAAGGCTTCTAAAGCGGGAATGTACCGTTGGTCAAAGTAACGCGCTTTGCCCAACAGTAGAAAAGCTTCGTCCGTTTGCGGATTCCGCTCCTCGTCCTTAATGTCCATACTATGTTTCTGTATGGCTTTGCTCGCTTTTTCTTCGGCAATTATAAAGTTCGGGTTATTGTCTTCCGAATCAAGCTTGATGTCTTCGGTCACCTCAAGGCGTTCAACGGGAAGTATTTCCCAATAATCATCCCTGTAATTGTTGTTTAGTTCTTCACGCCCTTCCTCAAAAGCGATGTTACCATTGTACAAGGTATTGTACTTGGTATTCAGCGCATGCCAGTTGCGGTTGATAAATTTATCTTTCTTGGTAGAGCAGGCGTTGAAAACGATGCTTGTCAATAGGATAAAAAGGATGTATGTATATGGATGTTTCAAGATTGTTAAAGTACCTATCTACCTAAACTGCAAAACTGCCGTATTATTATGTTGTTCGTCGAGAAAAGTTTGTAGGATAGGGTCGCTAACAATGAAGGCTAGTAACCGAAGAAAACAAGAATAGAGCATATAGCAATGCTCAATTAAACCATCCTCCAATAACAAGTGAATGGGTAGCCAAGGCTTTCAAGAATCAATTGCAACCGACCGCATAGTCTGTAATTACTTTTCCGCGACCAACTCATGCTGATTTTAAGAAATTGATGGACGATTATCAACTTTTCATCGTACTAAATTTTGAAGCTGTTATAATTGCTATAGGCCTAAACAGACCAGGCAGTCGGTTCTGAAATTTTAAAAATTTTCGCGGAAACCTAGACTATGAGGGTAAACCTTCCCCTAATTCCGCATCATCGTTAACTACGGGCGGCTCATTTCCACTAAAGAATAGCTCTAACTGTTTGAGGGTCTCCGCCGAAGTTTCGATATCCTTGACGATTTCGCCTTTGTTCAAAACTACGATACGTTCGCATACCTCTGTGACATGAATTAAATCGTGGCTCGACACCAAAATGGTAACCCCTTGCTTAGCAGCCAAATCTCTAATAATATCTTTTAAACGTATTTGAGTGGTAGGGTCAAGATTGGCAAAAGGCTCGTCAAGAATTACCACTTCAGGATTACCGATAAAAGAGGCTACAATTCCTGCTTTCTTCTGGTTGCCTTTAGATAAGTCACGCAGATATTTTTTTTGTCCCAAAATTTCATCGTGGAAGAAATCCTGAAAATTGGACAGTAGGGTATTGACGTCGGCCTTGTTTTGCCCGCGCAATTCGCCTATAAAGTAAAAGTATTCCTCCGGTGTCAGATATCCGATTAGAAAGGTCTCATCGATAAAGGCTGATGTAAAGGGTTTCCACGCCTCACTTTGATTTACCTGAACCTCATTGTTGATGATATGACCAGTTGTAGGCTGGATGAGGTCTAGCAAAAGGCTAAAAAAAGTAGTTTTTCCTGCACCATTATTACCTACCAATCCAAAACTTTGACCTTTGGGTATTTCTAGACTTTCTATACGTAGAACGGTTTGATCACCGTATTTTTTGGTAAGGTTTTGTGTCGTAATCATATGTCGCTCATTTAGTAATCTCACGTAAAAGAGACCCCATTTATCGAATATTAAGAGGTCTGCTTATACGCTAATAACGTCTTGTACTTCTCTTTTTTATAGACTTTTTCTATTTGTTTAAATACAATGTTCTTAAAGGCGAAACCCGCAACCCCTGTCAAGGCCACTAAAATATATCCCGCGGTCGGATTTATTAGATAATGTCCCAAGCTATAAATAGCCAATGGCAAAAGCAATTTCGGTATGGTCATTAGCATTGTCTTTAGGTTGAAAGACTGTTTGTCTCCGAAGGCTTTTTTGTTGGATGTAAGGTCAATTGGTGTTTTGATGTAAGCTCCGCCCCAAAGTACTAAATACGAGTTTACGCCCATATTGTATACTGCGCCAACCAAGACCGCTAGATAGGCATCCCATCCGAAGTACAAATAAGGTGATGCCAGTATTGTGCTAATCAAGGTAGCTATAATTATCAAGTACCATTTAGAATTCAAATAATCCTTATACTTAATATTCTGGCTCATCATTAGCGGATAATACGAACTATCCCAACTGGGCACGAACTGACCGAACGTAAAAAGGAAACCTCCGGAAATAAAAATTCCCGCGAAAATTTTCCAAACCGGACCGTCATAGGATTCAACGGCTCCAGTAAAAAATAAAAGTCCATAAAAAAGAAAGAAAATACTGGTCAATACGGTCGTTTTTGAGCGTTTGTTTCGCCTTATAAGCTTGATGTCGTTTTTTAGGAAGATACCGAGATTTCCAAAACGGTCTAACCAAGTGTAATCTTCGGTCTTCGCGATAGCATGTTTTTGGGCAAGGCCGGCATCCAAAAACATATATTTTTTGAAATAACTGAATGCCGCGGCATATAAACTTACGAGAAGTACCCATGGAATAATAGCCATCCAAGGCAAATCATAAAAGGCATCAAAGATAGGGGTAGTATATAAGGTGATATCAAAAAACCCGTAGTATTGAGAGATTCCCAAACCGGCAAAGATTATGGCTAAGGGAATGAGAACGCTATCAGTATTGTTTAGAAGAATATTCAGAAAGTTGTTGCAATAAAAAAGCGCCATTATACCCAGATGCCAGCCGATGACACCAATAGGGGAATAGCCTTCCAGTAAAAGAACTATGGAAAACGGTATGAAGAAAAAGGCGTGGGCCAAATTAAAAAAGGAAACCACGGTCTTACCTAGGGAATATCGTACAACTTGGGCTTTTTTGAAGGGTAAATAGAGCAGAGGTTTGATATTGGTAATAGGCATTTTCTGAACCGCATAGCGGAACGCCAGGTCGGCCGCCAAATAGTAAATCATAAATTGGTTCACGACCCGAAGCGGGTCACCCCATTGACGGTCTTGAATGATAAAGAACGTCCCGACCCCCATTGCCAAAAACATCACAATAAAATACAGGGCCATAAACCCCATGAAAATCTTAAAAATCAAGTTGGTCTTGAAAGAGGCCGCCCTAATGAAAGACTTCCATTGGAGTTTGAGAAAGTGTTTGAGCATGTTATCTAAAGCTTTGTTTGGTGGATATGTAGTATAATACTAATAATAGTTACAAGCGCAAGTTATGTTTTTTACTTTTTCCGTTTTAATTCGATTTTCCAATCCTTATTTTTGCAATCCTTAAATGCACGGTAAATAGTTGCTAGCCGCAGTATTGCCTTTTCACTTCATGACTATAAATAATATGGCAGATTTTCATCCCCTTACTGTAAAACACATCAAAACATTAACGCCAAGTTCTGTGGCGATTACGTTTAATATTCCCAAAGAACTGATTCAAACCTATGACTTCGTTCCCGGCCAGTATATCACGATTAAAACCGAAATTAAAGGTAAGGAACTGCGTAGAGCCTACTCCATTTGCTCCTCTCCGAAAAGTGATTGTTTTACCATTGGGGTAAAAAAGGTGGATAAAGGCGGATTTTCCGATTTTGCACACACGCATTTAGCGGCAGGCGACACTTTGGAAGTTATGCCTCCTGAGGGCCGGTTTACTTTTCAATCTACTGGAAAACCTAAGAACATTGCAGCCTTTGCTGCGGGAAGCGGAATCACTCCCATTATGAGTATTGCCAAGGCCGTGTTGAAAAGCCATCCTAAAAGTAAATTCGTTCTTGTTTATGGTAACAAGTCAGCAAAGGAGACGATGTTCTATACCGATTTGGTAAAACTGGAGCTCGACCATTCCGACAGGTTCTTTGTACATTTTGTAACCAGCCAGACCCAAGAAGATGATTCGCGTTTCGGTCGCGTCGACACCGCTATGGTGAACTATGCCGTAAAGAATAAACATAAAGATATCGACTTTGATGCCTACTACCTATGTGGTCCTGAGGCGATGATTGATTTGGTTTCAGATACGTTGAAAGATAATGACGTTCCAAAGGATAAGATCCATTTCGAGCTTTTTACAAGTACGGAGATTTTAGACGAACGCCCCGTAACCGCGGAAGGGCAAACTCAAGTGACAGTTACTGTAGATGATGAGGTGTTTAATTTTTCTATGGATAGAAAAGAGGTCGTTTTAGACGCGGTGCTCAAGCAAAACATTGATGCGCCCTATTCTTGTCAAGGGGGTGTATGTAGTACCTGTATCGCCCGTGTCACGGAAGGAAAAGCCGAAATGGCGAAAAATCAGATTTTAACCGACGGTGAAATTGAAGAAGGATTTATTCTTACCTGTCAGGCGCATCCACTTACGCCGACCCTTAAAGTAGATTATGATGATGTTTGATAAGTTCAAGTTACAAATGGCGTTATAAAATCTCACATCTTAATATTAAACATGCCTTTTTGATTTATTATAAGTGTTTTTTAAATTTTGGTTGGGTTATCGAATTTCAAAGGACAATGTCTTCTTACTTTTATAATTAAACTCGCAAGTAGTAGTTGGCTCAGATTTAAACCTATTTATTGAAGGTCTGGTTATAATTGCCTCATTTGGTGTAAACGATTGAAGGTTTTCTATGGAATTGAAAAAAGCGTCCTGGAGCTAAACTTCATTTCTTTCTTTTTACATGTATTTCATAATGTGATTTAAATTTGTTCAGCTCTAGACAGTTCGTTGTCGGTACGTTGTAAAACCTATAGGGTTTTTTTCTAAAAGTTCACTGATAGGATACGGCACAAAGATTGTAACAGTTGGGGCGATTTAAATATTCTATTTATTACAATTATGATTTCCTAAAATGCTATTAAAATTAACTATGAGAACTGGCCTTTGGCTAATCTATTTTTTGATTTGCCCCTTATTATTTTATGGAGTTGATTTTCCGAGAGACAGTGAGGAAGCTAATTTGGCTAATTATGACTATTCGAAATGCTATCAGGTCAAGAAGGATTCAGCGGCGTTAAAAAAAGTAATACTTAATTTAGTTTTGGCACCTATTAAATCAATACCGACGGACGCCTCCAACTTTGCCTTGCCCAGAAAAACCCTATACCTACAACCCGAATACCCAGTTGCCCAAAAAATTGTTGAAAATTATTATGGGAGTAGCAACAAAACTCCCGGCGGACACTGTCTTGTCGTTAGTAAGGATCGATTTAGAAAAGCCTATGAAGAGGTCTATGGCAATCCTTTTTACGAAGACTTGCCCAATACTATCGCTACCAAACAACTGACTCCGAATCAGGTATTTGATAACTTATATATTACGGCCACAAAAAATGAGCCTGAATGGCGTAACCTACCCCGTAGATATAGGGCTAAGGGAAATGCAGGTGCTCTCGCAATCGGGGGCCTTGGCGAAATAATAGATACAGAAGGCATATGGAACGGACGACTTCGACCTGGTGCGCTTGTACAGGTATGGAGATTAAAAGAAGACTATGAAAAAGTGCGCAGAGGGGTCGAAGTATTGGATTTCGATCCTTACGGACATTCTTTCATCTTTTTGAGGTATGAACGAAATAGAAAAGGAGTAATTGAAGGGATGAGAATAGCCGATCAAGGCTACCAAAGCTATCGGGCACTGGTTCCTAGAGATTATGAGATATGGTGGGGAGTTAATCTTAAGGTTTAGACTCCTTTAGTTGGCTTTGAATTTTTTCGGATGGCATCCAATTTGAAAGCTCTTTTTTCGTTAGTTCAATACGTCGCTTTGGTATTAAGATACTTTTGGTCTTAACTTTAAATTTATAACTTATGAATAATGCGATTACTTAAACTATCGGTCATGCTTTTTTTAAGCTTTTTACTTTTATGGAGTGGTTTACAGAATACAGCTCTGGAACAAGTCGATTCAAAATCACAAGAGCGCGATGATAGCACGGAATCTTCCATTACTTATTTACGGAAGACATCGGAGAGCCAGATAAAAAAAAATAAGGTCGATAATCAATCCGACACTTTATCTTATACGGTAACCAAAAAACAAATCGACTTATTAAGAGGACGACTGCGCAATGACCTTAACGATAACCGAATCGATATCGATAGTGTAAAGCGCACCTTCAGTGACCAATTGATGCACCAACTTATTCCGTATTGGTACGGTACTCCCTGGAGTTTTGGGGGACATACTTCGACGCCAAGAAAAGGAAAAATTGCTTGTGGTTACTTTGTCTCTACTACGCTGAAAGATATGGGTCTAAAATTAAACCGCTTTACATTAGCACAAAAGTCTCCCATCGATGAGGCTAAAGCAATTAGCTGCGGTACGGAAATAAAAACTATTTCAGATAATGATTCAAACCAGGCACTTGTAGCCATCAACAAGTTTGTACAAGAAGGTATTTACTTCATCGGATTCGATACCGGTCATGTTGGTTTTTTAATGAAGCAAAATAACACGTTGTACTTAGTGCACTCTAATTATTTATCTCCGATATCTGTATGCATTGAACCCTTGGCTACGGCACGGGTATTCAAAAACTTTACTAAATTTCACTTGGTGGATATCTCACATAATGAGAAACTCATACGGAAATGGTTGAACAACGAAGTTTTATTTTAAGGTAGACTAATTTTCTTTCATCCCCATTTTGTCCAAAACTCGACTTGTATATTCATATCCTATTAGATAGGCTTTTTCAATTCCTTTTCGATCCAAGACTCCTATCTTTTCAAGAGCAGGAAATTCCAATAGCAAATCGCAAGATTCTAATTTACTCCGGTTTATGGCATAAATCATTAAACTGGTTACCCTACCGGTAATTTGCCATGAGTTTTTCAAAGCGTTTTTATATAGTTTTCCGACTTTTGAAACGTTACTACCGATTATAAAATCCACTTTATCCTGTATGGGTTCTAGGGGAAAGTTATTCATGATGCCGCCATCGGCAAAGAGCTCTCCCTCTAGTTCAACAGGGCTAAAAACAGGGGGCAAGGCGGCCGATGCCAATAAAGGCGGAATCAACTCGCCTTCCGAAAAATAGCGGAGTTCCCCCTTTTGTAAATTCGTAGCTACCACGGTGAGCCTTCGCTCTAAAGCTTCAAATGAATTCTCAGGAAAATATGCCTTAAACACATCAAAATACCGGTCGGTATTGATAAAACCTGGCTTGACTATGGTTAAAAAATTATAGCGGAATAAAGGGGTTTCCGTAAAAAGCGAAAGCATATCTTCGACAGAATTACCATTGGCATACAATCCCCCCACGAGGGCGCCGATACTACTTCCGCTAACGGTCTGTGCTGAAATGCCATGTTCCTCCAAAGCTTGAATCAACCCGATGTGGGCCATACCACGTACGCCTCCTCCAGAAAGTACCAGTCCGATAGATTTTGATTTTAAATCGTTCATGTTGATTGAAGCGAGTTGAAATTTGAATAATGATACGTTTCAAAAGTACGCAATTACGATGTGCTAGTTCTTTTATCGAAACTTTAGGGTAGAAAAGATTCAACGGCCACTGCATTTCAATTTTAGGGAAACTGGAATATAGAATATTTGTGTAATTAGTTCAGTGACAAGGTTCAGACGAAAGGCTTGCTGATAATGTATGGGAAAGCGTTAAAATGTTTTTGAAAAGTAGATACCTGCCGTTCCGTGTTCGTACCTAGGAATCAATGTCATATCCTTAGATTTCAAAAAGGGGTTCCATTTAAAAAGATAATCGAAATGGTACACCAATTTAGCTACTAAAATACCTATGCCCGCACCGGCAAGCACATCTGAGAGGTAGTGTCTGTTGTTCAGCATCCTGAATGATCCGGTAACCGCAGCAAATCCATAGCCGCTGTAGGCCAATAAGGGGCTGGTGTCGCTGAATTCTTCATATAGCACAGCAGCAGATGTAAAGGTTAGCGAAGAATGACCTGATGGGAATGATTTAGCATTGCTGCCATCGGGTCTGACTTTGTAAATGTGCCGTTTCATCGTGTTGGTAATGATATCGGTAATTATAATAGACAGGGTCATGTTTTTGGTTTGGTCAAACCAGTGGTTTTTAGCCTCTACCCCTGCAAGATCGCCGATATACATTAAAGCTGTTGGCGCAAACCGCGTATATTCGTCGATACCATAATTAAAACTATTACCCACGCGATTACGGGTTTCACGATTCAAGGATTTTTCAAACTTGCTGTCCGAAAGCAAGATGCCAGAGGCAATCAATCCTGCGGGTAAAATGCTTTTATATAGTAAGGTCCGCTTGGGTTTGATATGTACGGTATCAATTTGGGAATAACCGATCGTTGATACAAGGAGAAAGAAAATTGCTAGAAATATTTTACAATTCATATGGTAACTTTGGACTAGATATTTTTTATACCATAGGGTACTCAGATTAAATACGGATGGTGAAAATGTGTTTAGAGCTATTCGGCTTTGTTTAAAAAATCAACAACTCAACTGTTGTTTTGATGAGCTTTACGCCAATAAGCTCTTCAAAAGATGATTATGATAATCAGCCACGACATCGTAGCAATACTTTACCGAGAATCCCGGGCCTTTATCACATAACAGATATTGTTTGAAAATATTTTGTTCGTTAGCCTTAATTGTGTCGTCAGGATGAATTTCCAATCGGGCATTCAGTTCTTCAGATATAATATCTTCAGGTGCAATTATGTAGTGGCTCGCTAAAACATCAAACGGATTGAATCCAATTGCACCCTGGTCGAGCCATTGTTGTAACCAGGCTTGGGAAGCCTCGGCCAACCATTCATTTCCTGCATCACCACTATACGCAAGTTTATCGAGATCCGCCTGTTGTATCCAAACTTTGTTTGAAATCTCAAAAGGGCAGAGGGTAACCGACACACCAAGTTCGAACATTGTGCGAAAGGCATCATTATCTAAATCGAAGTTAAGGTCTCGGGCATGATTACCTTTATTCCCAATTCTGAAATAATCGGTCGCTTTCCGTCTTCCGGCAACTAATACTACTTCAATTATATTTTCTTTCAACTCTGGGTATTTAAGCAGTAACAACCCGATATTGGTAGCAGGGCCGATAGCCATAATAACCATGGGTCGTTTTTTCAAAGCTGCCGCGAGGGCTTCCACACCGGCATTGGTCTGAACATCGCGTAAATCGATACCTTCTTTGGCACCTTTAAAAACCGGAATTTGATTTTTGGCAAATGCCTTGCTCATGAACTTACTCAGCATTAAGGCATTTTCGATGCCCGTATTTCCAAAGACGGCGCTGATACCGCAGATTTCGATATTTTTTGCCTTTATCAACTGCAAAACGGCAAAGCCGTCGTCGACATCGCAATACCCTTCCCTTTCATGGCGTTTCATGCCGACTGAGAGATCAGTATCGATCCAAACTTTTTTTATTTCCATGTTAGTGTTTTTTTAAATCTACATTCTTTTCTAGTCCCGCCAATGCACCCCAAAATTTAATTTCTTCTTCGACGCCTGTCTCGGGGTCGGCAATAAACTCATTTTTATCGGTATAGACTTTTAGGTTACCTGCTTGCATGAAACCGATTTCGTCTCCCATGAGCACAGCTTCCTTTAAATCGTGCGTCACAAAGAGGGATGAAATCTCGAACTCCTTTGAAAGATTTTTGAATAGGCCCTGCATACGATGCCGGGTTCCAGCGTCGAGACTTCCGAAGGGCTCATCGAGTAGCAGTAAAGAAGGATTAGTAATGATTGCTCTCCCAAAAGAAACCCTTTGCCGTTGGCCACCTGAAAGTTGGTTCGGCATTTTCTGGGACTGATTTTCTAGTTCTAGGCTTTTCAACATATGATTGACCCGATCAGTGATTATACTCTTTGGAATATTTTTTAGTCGTAGTCCGAATGCAATATTTTCGAAGGCATTAAGGTGGGGGAATAATAAATCTTCCTGATATAGATACACGATATTCCGCTTTTCGGGCTTTTTATGGGTAATGTCCTCTCCATTAAGACGGATACTTCCTGAATCGGGCGATAATAATCCCCCAATCGTCTTTAGCATTGTCGTCTTTCCACAGCCTGACTTTCCTAAAATACTTAGCGTTTTTTTTGCATCCAAAGAAAAGCTCAGGTTTTTGACAACTTGCTCTTGACCGAAATTTTTTACTATGTTCTGTATTTCTAGAAACATTCTGTTATCTCCTTTTTCCTATTTTCCGAGAAATTAATGCGAAGAATCTTTTATTTGAAATTGTATGAGGCTATGTCGCTAGATATTTAATTAGAATGCAATAACGGCACCAGATCGACCCTCTCTATTTCATAAATTAATGGTACGCATTTGATATTTTGTTAATTATTGACATTCCTCAACGAATGTATAGTATCACGCTAACTTTTTAAAAACGTAACGCTTGTTAAAATACAACAAAACTATGGGCGGAAAAATCAGCAAGCAGCAACTCAGTGCCCCATAATAATAATTTGCTTCTTTAATAAAAAGAAAAACTTTGATGGTCAGTGTTTGTACCTTTCCTATACCGATGATGGAAGTGAGTCCGTATTCGAACCATGAAATTAAAAAGGTTTGAAAAAAGCAAATCAGTAGCAATCCTTTAGCCAAGGGGAACAACACTTTTATATAGGTCTGCCATCGGTTTCCGCCCAAGGTTGCGACGAGATCTTCATAGCTCTTCACCTTTTTATTCCAAAAACTACTGAAAAATAAGAGCGCGTACGGAAAAGCGATGATAAACTGGGCTATAATTACACCCATAACATTTCCAAAAAGGCCCATTTTGAGAAAGAAGAAACTAAGACACGCGGCAAAGACAACCGGAGCTAAAATGTAGGGAAAATAGGCTAATAGGGTCAAAGTGTTTTTCTTTGGATGGTAAAATACAGCTCGACTGATCAGAAATCCCGAAACGGTTGAGACAATGGCCACAGAAAGTGATATCAAAAGGGAGGATGCAAAACTAGTTAGCAAACCGGTCTCCGAACTTAAAATTTTAGACCAGTTCTTCAGCCCTATATAGGATGGGAATAGGTCGGGAAAACGCCAATCCGAAGCTAAAGAGAGCAGCACGAGGTACGCAAAGGGAAATAAGATTAGTAGCACCGCAAGACTCAGTACAAAAGGTTTCCAGCTAAGTTTCATATGCAGGCTTTCTTCTAGGAAGGAATAGTAGTATGGCCGCTACCGAAACAATTAGCGTATACATTACGGCAATAACATAGCCCTCGGAAATTCTATCCAAATCATATTGTTTTATCTCTTGGATAATCAATACAGACAACATTTGGGGTGATTCTTGCCCTAAAATCAAAGGTACCTCGTAAGCACCCAGCAAGAAAATGAAATATAGGACAATTATCACCCAGGTTTTTTTAATCAAAATGGGTAAAAAAATGCGCTGTGTAACCTGTTTTGCGTTTGCACCTAATGCCTGAGCCAGAACAGAAAGCTCTTCAACGCGTTCATTTTTATAAACATTCAAGAAAAGTAAAAGAAAAAAAGGCATAATCATCGTTACAAAAGATAGCACTATACCGAAGGCAAAAACGTCGTTGACCAAGTCAGGAAACTGTGAAGGCTGTGATATCCATCCCATTTGGTAGCCGATACGGGAAAAAAATCCGCTTTTTGAGAAAAGTTGAAACGTAAAAAACCCGGTAACAATACCCGGTACCGCTAATGGTAGATAGAGTATAAACGACAGAAATTTTTGCTCCAGCTGCTTTCGGAATTTAAGGGTCGCCCAAAGTGCGCCACCTACAGAAAGTGTTATGGACACTAAAGCTATCGAAAAACTGTATAAAAAGGACTGAAAAAACGTTCCAGAAGACCAAACGGCTGACCAAAATGCCGTTGTAAAACCATCGTTGGCAATGCCGATGATTCCGAAACTATAAAGTAAGGCATATACAAACGCCGCAGCAAAAGGAATTACCCCGATTGCGATAAAGAGGGAAATTATAAAATTATTCGTTCTATTTTTCAATTACGTACTTTCTAAAATCGTCATAAAGGCGAATCATATACTCAGGTGCAGGTTCGGCAATAGCATTTTTTTCCAAGGCACTCATTTCAGGGCCATACTTGCGTTTGGCGACTTTTTTAAATTTTTCCTGCCACTCCGAAGGCAAGCTATTAATGTCTAATACGGTATTGGAGTTCATGCCATTGACATCGGCTTTTTTGAGTTGGGCCTCAGGAGACAGTAAAAAATTGATAACCTGCATGGCGCCTGCCTTCTGTGGTGCATTGTGAAGCACTCCAAGATAGTTCGAGTTTTTAATGGTACCATTCTCCCAAGCATAACCCCGAGTAGATTTAGGATAAAGACCGCTCAGTACTTTTTCTTCAATACCGCCTTCACTGAAACCGTAAATAAGTAAAAGTTCCCCATTGGCATATAACTGTCCCATTTTGGATTGTTCTTTCGGAAATGTTTGACCTTCTTTCCAAAAATACTTCTTATGGGCGTTTATATAGTCCCATAATTTTTGGGAAAGTGTTTGATATGTAGCTTCGTCGAAAGGTCCATCTAGACTGTTTGGGCTACCGCCAAGTTCGGCCAGTAAACTCTTGAGAAAAGTCATGCCCGTAAAATCGTTGGAAATGGTAAAGGTTCCACGATGCTGTTCGAGATAGTTTGATAGTTCCGGTATGTTTTTTGGCGGATTTTCAATTTTGATTGAATCGTATACGATAGCGAACTGATTAAGGCTCCACGGCGCTTCCATGCCTTTAACGGGTTGTTGAAAATCAGTATTTATAAATGAGTCGTTCATATTAATATACACTGCATTTGGCAGTTGTTTTACAAACGGCCCCCATAGACCATTTACCTTCCGCAGCTGAAAAAAAGTTTCGCCGTTAATCCATACCATATCTACTTGTCCGCTTTTGATATTGGCTTGTTTTTCGCCCATGACTAATTGTACGATTTCAGGGCCTTGACCACCGCTAATCTGTAAGTCGATGTTGTATTTTTCTTTAACGGTCGGTGTTACATAATTATTGATATAAGCGTTAATGGCCGGGCTACCCTGCCACATCATGAAATTGACGGTGGTACCATTTGCCGCTTCGGTTATTTCTTTCCAAGCTGCTTTTTTTAAATCCTCGTTGTTGCTAGTATTTTCTTCTCCGCAGGATAGGCAGAGAACACATGCTATAATTACAATCGGTATATTTATAAGTTTATACATACATTCTATAACAATTTTTTACTACGATAGTAAGTTGACCAAATAATGTGGTGATTAATACAAGCCTTATTTTAATCCTAAAAAAAGTGATACGCAAGCTTAAACTCTCATGCATTATCCATTATACCAAAATCTGAATTCATGGCATATGCATAAATTCAAACATCAGCTCAGCTATTTCCAATTCAATCTAAAGCTCTAGATTATACAATTTAGAATTGTTTCCTTCCAAATAAGTATTAAGTTGTATTTTCCAGAATTTGAAAACATATGTAAATAGAATTTCATGGGTCAAGATATTTCCTATTATAATTCTATGGTCAACAATTCCGTCGACTACCTTTTATTTTTCCCACCATCCTTTGCTATTTATATCATCTCCTCCTATGCGCTCTGCGGCCTCAGCATAATTCGCGCTGTTGGTTGCCTGTTCAGATTCCGGATAAAAATACCGAACAGGATACCTATCGTTATTTAGGTTGTCAGGTCCTGGCTTTAAATTTGGAATTCCGGTTCTGCGAATGTTGAACCAAGCTTCATGGCCATTGGAAATAAGACTTAACCATTTTTGGGTCAGAATTTTATTAAGGTTGTCGGTGCCGTTAAGCGCTATAGCTTCCCTTGTAAAATAATCGGCTGGTAACGCAACGCCGTAATAGGCAAAACTGGCGGAGATACCATTTTGATAATAGGTTTCTACATCCCCCGTAATATAGCCACGTTCCGCAGCCTCCGCCAAAGCGAACTGTACCTCGGAATATTGCATAAATTGGGCATCCACACCGTCCGGAACTTCCCTGAAAATACTTCCGAACGCCGATATATCATCCAAGTTGATATTGGCGGCAGATATAGTTTCCCTGTCCTGACCGTTCAATAAACCTTTATATTCCGGCATACCGGCCTGTACACTTACTTCTGTTGGCCTATATAATACAGTTACCCTTGGGTCGTTCCAAAGACTTAAAACGGAATCTACAGTTCGGGTCATTCGATGCTCCAAATAAAGACCTAAAGATGAGTTTACCAATGGATATTGGTTAGGTGCCGCCCCCAAATAGGGCACTACCGCATTTTGTTCATTGCTTTCCATAAGATTTCCAGAATCGGCCAAAGCTTGTAAACCTGAAAAGTCGGTCAGCCTTTTGCTGATACGCAGCAGATAACGCAAGCGTAAAGAATTGGCGAAGCGAACCCATTTGTCTAAATCACCACTGAACATGACATCTCCTTGTATAGAAGTATTGGTGTTCCCTAAAGTTGTCGCCGATCTCTCCAAAACTGCTAAAATTCCGGTTTCGGGGTCGGTGTAAATACTTTCCTGGGTGTCATATTTTGGTGTAAACTGTCCGTCAAGCGCTTTTAGGGCATCGGTATAAGGCACATCGCCCCAAAGATCCGTAAGCTGCGAGAACATATAGCTTTGCATAATATTGCCAACTGCTGCATACGCTTCATTTGACCCTTCGGCATTTTTCATCGATTCAATATCGGTCAACAATCGAAATATAGTGTTCCAATATTCGCTATTGGTTCCCATTTCGTAACGGTCGATACGTTCAAATTCTACACTTGCCGCAAATTGTGCAAGGTAGTTTGCCAAACGAAAGCCCTGATAAAATGCATTTTGGTCGGCCTCGACCGAGATTACGTTGGCCAAAAGAAACTGCGGACCTACATCTTGTGGTGAATTGGGGTTTTCATTGATGTTTTCGAAATCATCGGTGCAGCTGAACGTGAACAGCATCGCGGTGAAGAGGGTGATTATGTATTTTGTTCTCATCGATATTTTTTATTAATTAGCGATTGGCTAAAAGTGGAAATTTTAAATGCTAATTCACAGGTAGCAAATCTCTTCAAGATTTTTAGAATTCCGTTTTCAAACTAAACCCAAAACTTCGTGTTGATGGGTACGAGAAATCATCGACACCATAAATGACGCTTCTTTCCTGAACCGCATTAAGTTCGGGGTCAAAATGTGGATTTTCGGTAAATAGCAAAAGGTTGCTGCCTATAACGCCTAGTTTAATCGTATCGAACCCTATCGAATTTGTCAAGTTGCTGGGCAAGGTATAATATAAAGCTACTTGTCGCAGCTTCACGTACGATGCACTATATAAAGCACTAGCTTCATTACCGCGGTCATAAAAGTTATTATAAAACGAACTGGCCGCGACTGGCGTGGTATTAGGGGCGTATTGCGGATTTTCCGACGTTCCGACATTGACTATACCTTCACCGATAACACCATCTTCACGGCCAACCAAAGTTTCCTTTAAAACACCAGAAGTACTACCCAATGCTTTAATTCTGGAAACGATTGTGCCGCCTTTGCGCCAATCCCATAAAATGGTCAAATCAAGTCCCTTGTACGAAAATTTATTATTGAACCCTAAGGTAAAATCCGGATTATAATTACCAAGCAATCTTAAGTTCGGGTCTTGCGTTGGCAGACCGTTCGCTCCATAAAGTACTTGGCCATCGACCTCGATAAAGCCGGTGCCGTACATGTCGCCTACCCTACCATCTTTACGTGCTATGTACAATACTTGATTGCCCCCGGCACCGGAAAAAATATTGGCGGAACCCGTAACAAACTGATCGACTCCTTCGGGGAGCTCGGTCACCACGCTACGGTAGGTTGAATAATTCAGGGATGACTCCCATTTAAAATCTTCAAGCTGAACCACGGCCCCACTCAAAGATGCTTCAAACCCTCTTGTGCGCACCTCGCCGCCATTAACATTGAAGTTCGCAAAACCACTAGTTTGCGAAATAGGTCTAGAAATTATCTGGTCGATACTAGTATTTTGATATGCTGCCAAATCCAATTGAATCCTACCCTTTAAAAACCATGCTTCAAGACCTGCCTCCAATGCGTCTAAGCGTTCCGGTTTTAAATTGGCGTTCTTCAAGACAGTTTCGTTGGTTACCCTGGCATCGGCACCATAGTTCTGGTTAAAGAGAAAACTCTGGGCATTTTGATATGGGTCCGTATCATTACCCACACTAGCCGCGCTCAGACGCAGGTTTAAATACGATATAGCATCCGGGAATTCGAACATGTTACTTACTACATAGCTAAGGCCTGCAGAGTAATATCCAAAAGAATTACTATTGCTGGGCAACGTGCTGCTCCAATCGTTACGAAAAGTCAAGTCGAGGTATAGCGAATTTTTAAAGCCTAAATTTCCTGTACCATAAATACTGTTGATTCGCTTGTCGAATACCTGGCTATTTCCCTTTAATGGGGTTCTTGAGTTTGCTAAGGTGTAGACTCCCGGAATTGAAAGTTGGGAAGCTTCCGCAAATTTGTAATTGATGCCCTGGTTGAGCACATTGCCTCCTGCAGAGACCGTATATTTCCAGTCGGTAGAAATTGTATCGGTATGTGAAAGAAGAAAGTCCGCATTCGTCTCCCTGAACCGAACGACATCTTCCCTATAGCTACCCAACGGGTTATTGTTAGTGCTTACCGCTCTTCTAAACTCACGGTTATCATCGTAAGTATCCATCCCGATACGAACACTAAGACTCAGTTTATCGGTAAAATCATAGGTAGCGGATACATTGCCCAATACCCGGTTCTTATTAAAGCTATTGGTATTCTCAAAAACGGTGAGATAAGGGTTCGTCAGCCAGAGATAGTTGATATCGTAATGCTGCACGCCGGTCTGTCCCGCTTGCCAATAGTCTTTCAAGGCGGCAACATCGGTCTGCCTGCCCGTCCAGTTAAATCCGTAAAGCGGATTTTCATAACCATAGCCTAAATTTGGCCGATTGCCGCTTCGACTATTGATGTAGTTGACAAAAGCTTTTATCTTTAAATGTTCACCGACATTTTGGTCTAGACTAAGTGCGAGTCCATCACGCTTGAGGTCGGTATTCGGTACAATACCATCGTTGCGAAGGCCGCTGTACGAAATACGGCTACTTCCATTTTCACCGGCTGAGGTTATCGCAATATTGTTCTGATTGGTAATGCCTGTCTCGAAAAAGTTGCGCACATTGTCGGGCCGCGATATCCATGGGGTAGGAGTGATATCGGTATAGGAGCCGTCAGGCAGAATTCTTGCGATGACATCTCCGCCCCGTACCGGATTGCCGTTGATATCGGTCGACGGACTATCGAATTGCGCTATGAGCTGCCCTTGATCTAATCTTGGGCCGTAGCTGCTGATGCCACCGTCGTTGGTTCCCGCACCGATTCCGTTTTGAAAGGCATACTGACCGTTTGACCCAAGACCATATTCGTTTTGATAGTCAGGAAGTGTCAAAAGCGACTCTACAGTAAGAGAGCTGCTGATGCTCACACCAAGTCCCTTTTGCCTTCGACCCCGTTTTGTAGTAATGACCACCACGCCATTTGCTGCCCTGGCCCCATAAAGTGCAGCGGAACCTGCACCTTTTAGAATAGATATCGATGCGATGTCATCAGTACTGATTTCCGAGCCCCCGTTACCGTAATCCACTTCTTGTAGCGCCCCGTTGTTCACTAGGTCACTGGTAATCTGTTCGTTGCTGATAGGCACGCCATCAACCACAAAAAGAGGCTGGTTACTGCCGCTCAAAGAATTTTCACCTCGAATAACGATACGTGAAGATGAGCCGACCCCTGAAGACCCGTTGGTTATCTGAACCCCGGCAACTTGCCCAGCCAAGCTGTTCACCAAATTGGTCATCGGAACCTCGGTCAATTGTTCTGGGGTTACCGTAGTTACGGCAGATACCAATGACTGTCTCTCGCGTTCGATACCCAAGGCGGTTACGACAATCTCATCTAACTGCTCGGAAGCGTTCTGCATGCGAATAACCTGTTGGAGGTTGCCGTTTGTTACGTTGACCTCTAAAGTAGTATAGCCTATAGAAGATATACTCAAATTAAAATTGACTGCTTCCGTAGTTAGCGTAAAAACCCCGGTATCATCAGTTGTGGCATAATTGTTTGTACCTGTTTGGCTGACGGCAGCAAAGGGTATGGGCTGGTTATTGTCATCTACTACCGTAGCGGTATAGGTGTTAGTCTGGCAGAATGCCATGACCGTATAGAGTTGTAAAAACCCTATTAGTGCTATTTTCATATAAGGGAATAATAGAATTTGAATTACCTGCTTGTTGATTATGCAGATTTTCTGGATGGATGCTCCGTAAAAATTTAGGAAATCCTCGAAAGGTTGCCAATTAATGGGTTAGGCAGCCTTGTTTTCGCTTTTAAAGCGTGATGGAAAGGAAGGGGGGCCACGAAAGGATAATGGAGAAATATTGGTTTCAAAATTGGAGACTACAAGATGGTAGAAATCAAGTCTTGTAGTTAATAAGTGCATTAGGATAAATTCCGTCAAAAAACCTTCGGATGAAACTTGCACATAGTGTAAAAGGGATGCCTTATCATCAATATCGGCCAATAGGCCTAAAGAAAATATATCGCCCTGCTGCCAATATGAGCGCTGCGTTAGGGCATCATAAAGGGAAGCTTTCAACCAAGGAAGTTTTAAAAACTCATCGGTATTAAACATAAAACGACTAAGTCCAAGCAAATAAATTCCGCCATCGATTGATGGTCCGACGACTATGTCGTTATGCTGTATTTTTTCAACGGCCTTCCTTAAAGTATCAGCGGTTAAATCGGGCGTATCATTACCGATGGAAACAACCTTGCTATACCCTTTATCAAAAATTTCCTGAAAAGCGTTGGCGTAACGTTCACCGAAGGTATCGCCCCTTTGTTGGCCTTCATCAACAAAAAAAACCGCTACTCCGCTCTTCGCTGCAAGGTTCTTTGTGCGCCTGATAAGATGCTGGAAAAATTCGCTAGTGCTGTTTTCTCGGCCACGACCGAACAATCTCTTTCTTTTCGCTTCCCGTCTAGCGGAAAGTGAAAAAATCAATACTGCGGTATCGGTGTTTCTTTGCCCCATTCAAATAGGTTGGTCGTAAAACCTAACGAAAACTTAAGTTTAGTGCAAGGTAGCAAAGAAGGATGTAATCTTACGCGTGAATTTAAAATTTAGTTACTTTTTCCTACAACTAAAACCAGCAAACACAACTTTAAAATTAGCTAACCTTTATTCTATTCGTTCTAATTTTATGTCGTTTTCATCTCCCATTAAGCCAACCGAATTATAATCCGAAGAAAATTGATAGTTGAGTACTACGTTTGACCGCTTTGTGGTCAATATTCGCTCTTCTGGATTAAATGACCCTTCTAAGTAATCGGTCTGGCTATCGGTGCCATCGAAAGAGGCATCTACTTTGATACCATAAACATTCTCTTTAATATGCGTAATATGGTACGTTATCTTTTGATCATCAGAATCACCAACGGATTCGTATTGACCTGCAATAGTTTTTTCCGTAGAAGTATCGTTGCAACTACTAAAAAGCAGCATAGCGCACAAAGCGATTACTGGTAAAGCTGTTCTTATGTTTCCTTTCATGGTGAGGCTATTTAATAATTTTTTTTAAAATTAGTTGGTATTTTTTATTTCAAGTATAATGACATTCTAGACTGAAAGCATATAGCCAACAACTAGAAGATAGTAACTAAAAAGAGCGGTACATGTTGGTGCTCTGGCAGTAACGGTCATTGAATGTTTAAAGATAATCGTTCTTTCTGAAAAAATACCTAGTCTACTATCAATAGCCTTTAAAAGATAAAAAGTTGATATATTAAATTCATACAACCTTATAAACCAATATATTGTGAATTTATATGTAAAAGCGTCCAAGAGCTTTTGGGTCATCAGTATTATAGCATTACTATGGAATATTATGGGAGTGACCCAATTTTTCCTAACTACTTTCAATCTAGATGCGACGGTAGAAAGTTTGCCGCTGAACTAAGCCGACATATATAGAGGCATACCCACGTGGTATATAGTGATTTTCGCCATTGTCGTTTTCACGGGCCTTATAGGTTGTATTGGTATGTTGCTTCGTAAAAGAAGTACGGTAGTTCTTTTTGGCATCTCGCTGTTGACGGTATTGGTAGCGCAAGGCTATTGTATATTCGGAACGGGGTTATCGACGTCATTGGCTTAACCTTGTTCATAATGCCACTTGCCGTAATCGCGATTTCGATTTTTCTCTATTTCTATAGTAAGGGAGCTGCGAAAAATGGATGGCTCAACTAAATATGGATTCCCTTTTCTTTTAATAAAACCTTCGTGTTTGTGAATTTAACCTAGTAATTTTTCGGTAGTGTTCAGTCAAACGAAGTGTGGCATCTCAATAAGAACCATTCAATTTTATATGGAAATGAGTCCTACATTGAAATGGGCAGAATTGATTAATATCAAAACTTTTGAAGAAGAACTACTTGGTTTGTATTCGCCCAAGTGATGACGCCATTCTATCCAATACATGCTATACAGCGAAAAAATCGGCAGCCCATCCCGCCATTTTAATAAAAGACACAGCTACAGGTTTTACCTATGAGACCACTTAGTTTGTTTAACCCAAAATCACTAATATCATGGATAAGAGTATAAAAAGGATGGCCACCAAGCAACGTATGCAAGTAACCGGACTTGAATTATTTTACAAAAACGGCTACTACAACACCAGTGTAGATGATATTTTAAAGGAACTGTCACTTTCTAAAGGTGCTTTTTACTATCATTTCGAGTCAAAGGAAGATTTTCTTATTCAAATAATCGAAAATCTTTTGGTTCGTAAGATGTACAGTATGCTAATCGAGCCTATAGAGGGGCACGAAAATACCCTTGACTTGATTATGGAATGTTTCGAAGACGCTTTGGAAACTGCCGTTCATAACGAACTCGATTTCGGTTTTGTGTTAAGCAACTTTATTAGCGAGTTTAATGGTCGCAATGAGAAAATCATGAAGCATCTGAACGAGATTCTTAAAATTTGGGAAGTCAATCTCGTGACCGCTATTCAGCGTGGAAAATTCAATGGTTATATCGATAGACATGTCGATAGCGAGGGTGTGGCCGTTTATCTGATGAGCGCTTATATTGGAGTGCGAACGCTTATGGTCGAAACAGCGCCGAGCGCCAGAAAATATCGTTTTATGTCACAGTTGCGCAGTTACTTCAAGAGTATGGAACCAAAAGCTGTTATGATTTAATAGGTCAGTCATAAACCTACCGTTAGGAGCATTTCAAAATAGTTTTCAAAAACACCTATAAATTTTCGTTACTTTAAATTCCGATTAGATTTACGGTATGTATTAGTTCAATATGTTTAGCATGTAGCTTTCAGTTGTATTTGGTCTAGCGCTGATTTTTAGTGACGGGCAAATCGATT
This sequence comes from Pricia antarctica, assembly GCA_011050085.1. GTDB lineage: Bacteria > Bacteroidota > Bacteroidia > Flavobacteriales > Flavobacteriaceae > Pricia > Pricia antarctica_A. Next base: position 22,939 of record DRGL01000022.1, on the reverse strand, counting down.
ATGAAGACAATAGTTTTTTTTCAGAGCGGATGTAAGCGAAGGTTTTGAGAATCCTTTACCAGATTTTTCCGGTGATAGATATGTATCGAAAAGTGAAGGTCTATTGTTTTACCCAGCGTATTGCTTGGGCAGGACATGCTAAAGGAATAATTGCTTTCATTATTCTGTATAGGGGTAAATAGTATTTATCATAGCCCAGTACAACAATTGAACTATTCCGATTTTCAATCAGGATATATCAATACAAAAAGCGCATCTATTTTTGAGGCAGGGGCGCCGATGCCGTAAACAATGCCTTCAATTCAGTAGCTTCGTCAGCCTTCATTTTGCCAGCAAGTACCAAGCTTAATTGCTTTCTTCGTAGAGCACCGTCATAACGTTCTTTTTCTTGATCGGTCTCTGGTGCCAATGGGGGAACTTCAGTTGGTTTTCCATTCTCGTCTACGGCTACAAAGGTGTAAATGGCTTCATTCGCCTTAGAACGTTCACCACTAAAACGATCTTCCATCCAAACATCGATATATACTTCCATAGAAGTCCTGAAAGCACGTGATACCTTGGCGTCGACGGTTAGCACGCTGCCCAAAGGCACAGCTTGGTTAAAGGCGACATGATTCACCGAAGCAGTGACCGTAATACGTCGGCTATGGCGGCGGGCAGCTATACTTCCGGCACGGTCCATCCGGGCCAAAAGTTCTCCCCCGAACAGATTGTTAATCGGGTTGGTTTCGCTTGGGAGTACCATATCGGTCATCATTGTTCGAGATTCGCTAGGGTGTTTAGGCTGCATATTTAAAATTTTTCCCAAAGGTACGGTCTTATCTTAAAATAATCTTCCCCATTCGTCCTGCTTGGATGACAAACAAACTTGACTGGCGAATATCAGTTTTCCATATCCCGTAATTGTATAGAAAGAGACTTAGTAGATAATTGTACCTCAATTAGAGATAGCACTAAAGATACCATAAGGGCAAACAGGCTTATGCCGAAGATGAGTTTAGCCCAAAAGCGGAGTTCAAAGTAAATTAACGACATGGTAATTACTGCAAGCAGAAAACTAAAAATTGCTGTGGCCTGCATATTCTTGATAATGGTCAGTCGCTTGCGGAGTTGTTGAACTTGAAGTGCGATAGCGTCAGATTTCGTTTCCTGATATTTTTGATGCAATTGCCGAATCAATGCCGCAATGGCTAAATATCTGGCATTATAGGCCAACATAGTCAACGAAATAGCGGGAAAAAGCAGGGCAGGAATACTTAATGATAATTCCATATGTTATCGTGATAGCATATTTTAAAAAATATAAGAACCTTATGACTTTAAGAATCGATGATGAAAGCTAGTCGCCCGAAATGATTTAATCTAAAAATTAGTTGAGGTTAAATAATAAAGTTTGACCGCATAGTGCAAGTGAATGTTCTGTAATTTATCCTTTAAACTATAGTACAGAAACACTTTTATTTTTTTTCGAATTGACGTGAACTTGTATTTTCCGCTGTAGGAAAGTCATCGGGTATATCTTGGGTCACTTTACCGGTAGCCGCCCACTCCGTACCACGAAGCATTGAGGTCAAAAAGCCTACTCCCAATACCGAATAGTCTGCATGTCCCATGATATTATGAAAAACCCGACCCTTGCCGAAGGACAGGGTCATCAGTGCTGGTTCATGTCGCCCTGTACCTTTATTTTCAGGTTCGGAATACGCCGTTGCAAGAATCTCCATGTTTTCCGCAGGGCCTCGTAAACTATTATATAGTTCATCCTTCGTATGCATCCAGGTAGTCGGCATACCTTTGGTAATGGGATGTTGATTGTCTCTAACCTGAATTTGATATTCGCTTTGTGGGCCGTGGGAACCAGCGTTTCCGGGAGAATCATCGCGAATTATTTCTCCAGCGTCGTTGTAATATACAAATGGACCATCTTTTTCGGTACGATCGCCCCATCCGCCTAGACCAATCATTTGGTTGTACGCCTTCCATTTCGGAAAGGAATTATCGGCGGCGTGAAATACAACCAATCCTCCACCTTTTTTCATATATTTCTCAAAATTGTCTTGAGTTTTTTCGGGCCAAGCGGCGGCGTTCCATCCAAAATTATTGATGACCACATCGTATTTCGAAAAATCTGGACTAAAGTTAGGATCCGCTTTTGGATCTTCCATAGCTTCGGTTTTCGGTAGTCCATCGATAGCATATTCTTCCAAAAAATCATCCCCTTCCCAAGTATAGGCCGAACGAGCTACATCAACAGAAAAAAGTCCGGTCGCTTCCATTTCCTGTTTTAGGATGAAGGTTAGTTTAGGCCATTCTTCATGATTATTCTGACCGTCTACGATAAGCACCTTTATTTGGGATGCTACTTTTGTAGTTTTTGATTGTGCCTGAACGGCGAACGTGCAAAGACCTATAACGGTCAAGAAGATATTTTTCATTGATTAAATTTATTTTAAATAATGATACTTAGTTAATCTCTGTTCTTTATTATAGCGGTAATCGATTTTTTTTCATCGGTATAAATTTAAATTTTGATTATAATATAACTGATTTGCCCCTATTTTAAACTTTACATCCTATTTTTCCGCTTGAATATGTGAAGGTAACCATCGAACCTATTGGAGTTTACCCGACTTCACACGAGGGCAGAAATTATAATTCGCCACCAAATTTGAAAAAGCGAACGGAACTGATCATCCAGTGCAATGTTCTCTGCGAATGTACTAGAAAAGTAGTTTCGGCATCAAATTACCTTTTATTAAAGGGTATTCATAATTTGATGGTTAAATTCTTTTAAAGCTTATTAGCAGTAAATTTAATGTTTCGTAAAAAACTATTTCATGATTCCCAATAAATTACATTTTAGCTCCAAACTCCCGGATGTTAAAACCACGATATTCACTACCGTTGGTGATCTGGCCCGAAAACACGATGCCGTTGACCTATCACAGGGCTTCCCAAACTTCGAAGCGGATAGTCGGTTAATCAACTTGGTACATCAAGCAATGCTCGAGGGCCACAACCAGTACGCAGCAATGCCCGGATATTTCGGATTACGGGAAACGATTGCCCAGAAAATAGAAAAGCTCCACCACAGAAAGTACCATCCCGAAAAGGAAATCACCATAACCGTAGGCGCCACTCAAGCCATTTATACCGCGATTACGGCATTCGTGCATCCTGGTGATGAGGTTATCATTTTAAAACCGGCATATGATTGTTATGAGCCGGCTATTAAAATCAATGGTGGAATACCCATTGTGTTGCAATTAGCTGCCAATGGGTATAAAGTGGACTGGGACGCTTTCAAGGGCAAAATCACCAATAAGACCCGAATGGTTGTTATCAATACGCCCCACAACCCAAGCGGCAGAATATTTTCGGAAGATGATATGCTACAATTACAGGAAATTTTGAGGCCAACCAACATTATATTGATAAGCGACGAGGTCTACGAACACATTGTTTTCGATGGGAAAGAACATCAAAGTGCGTCGCGTTTCGATGACCTTGCGTCACGAAGTTTCGTATGTGCTTCATTCGGAAAAACCTTTCATGTAACCGGGTGGAAGATGGGGTACTGCGCCGCACCCGCAGCACTGATGCACGAATTCCGTCAGGTTCATCAGTTTGCCGTATTCTGTGTCGATCATCCCGTACAGCGAGCCTTAGCCGAGTATCTTAAAAATGAGAAACATTGTCTTTCACTCAATGCTTTTTATCAGCAAAAAAGGGATTTCTTTTTGGAGGGTTTAAAAGGGTCTAGGTTTACATTCAAGCCTTCACAGGGTAGTTATTTTCAATTGCTGGACTATACCGCGATTACCGATGAACCCGATGAACAACTCGCTGAACGTTTGATTCTCGATTATAAATTGGCATGTATACCTATATCTTCATTTAATGTCAACAATCGCGATGATAAAGTGCTTCGCTTCTGCTTTGCCAAGAAACGGGAAACTTTGGAATTCGCCTCCGAAATTTTAACTAATTTTTCCAATAGTGAAGGGTAAAGCAAGCATTTTCAAGAAAGTGTTTTAAGTCAAAAAAATATCAAAACGGATATTCAAAACCAAAAGGATATGTATGTCAAGCTTCACAAGCTAAAGCACTTAAATTTTAATTCTATTCTTTCAGATTGAATCGCATTAACCAGTCGGTCTGTTTGTCTTTACCTATATAATAAGGGTGGGTTCCGAATTTCGAGAATCCGTGTTTTTCGTAAAACCGGATGGCCTTGAGGTTATTTTCCCAAACGCCCAGCCATAAAAAGTTTTTCTTTTTAAAGTAAGCCAATTTCTTAGCTTCATTCATCATCCATTGCCCAATTTGTTGCCCTTGATACTGCTGAAGTACATAAATGCGTTCCAATTCGATTCCATGCTCTGAATTGATATCGGTTTGCGCGTCTTTTTCGTTCAATTTTAAATAACCGATTAAGTTCACATCTTCATAAACAAAATAAAATGCGGTGTTGGGGTTTTCAAGTTCCGACGATATCTTTTTACGCTCAAAGGCAAAATCGAGATACGCCTTAAAATCTTTAGGAGAGTTCTCTTTTTCGAAAGCATTGATAAAGGTAGTTTTCGAAATATCGATAAGAATTTCTAAATCTGACAATTTGCATTGGCGAAGGATTAATCTCATGGTTTTATTGACTTGGTGAAGGCCTAAATATAGAAAAAGTCAAATGAAATTTTAAGACTGCATGCCTTCGCAACAAATAGGCATAAAAAAAGCGGCCCTGGGGAAGGCCGCTTTTTTTAAATTGGGGGTTGATAAGTAGGTAATGCTTAAGTAGGTTTTTATAGCATAAATAATTTTCTGGTCAACATTACGATTCCGCTTAAAAAATCGTTTTTGTACACTTGAATCTCTTCTTGTTGATGGTTCATTTGGACTTCCATAGCTTTAGGTTTTGTTCGAGGTCTGACTTGGGGTTAGACTTTCAATTAATAACACTGTAAACTTACGTTCGAACTTTCATTAATTAAAACTATTGTTGTGAACTGAGGCTATAGTGTTGTGAAAAATACAAACGCTTAGCTTTATAGACAAAAGAGTATTGATTTTGTAATTTAAAGTTCCATTTCAGGAACGTCGCTCTCAATGTGTAATTTACCTTCCGTTGCATTCTGAATCTCTTCCACGCTAACTCCAGGTGCCCTTTCCTTAAGTAGAAACCCGTTCGAGGTAACTTCTAATACAGCAAGGTTGGTGACAATCTTAGTTACGCATCCGACGCCAGTAAGCGGTAGGGTACATCGTTTCAAAAGCTTTGATTCGCCCGCTCGATTCGTGTGCATCATCGCAACAATTATGTTTTCTGCGGATGCTACCAGATCCATCGCCCCACCCATACCTTTTACCATTTTCCCTGGAATTTTCCAGTTGGCAATATCACCGTTTTCTGCGACTTCCATCGCGCCTAAAATAGTAAGGTCTACATGACGGCCACGAATCATGGCAAAACTAGTAGCGGAATCAAAAAAGGATGCACCGGGTAATGCGGTTATAGTTTGCTTACCGGCGTTGATAAGGTCGGCATCTTCTTCGCCTTCGACCGGAAAAGGCCCCATGCCCAGAATACCGTTCTCACTTTGAAATTCGACATCTATGTCATCTCGTACAAAGTTTGCCACCAAGGTTGGTATGCCAATGCCAAGGTTTACATAGTAGCCGTCTTTGACTTCCTTTGCGATTCTTTTTGCAATTCCGTTTTTATCTAGCATTCTGTCAATTTGAAAATACCGGGTTGAAAAATTTTAATTTATAGCTAAACCGCACGCGCTAAAGTTTTACATGCAAGGGTACGAGTTCATAGTAGAATTTCCTTAGTTTCTTTGGCGAACAGTTCTTTGTTCAATCCGCTTCTCGTAGGCTGTCCCCTGAAAAATACGCTGTACAAATATTCCGGGCACATGTATTTGGTTAGGGTCTAGTTCACCTGCAGGCACAAGTTCTTCTACTTCCGCAACTGTAATATTGGCCGAACCGCACATACAGGGATTAAAATTTCGCGCCGTACCCTTAAAAATTAAGTTTCCAGCCTCATCACCTTTCCAAGCTTTAACAAAAGAGAAGTCGGCTTTGAAGGCTTCCTCCAAAATATACATTTTTCCATTGAACGACCGCGATTCCTTACCCTCGGCCACCTCAGTTCCATAACCGGCCGGAGTGTAAAACGCCGGAAATCCGCCTTGAGCGGCCTGACATCTTTGGGCCAAAGTACCCTGTGGAACAAGTTCGACCTCCATTTCACCGCTCAACATTTGGCGCTCGAATTCTTTGTTCTCTCCCACGTATGAGGCAATCATTTTTTTTATCTGATGTTTTTGAAGTAAAAGGCCAAGTCCGAAATCATCGACTCCGGCATTGTTTGAGATACAGGTAATATCCGATACACCTAAACGCACCAATTCTTCAATGGCATTTTCAGGGATGCCACAAAGACCGAATCCACCAAGCATAAAGGTCATACTGTTTTCAACCCCCTTAAGGGCTGTTTTCACATTGCTTACCGACTTATTGATCATATACTATGCATGTTGTTTGGGTTTTAGGCTACCCCTTTAAAGGGTTTAAAATACAATATTAAAACGAGAAAAGCCCTTTGCTTTTTTAGATAAAGCAAAGGGCTTTTGAAATTGATTGAACTGGAAGCGCGTAGGCTATAGATTCAGGTTTTTGTGATTGTCACCTAAGTTTCTGGAATAAGAATGCGACTTAAAATTAGAAATTCAAATCCTCAAGATCTTCTTCGACATCAGTTTCCTTCGGCTCTTCATCGACCTGTTTGTCACAGTCGAGGTTAATGGTCATTTCTTCGGGCTTGACAAATTCTTTGTCCGAAATACCAAGGTCCTTATCTTCGTAGTTCGACTTCATATACAATGCCCAAATCGGCAAGGCTACTGATGCACCTTGGCCGTATTTAGTATCCTCAAAGTGAATGGCACGGTCTTCACCACCTACCCAAACACCCGTCACCAAATTCGGTACCATGCCCATAAACCAACCATCACTTTGGTTTTGGGTAGTACCTGTTTTACCGGCGATAGGGTTGGTAAAGCCGTAAGGGTATCCTGTTATGATTTCCTTATACTCCGATTTATCTGTTTGGGACGAGTGGCGCAAGCGCGAACCTGAACCGCTTTCCGTAACCCCTTCCATCAAATTCAACATGGTATATGCCACCTCTTTACTTAAAACATCCTTGGTTTCCGGTACATACTCGTAAAGCACTGTACCGTTTTTATCCTCTATACGCGTAACCATGACCGGTTTGACATAAACCCCTTGATTTGCGAAAGCACCGTAAGCGCCTACCATTTCATAGACGTTAAAGACCTCTGTACCCAAGGCTATAGAGGGCACTTCGAGAATCGGTCGCGTAAAGCCCAGGTTATGGACAATGGAAACAACGGATCTTGGGCCGACCCTATCGATAAGCTGTGCAGTTACGGTATTTACGGAGTTGGCAAGGGCCGACTTAAGTGTATACTCCCTGCCGGAGTACCTTCCGTCAGAGTTTTTCGGGCACCACGATTCCATATTCCCATGCTTTCCGGCTTCGATACAGTATTGCGTATCCGGAAATTTATCGCAAGGTGACAATCGTAGCTGATCGATGGCCGCAGCGTATACAAAAGGTTTGAACGTTGAGCCTACCTGATGCAATCCTTGGCTTACATTGTCATATTGAAAATGTCGGTAATCGGTACCGCCTACCCAAGCCTTAACGTGCCCGGTCTGAGGATCCATTGACATCATACCGGCCCGTAAGAAGGTTTTATAATACCGAATGGAATCCATAGGGGTCATGATGGTGTCCTTTTCACGCCCATCACTTTTCCAATCGAAGACGGTCATCTCTGTTTTCTTGGAGAACGATTCACGTATGACTTTTTCTGATTTCCCCTCATCCTTCATCTTGGCCCATCGGGGCGAATTCTTCATTGCCCTTTCCATTATACTATTGATTTCCGATGTCTCAAGATCGTAAAATGGGGTGGTAGCATTTCTTTCGGGCGTATTTTGATGAAAAAACTCTGCCTGTAGCTTTGCCATGTGTTTTTGTACGGCGTTCTCCGCATTCGTCTGCATTCGCGAATCTACGGTTGTATAAATTTTTAGTCCATCAAGAAATAGATTCCAGCGATCACGTTGACCTTCTAGGGCCGGTTTCGGATTTTTAGCGATCCACCCGTTCATAAAGCGCTGAAGATACATCCTAAAGTAGGTGGCCAATCCCTCTTTGTGGGATTCGGGATTGAACCGAATCGACATTTTAGTTTTTTGAAGCGAATCTTTCTCTTGTTCGGTAATTAAATCGTATTTCGCCATTTGGCCCAATACCGTATTTCTGCGATTGAGTACCAGTTCTTTTCTTCGGATAGGATTATAATAAGACGAGTTTTTAAGCATCCCGACCAATACTGCGGATTCTTCTGTTTTTAATTCCTGAGGTTCTTTACCAAAATAGATTTTTGCGGCTGAACGGATACCATCGGCATTATAGAGAAAATCATACTGGTTGAGATACATGGCTATAATCTCTTCCTTGGTATACTGCCTTTCAAGACGTGTTGCCAGTACCCATTCCATTGATTTCTGCTTGAGGGTTTCAAAGGTATTCTTTGATCGCACCCCTACAAAAAGTGCTCGCGCCAACTGTTGGGTTATTGTACTTGCACCCCCTTTAGTGCCTAAATAGGCTACTGCACGCATTACACCGAACGCATCAATGCCAGAGTGTTCGTAAAATCGAGCATCCTCCGTAGCAATCAGAGCATTTACAAGATTAGCGGGAAGGCTATCGAAGGGCACCGGTGTACGGTTATCATCAAGGTAAAATTTCCCTAGGGTCTTGCCATCCGATGAAATAATTTCGGTCGCTAGATTGGTTTGCGGATTCTCTAGGTATTCATATTCAGGCATCTCTCCGAGAAAGCCCCAGGAAGCAAATAAAAATAAGAATACTACAGAAAGGATACCTGCTAAAAATAGTATCCAAAACCATTTGATGAATTTAAAAAAACCTGTGGTCTTTTTCTTTTTAACAGCCTTTTTTGCCATCGTGGAAAAAATTACTAATTAGTACTATTAATTGCTTATGTAAAACTGGTATTTAATTCATTGCTTATGGCGTCTATAAAGGCTGATTCGTGCCCTTCCGCTTTTACATGAAATTAAACCCTATTCCAAACTTTTTTCAATTTCAAACCCCACATCGGTCACCCCTTTCAAATTGACTACGCCATTAACGCTGCCGTTTTTGCGCATTGCCTGCGATAGTCTTACATGATAAACACCGGAAGTCGGAAATATGATATTTTCTTTATACCATAATTTATTTTCTTTCATACTTCCAAATCCCTTGCCCAGCCACGTACCATCAGGTAGCGCCATGCGGTACTGTAGGGTGTCCTTAATTGTCTCACCGGTAGGCGACTCCAATTCAGCGATTAAAAAAAGATTACTGTAGGGGTAGGTCGCGTCGTTACGAACGGTAATAAAAAGGTTGTGCCTTTGAAGCGTATCCATTTCGGAAAATGAAAATGCCATAGTATTATCTTTATTCCAAGAGCCGCCATCGGTGGCCTTGTATTCAGATAGTATCAATTCGTCATTACAGGAAACCATTGCTACGAGTAAGCCTAAAACCGATAATATACTACGCATTGTTAGGACGTCTTCGTTTATTGCTATTTCGATTATTCGGCTTTTTTCCGCTCTGGTTTTTCCCGGCGGAATCCTTACCTTGACCAGTCTCTGGAGACTGGTTAACTTTTCGGGTACTGGTCTTCTTTCTATTCTTATTCCTATTTCGGCTCTTCGCTTTTTTCGGCCGATCAAATCGGGTCAAGCTATCTTGGCCTACCACGTCTTCGAACACCTTCTCTTCCTTAACGAAATTATTGACGGTATATTCCTCGAGACTTGTAACTTTTTCTTTCTTTTTATTCTTACCTAAGATTTCTTTTACCTGTTCTTTGGTAAGCTCGTGCCAGTTCGAGGGGTCGTCACGATAGGAGAACCAAAGAATACCTTTAAAAATATCCGTTTTCTGGCAAAATGCGAGCCCTTTTTCCGTAAACAGTTTTGTATCGTTTGAGGGTAAATCCTTTAACGCTTCCAAATAGGTATCCAATTCATAATTGAGACAGCATTTCAACTTACCACATTGACCCGCTAACTTTTGTGGGTTTAGTGATAATTGCTGATACCGCGCGGCTGAGGTAGATACTGACCTAAAATCGGTCAACCATGTCGAGCAGCAAAGTTCGCGACCACAAGATCCGATACCGCCCAAACGCTGTGCTTCTTGCCGATAGCCGATTTGCCGCATCTCGATTCGGATGCCGAACGCCTTGGCCATATCCTTGATTAACTGTCGAAAATCGACCCGGTCTTCTGCAGTGTAGTAAAAGGTGGCTTTCGATCCGTCACCCTGAAATTCCACATCGGATATCTTCATTTGCAGGTTGAGGATGATAGCGATTTCCCTGGCCCTTTTTTTAATTTCTTCTTCCCTATCTCGGCACTTCTGCCATATGTCGATATCATTTTGGGAGGCCTTTCGATAAACCTTGGGCAAGTCTTCGCTCTTAGCATCTACCTTTTTGCGCTTCATCTGCACCTTGACCAATTCGCCGACCAAAGTGACCATGCCAATGTCATGCCCCGATTGCGCCTCGGTAGCAACGATATCGCCTATAGAAAGGGATAGGTTCTCGTTATTTCTAAAAAATTCTTTTCTACTGTTCTTAAAGCGGACTTCGACACAGTCGAACGGCTTGGCGCCGTTGGGAAGTGACATATTCGAAAGCCAATCAAAGACCGTTAATTTATTACAACCATCGGTACCACAAGTTCCGTTATTCTTGCATCCACGAGGTTGTCCGTCCTTACCGGTCGAACAACTGCTACAGCTCATATGTTATATCTTGGTCCCGTTAAAGCCGGGATAAGGTTCGTATATACTTAATTGTAAAGGTAGGAATTTTTTGATGGGATGTGAATTTTCTAAATACCCCTCAACTTTTAAATTTCAAAACACTTGACCTTCCCTTCTTAAAGATTTTATTACTATTGCCTTTGCCCATCCGCAAAGCTTTCTGTTCTTCAAAACTCATATTGAAGACTTCTTGACAAGCATCCGAACAGCAATTTTGGGTCTTTGCAGCACAGTTTTCGCATTGAATGAACAAGAGATTACAAGCTTTATTGGTGCAATTGGTATGGGTGTCGCAGGCATCGCCGCATTGGTGGCATTGGGCAATGACATCCTCGGTAATCCGTTCACTCCGCCGATCGTCAAAAACGAAATTTTTCCCAATGAATTTATTTTCCAGCTTCCTTTTTTCGACTTGTCGGGCATAATCGATAATACCCCCTTCAAGTTGGTAGACCTGTTTAAAGCCTTTGTGTTTGTAGTAGGCACTGGCTTTTTCGCAGCGAATGCCTCCAGTACAGTACATGACTAATTTTTTGTCTTCCTTATGATCCGCTAAATCCTTTTCAATACTATCCAGCGAATCGCGGAAGGTATCTACATCGGGAGTAATGGCATTCTTGAAATGCCCGATTTCACTTTCGTAATGGTTGCGCATATCTACCAAAATCGTATCGGGGTCATCGATAAGGGCGTTAAAGGCTTCAGCATCGACATGAATACCTTTGTCGGTAACGTCAAAAGTGGCATCGTTAAGCCCATCGGCCACAATTTTATTCCGAACCTTCACCTTCAACTTTAAAAAAGACAGATTGTCTTGTTCAATGGCGATATTAAGGCGTACATTTTTTAGGAAGGAAATAGTATCTAAATGCGCCTTGAAAGATTCGAAATTTTCGGCAGGTAAAGATAATTGGGCGTTGATGCCTTCGTTGGCGACATAGATACGGCCGAGTACGTCAAGACTGTTCCATTGCATAAAAAGAGCGTCTCGAAATTCTTGAGGGTCACGAATATGTGCGTAGCGGTAGAAAGAAATGGTCAAGCGTTCTTGACCTGCATCTTCGATTAGCTTTTTTCTTTCCTTTGCACTTAAGGTATTGTACAGTTGCATGCTATACGAATGTTAGTTAAAGGAGTTATACGAATACAAATATAGTAGATAGCTAGCATTTGAGATAGTATAGATGCCTTTAAGGATTCACAGCGTATAGAATGATCGATTTATTGTGACTTTGAACGGTCTAACGCACAGATTTTCTCTCCGGATTGGGAATATTTGCAAAAAGAAATAGTAAATTAGCGACCCCCGAAAAAATGCGATGAGCATATAAAATCCCTATAAAGAATGTCCAAAACCACAGATATGAGTTCCGAAAAAGAAGCAAAATTGAAAGCCTTAAAATTGACCTTAGACAAGCTGGATAAAACCTACGGTAAAGGCGCTGTTATGAAAATGGGTGATAGTGTTGTGGAAGATATCGATGCGATTCCATCAGGATCTCTTGGTCTTGATATTGCCTTAGGCGTTGGAGGATATCCTCGAGGCCGAGTTATTGAAATTTATGGTCCGGAATCATCTGGTAAAACGACCTTGACCTTACATGCTATGGCAGAAGCACAAAAGGCAGGTGGTATTGCTGCCTTTATTGATGCGGAACATGCTTTTGATCGGTACTACGCCCAAAATTTAGGCGTAGATATCGATAACCTTATTATATCACAACCTGATAACGGGGAGCAGGCTTTAGAGATAGCCGATAATCTAATCCGATCCGGTGCGATTGATATTGTGGTTATCGATTCCGTGGCGGCTTTGACACCGAAAAGCGAGATTGAAGGTGAGATGGGAGATTCGAAAATGGGGCTTCACGCACGTTTAATGTCCCAAGCCCTGCGTAAACTTACCGGATCCATCAGTAAAACAAAGTGTACGGTCATATTTATCAACCAATTGCGAGAAAAAATTGGGGTAATGTTCGGTAATCCCGAGACTACTACTGGAGGTAATGCCCTAAAATTTTACTGTTCCGTACGTTTAGATATTCGTCGTTCTACCCAAATAAAAGATACCGACGGTAATGTCAAAGGAAACAAGACACGTGTGAAAGTGGTCAAAAACAAGGTTGCACCTCCTTTTAGAACGGCTGAATTCGATATTATGTACGGTCAAGGCGTTTCGAAGGTTGGTGAAATAGTAGATCTTGGAGTAGAATACGAAATCATTAAAAAGAGCGGTTCTTGGTTTAGCTATGGAGATACTAAACTCGGGCAAGGTAGAGATGCAGTGAAGGGCCTTTTACTGGACAACCCTGAGCTCTTCGAGGAATTGGATGGTAAGATTCGGGATGCCATTGGAGCGTTAAAAGACTGATTAATCGCTTTATGCAGGTGCGTTCAGTGTTGGCCAATACATCACAAAGCACCGAAAAAAAATCACAGTTAAAAAATAATAGGCACAATACCATTTTTGGTATTGTGCCTATTTCGGTTTAAGAATTAAAAACAATTAGTAGAAAAATAATTTTTTTCAACGCAACCCTTCCCACTTTCTTTCATCTAATAGAAAAAGAACTAATAGTATGAAAAGAATATCCATTTTTTTATGTGCGATTTTAGTGGCAATACTATCGATCTCCTGTAGCCTCGATGATGACCGCACCAATTTTGAATACACCACCCTAGAAACGCTAAGCGCAAGTTTACCTGATACGTTTGATTTAGGTAGGGTGTATACTATAGATGTAAAATTATTGCGGCCAGATGAATGTACGTTTGCAGAAACCTTTGACGTGAGACGCGATTTTAACGATACCCTAAACATTAGAACCGTTGCTGCAATAGGTATCAAATTGGATCAAGAAGATTGTGCAATAGCGAACGACTCAGTTCAGGATGCATTTCAATTTGAGGTTCTGTACACCAAACCTTATGTTTTTAAATTTTATTCTGGGGAAGATGCAAGCGGAGAGGCTAAATTTCTGGAAATCGAAGTTCCTGTCAGAGATAACCATCAGCCTTAAAACCTACTCCTTCAGATACTTTCTTACACTGAATTGGTATTATATTTGAAGTAGTAGACCTGCACATAATCCAACCTATAATTTTGAGTCTCGAACCACTCATCGAACGCTGCAAACAGGGCAATAGGAAGGCGCAAGAACAACTATATCGGGAGTTTTCCCCTATGTTGTTCGGCACCTGCCTTAAATACTCGCGCAATAGAACGGAGGCCGAAGACAATCTGCACGATAGCTTCATGACCATATACGATAAAATCGGTCAATTTAAGGCCAAAGGATCTTTTGAAGGATGGGCCAAACGCATAACGGTAAATACCGTGATGCAGAAATACCGTAAAGAAGAGCATTTGAATTTGGTAACCGATAATTTTGAAGAAGAGGTTAACGTTGAAATTGAATCGGACCATGCCAATATAAGTTTAGAGACGTTGTTGGGTTATATTCAAGAACTACCGAACAAATATCGATTGACCTTTACTATGTATGTTTTGGACGGATATACCCATCAGGAAATTGGAGCACTTTTAGGAACGTCACCAGGTACATCAAAGTCAAACCTGGCCCGTGCCCGAATGATTTTAAAGGAGAAAATCGAAATGAAACGGAATATTGCAATCCTCGGCATACTTCTATTTATAATTATGGAAAGTTGCTTATAGCCGATTAGACCAAGTACCAAGTCGTTAGTAATATGGACAAGAAAAATATAGACGAACTCTTTCGGGAAAAGTTCAAGAGCTTTCGGGAAATACCCGATGAAAAGATCTGGAGGGATATCGAAAATTCGCTTGATAAAAAACGAAAAAGGCGAATAATTCCTCTATGGTGGCAATTGGGGGGTGTAGCTGCAGTATTGGCCATTGCATTAATTTCTTTCTACTCCTTAAACAAGCCTGATAAAATACCGTCAACAATTACAGACACCGAAAAGACAAATACTACAAAGGGAAAACAAGATGGTGCCGAAACCGATGTAGAGCAAGTTCAAAAAAATGCTTTAGAAATTAATGAGTCTTCAGAAAATCCAGTGGTAAGCAACACTGATAAGAAGGATGTTGACAATGATGCCGAAGGCCATTCTATTACTGATCAGGGAGCGGTAGGCGATTCGGAAAACTCGGATGATATATATAGTTCCAATAAAGACAAAAGGAGCAATCAAAAGAACACTTTACAAATACAAGAAAAAAGTAGAAATGAATTGACAAGTAGTAAAAACGGAAGCCAAGATAGTTCCGAAGAGTATGTTAATCGAAGCGCCAAAAACAAAACCTTACCGAATATACCATTGGATACCGACGTCAGAGAAAGTGATAGGGTATCATCAAATGGCAGCGTCGAAAGAGACTTCGACATTGATAAAAATGGAGAAAATCATGCTCCTGAAAAAATTCAATTGGCAACCAACAATTTGAAACGCAGTAGTATGGACGATAGCAATACGTCTGAGTCTGATAGTAATAATCCTAGTCTTTATAAAGACCCTAATAAGGCCATTGTTACATTTGATGCTGAGAATTCGAAAAACACTAATACTTTACAAGCCGATGAAAACAGTAAAACTAAAGATGCCGTTGTAAAAAGTCATGAAAATGACAATAGAGCTTCCGAAGTTTCGGATACGGCGATTGCCCAAAGTACTCAGATTGAGAAAGATGAACAGGCAAAAGACACTCTAGTGACAAATAATAAAAAATCAATCTTTGAGGCAGTCGAGGCGCAGAATGAGGAAGAAGAGCTAGCGGAAGCGTCAACTAACCGGTGGTCTGGTGGCCCGAACGTGGCCCCAGTTTATTTTGATGCGTTAGGAGAAGGGTCGCCCATTGACCCAGGTTTTTCCCCGAATGCTAAATCGGGCAGTACGAATATGAGTTATGGGCTATCGATAGCTTATGCCGTGTCTAATAGGTTGAGTGTGCGATCAGGCATTCATAAAACCGAGTATGGCTACAACACCGATAATGTAGCGTTCTCGCCAACATTGGCGGCATCGAATAGCAGGGGGTTACAGAATATTGTTTATGACGGCGGTGCGCAGAATTTGGCCTTGAACAATTCTGTCTCGGATTCGGGGTCTCCAGAGAGTTTTTCCCCAGAGGTCAACAACATGACTGACTTACGCGATGGTACTGTTTTACAGCAGTTCGGATACCTCGAAGTACCCTTGGAACTTGATTATGCGTTGCTTGATAGTAGGTTTGGTATAAATGTGGTCGGTGGTATCAGTTCTTTGTTTCTAACGAATAATTCAATAAGCCTCAGCTCAGGTGAGCTGACCACGGAAATCGGTGAGGCCCGAAACTTGAATGATATTAATTTTAGTACCAATATCGGTTTTGGTGTCAACTATAAATTTACGCCCAAAATACAACTGAATATAGAGCCGGTATTTAAATATCAACTGAACACATTTTCTAATGTCTCCGGCAACTTTCGACCTTTTTCGATTGGCGTTTATAGTGGGCTGAACTTTAAGCTTTAGAAGCTTACGGAAGGTAAGTAAACAATTTCAATACCAAAATAGGAAAAGAACTAGGATGTCTTCTTCTAGAAAACACAAACGCGCTAAAATACTAATCCAATTGAAGCTCTTTCAAAATAACGCTTCTGACCTCTGTCTTCAAAGATACTTTATCACTTTCGTTTAAAAGTCTAGTTTCGAAAAAGCGATGCACTGTCGCTCGAATTTTTCCAGGGCTTCCGCTAAAAAATGTAAAAGAGAATCTTTTTTTATTGTCATTAAAAGTAATTGGCACTACTGAAATTTTATGCGCAATAGCCATTTTAAAAGCTCCATCCTTAAATGTATCCAGTAAAACGTTTTCATCGTCGGGTACTCCGCCTTCGGGAAAAATGCAGATACTAAGCCCTTGGTTCAAACGTTTTTGCGCCCGACGATAGACTCCCGTTCGGCTTCTGGTATCCTCCCTATCTACTAAGATACAGACGCGTTTATAAAAAAATCCGAATAGAGGAATTTTAACAAGTTCTTTCTTTCCAACAAAAACAAAAGGATTTTTGCTGATATAAAGCATCAACATAATATCCAACATACTAGTGTGATTGGCAACCAACATATAGCTTTTTTTACGCTCCATTCGCTGCTCCCTTTTAATTTTTGGCGGACAACCCATTCCATATAGAATGGGGGTTGCCCAAAGATTTCGGGCCATCCAGAAGAATTGGGGATACCATTTCTCTCCTAGTGTGGCCAATACTAAAAAAGGGAAGAAGATAATTATGGGGAGGGTTACCAGAATGTAGAACCAGATTCGATA
Organism: Pricia antarctica; assembly: GCA_011050085.1. GTDB lineage: Bacteria > Bacteroidota > Bacteroidia > Flavobacteriales > Flavobacteriaceae > Pricia > Pricia antarctica_A. The sequence continues at coordinate 5,684 of DRGL01000022.1, read as the reverse complement.
AATGGTGTAACCTATTTTATTGAGAAATTCTATCATCGATTAGAGGTAATGATTTCAATAGATACTACCGTTTTTCTATATTTGACTTTCGATTTGGTCATACCGACCTTCAACAAATTAAGGTTTAGAAAAGCAGATTCGTGCAAATTAGCATAATTCGGTTCTATCGGAGTTCAGAATTGCGCGAAATTGAGCCAAAACCTCCAATATTTTAAAAATGGCAAGAATTTTAACAGGCATACAGAGTACGGGCACCCCGCATTTAGGCAATATTTTAGGGGCGATTATGCCAGCAATTGAAATGGCACAAAATCCGGAAAACGAATCTTTTCTCTTTATTGCGGATATGCATTCGCTCACACAGATTAAAAATGCCGATGAGCTACGACAGAACACCTATGCCATCGCCTCTGCCTGGCTCGCATTCGGACTTGATATTGAGAAAACGGTTTTTTATCGCCAAAGCGATGTATCACAAGTAACCGAACTGGCATGGTACTTAAGTTGTTTTTTCCCCTATCAACGTTTGACCCTTGCCCATTCTTTTAAAGACAAGTCTGATCGGCTTGGTGACGTAAATGCAGGGCTTTTTAGCTATCCCATGTTGATGGCTGCCGATATTCTCTTATACGACGCGAATATAGTACCTGTGGGCAAAGATCAGTTGCAACATATAGAAATGACCCGTGATGTGGCATCCCGGTTTCATGCGCAGATGGGAGAAACATTCGTGATTCCAGAAGGTAAGGTTCAAGAAGAAACTAAGTATGTGCCCGGCACCGATGGAGAAAAGATGAGCAAAAGCCGGGGTAACCTGATCAATCTTTTTCAACCGGATAAGAAGTTGCGCAAACAGATTATGGGCATTGCAACAGACAGCACTCCGATGGAAGACCCAAAGGACCCTTCTAACGATACTATATTTGCGCTATATAAACTTCTGGCATCAGTAGAGCAGATCGAAGAAATGAGTGCCAACTACCTCGCAGGAAATTACGGATATGGTCACGCCAAACAGGCGCTCTACGAAGTTGTTGTCCAGAAATTCGATATTGCCCGTGAGAAGTATGACTATTATAATAATCATCACGATGAGGTTGACGAAGCGCTTTCAATCGGTGCCGCAAAGGCAAAGAAGGTAGCGAACGGAGTTCTGGAAAGGGTTAGGGAGAAGTTGGGGTATTGAATCAAAACGAGACCAACTATTCAGTTTGTTTTTGCTAAGCGCTTTAGCACTGTATTTTGTTATCAGTTGGATTTTCGGAAGTTTTTCATCGATGAACTACCGATTCGCGCCTCTCTCATCAATAAACGGAAATCCAACAGACTGCTCGGTCTGTCATTGGGTTTTGTCTATTGACAGAAAAACGAAACGTATAAAGACAGTATGAAACTGAATATTGAGAATTCGCAAGATTTTTTTGAAGACATTTAAGGGATTTCGGCCCAACGAGTTCTAATATCCCTAAGCTATTAAAGGGCTTCGAACAACTTTCCCGGTAACGGCCTAACCACTCCTTTCATTTCCATATTCAACAAGGTAGAAGATACTTTGAAAATCGGTAATCGGCATTCCAAGGCAATACTGTCCAATTGCTGTTTTCCGTTTTCAAATAAATAATCGTAAATGGATTGTTCGGTTTCGTCTAGCTCGACGAAAAGCTGTTTTTGCACACTTGGCGTCTTTTTTTCCTTGACATCCCAATTCAATAGATAAACCAAGTCGGCAGCGGAGGTCATCATATGTGCTTTTTGCTGTTTAATAAGGTTATTGCATCCGGTACTGTACGTGTCTCCGGTTCGACCTGGCACGGCAAAGACATCTCGGTTGTAGCTGTTCGCGATATCTGCGGTAACTAAGCTGCCCCCTTTTTCAGCAGATTCTACCACGATGGTTGCTTCACTCATACCAGCAATAATGCGATTACGTTTTAAAAAATGTTCACGTTCAGGCTGGCTGGTACTCCAAAATTCAGTGAAAAATCCACCGTTTTTCTCTACCTCTTTGATATATTTCGCATGTGTTTTCGGATACATTTGGTTGAGCCCGTGTGCAAGGCATCCAATCGTCTGTAGGCCGTGTTTGACAGCTAGCTTTTGAATGGTAATATCTACACCATAAGCAAATCCGCTCACGATAATCGGGTTTAATAGCGCAATATCTTCTATAAATTTCTCGCAGAACGCAGTTCCATAGCTGGTAATCTTCCGAGTGCCAACAACGCTTATAATTTTTCTTCCCGTAAGATCAATATTCCCACGCTTAAAAAGTAGAATTGGGCTATCCGTACAATGTTTTAATAATTTGGGGTGATTGGCATCCTCAAAATAGGTGTACTCGATATTGTTCTTTTGGATGTAAGCAAGCTCCTCTTCAGCGGCTTTGCGGTGTTTTTCGTCATAAAGACCACGTAAGGTGAAAGATCCGATGCCCTCAATCTTTAAAAGATGGTCACGTTTATCTGAGAAAACAGCTGCGGGACTTCCACAATACGATATCAATTTTTTGGCCGAGACATCGCCAATATTCGCAACGTTCTGCAATCGTAATACCGCAATCATTTCATTTTCATCCATCTAAAAAGTCATCAAAGTTATTCACAAAACATATCAAATATAATGTTAATAAAAAGTACGATGGTGACTGGCATCCCCCTTTATATTTTCTAATATTTGTCTATCATGGCGTTAGAACACTACATTTCAGAATTACTATACCGATACAACTGTGTCGTTGTTCCCGGTTTCGGAGCATTTTTGACTCAGGCGAGCTCGGCAATCATCCACGAAGAAACACATACCTTATATCCTCCTTCAAAGACCGTATCCTTCAATCAACAGCTATTATCCAATGACGGGTTGTTAGTTTCATATGTGGCTGAAGCCCAAAAGATTTCTTTCGACGATATGTTTAAACAAGTTGAAGAAGAGGTCGCCGATTGGAAACTTCGACTTAGTAAAGGCGAAAGATTAACATTGGCCGACATTGGAGAGCTTTGGTCCAGTTCAGAGAACAAAATACAGTTTCAGCCCTCAGGAAAAGCTAATTATTTGACCTCATCTTACGGTATGTCATCATTTGTCGCCCAACCTGTCTCTCGAGAGGTGATGAAAGAAGAAGTAAAGGTTTTAGAGGAAAAAACACCTATTGCCTTCACACCAGAAAAACGGAACACAGTAGCTGCCCGGCCGTACGTGAGATATGCCGCTGTAGTTTTGTTGGCTCTGACCACCGGATTTGGGGGCTACCAATTTTATAAGGCAGATCAAAACAACCAACAGCTCGTTCGTGAAGAGGCGCACCAACAGGTTTCCAAACGTATTCAAGAAGCTACTTTTTTTGATACGGATCCGCTAGAATTACCAACAATTACCCTAAAAACCACAAAGAAAGCGGCCATTGAAAATTCGGACAAAAAGATTCATCATATTATCGCTGGGGCTTTTCGATACAAAACCAATGCAGATAAGAAAATTTCACAACTGACAGCCTTAGGTTTTCATCCATCTTACATTGGTACGAATCCTTTCGGATTACACATGGTAGCTTACGACAGCTTCTCCGATGCAGGTCGTGCTCTTCAAGCCCTTCGTGAAATCAAGGTTTCACAAAAAGATGCTTGGCTAAAATCTACGCATTAAAAGACCGGGCAATAGAGTTATCCTATTTTATTTCGCCCACTTCCATGCAAATTTTAAAGCTTTTCGTTTGCAATCAAACGAATTTTTGTTGAACGAAAAGCGCTACAATCAATCAATATCCATTTATCCCTTAAACAGCTTTTGAAAGTTTTTTAGAATTCCTCCAAATAAAGATAGGAAAGCTTTGTAAAGTTTGTTAAACAGGCGCCTATGCCCTAATTTTGTAGACATTCAAAATCTGGATGTTACCTTATATCCATAATTCCAAGCTACTATAATGAGCGGATTGATAAAATCTTCAATAGCCCGAAAAGTCGTCATGGCTTTGTCCGGACTTTTTCTTGTTTTCTTTTTGGCACAGCACTTTACCATTAACGTTACCTCGGTGCTGGCTCCCGAAACCTTTAACGAATGGTCCCATTTCATGGGGTACAATGGGTTGGTGCAATTTATTTTGCAACCGATTCTGATTGCCGGGGTTATCGTACATTTTGTGATGGGTATTGTTCTCGAGTTACAGAACAATAAAGCACGGGCGATAAAATACAAGAAATACAACGGCAGCTCCAATGCTTCGTGGGTTTCTCGTAACATGATTATTACCGGGGCGGTCGTTTTGGCTTTCCTTGGATTACATTTTTATGATTTTTGGCTTCCTGAAATGAACTATAAATACATAGAGGGCAACCCAGCGGAGGCTTCAAGATATCTTGAGGAAACGGTACATAAATTCGAGTCCTTACCAAGAACCTTGATTTACGTCGGCGCCTTTATACTGCTTTCTTTGCATTTGTGGCATGGTTTTGCATCGTCATTCCAGACAATGGGTGTCAATAATAAGTATTCGGCCGCTATTTCCGGATTCACAAAAATATACGCGGTTGCGATTCCCGCAGGATTCATATTTATCGCACTCTATCATCATTTTAACCCAATAACACATTAGATTTATGGGCATATTGGATTCTAAAGTTCCATCAGGGCCATTGGCCGATAAATGGACAAATCATAAGAACGAAATTAATCTGGTCAATCCAGCGAACAAACGAAATATCGACGTTATTGTTGTCGGTACTGGACTTGCAGGTGGTTCTGCCGCGGCAACCCTTGCCGAATTGGGATATAATGTTAAAACGTTTTGCTACCAAGACTCACCTCGACGTGCACACTCGATTGCGGCACAAGGTGGTATTAATGCGGCAAAAAATTATCAAGGAGATGGTGACAGTGCGTATCGTCTATTTTACGATACGGTAAAAGGGGGTGACTACCGTTCTCGGGAGGCTAACGTTTACCGTCTCGCAGAAGAATCGAGTAATATCATTGACCAATGCGTTGCCCAAGGGGTCCCTTTCGCCCGAGAATACGGTGGATTATTGGATAACCGTTCGTTCGGAGGCGTTCTCGTATCCCGTACATTTTATGCCAAAGGTCAGACCGGACAGCAGTTATTGTTGGGCTGTTATGCCGCCATGAACCGACAAATCAATCGTGGAAAAATCAAGCCTTTTAACCGTCATGAAATGATGGATTTGGTTTTGGTAGATGGAAAAGCTAGAGGTATTATTGCTCGCGACCTAGTTACAGGTGAAATTGAACGACATTCGGCACATGCTGTAGTGCTGGCCAGTGGTGGTTATGGAAACGTATTTTATTTATCTACAAATGCCATGGGAAGTAATGTCATGGCCGCATGGCGTGCTCATCGAAGGGGTGCTTTCTTTGCAAACCCCTGTTTTACCCAAATACATCCGACCTGTATCCCCGTTTCGGGAGACCATCAATCTAAATTAACTTTGATGTCAGAATCTTTGCGAAACGATGGCCGAATTTGGGTGCCTGCGCGTAAAGAAGATGCTGACGATATTCGTTCCGGGAAATTAAAGCCTACACAACTTAAAGAAGAGGATCGTGATTATTATCTAGAACGCCGATATCCTGCCTTTGGTAATTTGGTGCCTAGGGATGTTGCTTCACGTGCGGCCAAAGAACGTTGTGATGCCGGTTTTGGGGTTAATAAAACAGGTGAGGCCGTTTATCTT
>DRGL01000021.1 GCA_011050085.1 Pricia antarctica | reverse complement strand
CAATACGGTAATGTACCAAAATGTGTCACAGGCCAATGCTGTTCTGAACGTTCCGGAATGGGTGACTCGCAATACCCTATATTTTTCAGGTAATTGGAGAAAAAAGAAGTCATGAAAAAAATTATGAAAAAAAGTTCCAAACCAGACCAAATCGGATAACTGAGTCACGATACGGGTAGTTCGGGGCAGAATAATAATCCCTAGGTTCCGAAAAGCCAGAGTTGAAATGTTCGAGTTTTAGATAAACTCGAGTTTGCTGAATTTTCGCGTTTATGAAAAAATCCAACATAGGATACCCTCCTAACATTTCGTCATTCTGAATATAGAATTCGCCCAGAAGCGGATTATAGGCATCCATCGTATAGGATGTGAAATACTTCAACGTGACACCGGTCTGAAGGTACATTGCCTTTTTAAAGACATCCGATGAGAAATATAGGGTATTGCGAGTCACCCATTCCGGAACGTTCAGAACAGCATTGGCCTGTGACACATTTTGGTACATTACCGTATTGTTCAAAGCAAAACTGCCTAATCTGAACTCTTTATTATATTTGATTTTTGAATGTTTCAGGACATTACCTTCCTGAAAAGGGGTAATAACGGAATTCTCAACCCCCTCCTCTGCTATAAAATCTGAATTGGAAGCGAAATAACTATAATTATCAACGGTCGTATAATCGACGTCAAGATTGCCCCAAAGTTTCGATTCAAAATTTAAACCCGCCCCAAAGACCTGCTGTTTCTCGAAAACGGATACGTTAGACCAATTGTAATTGCGATAATCACTTTGGTACAACAAATAATTGAAATTGGGCATCCGTGACGACCCATGGGCCGAGATACTTATTTTATGCCTATCGGAAAGCCTGTACCCCGCTATAGCATTAAGTAGGTTGCCACCTAACTCGCCAGATAAATTATACTTGAACTCACCCTGTAGCTCAAAACCTTTTATCTTCTTTTCATAGGTACCACCTATGGCAATCTCTTCGCCTTTCAGACGACTTGGAATGATGTTACCATCTTGGCTAACCAATATACTATTGAAAAAATAATTATAGTTGTACAGTGACAGATTACCCTTTAACCTACCAAGAGTAGCATTATAGAATTCTGCGTTCACTTCATTGTACATAGCTTTTAGTTGAGCCTTATCCGCAATGGTCGCTACAAATCGGTCTCCAAAATAATCGCTCTGCTGGGTTTGTCCGAACGTGTAATACTTAGTCTCGTAATTAAATACATGTCCAATTCCCAGTGCAGTTCTTTCTACCCGACTTGAATCTTGATTTTGTTTTATCAGCTTAAAAAAATGATCGAAATAGTAACGTTTGCCCATTATCTTGTTGTCGGCATCGTTAAATCGGACCTCAACTTTTTTTCGATCGTCAAAATCAGGATCGCCCGCTTCAAATTGCTGCTCTTTATTAATGAGCCCCCCGTTGGCCTGCGTCTCAATATCTTGAGCGGCAACATGTCCCCGGATACGATACCTTCCGTTCCTGGTTACATAATTAGCTGTCGTACGAAAGTTGCCTGATTCCGCTTGATCAGATAGGTATTTACCCAATGATCGAAATCCTTTATAGCCCAACGAAAAATTAAATCGTGGCGAGGTATTAAAGGTGAGCATAGCGTCGAGCAACTGCCCTTCTTCAAAAGTAGTCTTGAAAAATAGGTCGGTCATTGGCGTTGCTACATTATAATAGTCGACATCGCGGACTTCCGCATAGTTATAATTTAATGCTGCAGCACCCAAGGTCGGATAGAGTTGATCGGACCTTAAATCAACGCCTAGTTTATTGTAGGGCTGTCCTACGTTTGCAAAAGGGATTAGTTCGAAATCATCTTTCCTCAGATAATTGTACTTATATTCCTTTTTGATGGTCAGGGTAGTATCTAAATATGTTGTATCCCTTTGATAGGATATGATCTTATAATCCCTAATTGTAATTTGTTTGGATGCTGATGGGAGTTCACCCACGTCAAACCAGTTCTTTTTCTTTTTTACCGAAGATGAGTCAAGCTTTCGATCCATTTGAAGGGAGTCTCTTTCGCCTTCCTGGATGGAATCTCTTTCTGATGGCGGGATGGAGTCTCGTTCTTGAGGCTGAAGAGAGTCTAGTTCCCTTGCTGGAATAAAGTCCAATTCTTGTGATGGAATAGAGTCTCGATCTTGGTTTTGGATTACACCTTTTTCCAAGGAAAGAATACTATCTTTTTGTAGTACGGGTATGGTGTCTACTACAGGCGAGGTTTCTTCTTGGCTCTTCTGCGGCGGAATGGAGTCAATATTGGTTGAAAGGATGGTATCTTTTCTAGGCAAAGGAATGGAGTCTTGCTGTCGGGAAGGAATGGAATCTTCTTGGGCAAACAGTGGTGCGCTTAGTAAAAGCACCAATATGGGAAGAATGTATTTACATAAACATCTTCTATGGATGAATGCAGTAGGGATGCTTCGTAAATTCCAAATTCTAAATTCCAAATTCCAATTATTCGATTGAGATAAGATGTTGTAACGTTTAAATAGCAATTAAGGTACATTACTACTTTTTACATGATTGACAAAGTTAAATTTTTTAAGTGGTAATTAAATGTGAAAGTTTTTAAACTACATCCCGTTATACGGCCTATTTTTTCAAACTTAGCATTACCTAACTATTAATTTAAATTCGAAAATGTTATCCAGAGACTTTATTCATCGATAAAAAGTTATTTCAGAAAACCATAAACCACTCTGAAAGGGTGGCTTTGAACTTGTAAAAACAAATAAGATTAATTTTAAGTAGCAGTGGTATTGTCATCTTAAAGATCCTATAGTAGAATTTTTTGCAGGAGTGGTAAACGATGTTATTATCCATTTGGATTTCTGTCTCATTAAAGTGTATTTTCAGATATTTGAGTACAACTGCCAAATTAGATTTGATAAAATTAATGATTAGCACTATCTCCCACCTATTCTTTACAAAAGAAGGATATTTATGATTTATTTTTTTTAATATCCCTCAAATGAATAATCGGTAACAAATTAACTTAAGTGGATATATCGATTATATCTAATAACAATCAAAATTCCAGAGTGACCTGAAAACCTATTAAAATGCTTCAAAGAATTTATAAATCAATTAATGAGTCAGGTACCGATGAAGCTGGTAGGGGATGCCTGGCCGGGCCTGTTACCGCTGCTGCAGTTGTTCTTCCGGAAAATTTCACAAATGACCTGCTCAACGATTCAAAGTTACTTTCGCACAAAAGTCGAAATATTCTTAGGCCTATTATTGAATCGGGCTGCACCAATTTCGGGGTAGCCCATATACATCCTCAAGAAATCGACAACATCAACATTCTTAATGCCGCCATTTTTGCCATGCATAAAGCCATTGGTCAATTGCCTATACCCCCCAAATTCATTATTGTTGATGGGAACCGTTTTCATCCCTATAAAGAAATACCCCATGAATGCATCATCAAAGGGGATAGCAAATATATGAGCATTGCGGCGGCATCCGTACTAGCAAAAACCTACCGTGATGCCTACATGGAAGTGCTGCACGAAGAGTACCCAATGTATAACTGGAAAAAGAATAAAGGCTATCCAACTAAAGAGCACCGTGAGGCCATCCGCAAATATGGAATTACCAAATACCATAGGCGAAGTTTTAGGCAGCTTCCTGAAGTAATGACAACTAAACTACTATTAAATTCTAAGTAAACCCTGCTATAATAAGGCATACAAACCTGAGGATTTTCTTTCAAAATTCATCTTACACACTTTTCTCAATGGTTTGAAACCATAAATACATTATTTCTTACCATTTATACAGTCCATCATACCCAATATAATATTTCAATACGCTGCCAAGACCAACTTTTTTACTTTGCGTCCATAAACACTGTACATGATCTTTTCATTACCTACTGAAAAGTCAGACTAACTAAAGTAACGTTAAATATGAACAAATTGCATCCCCTTTTAAGAAGCTCATTGATTGCCATCTGCCTTTTAGGCGGCATCGCTGAAATGAACGGCCAATTTTTAAAGAAATTGGGCAAGGCTGCAGAAAGGGCTGCCGAGCGCACCGTCGAGAGAAGGGTAGAAAATGAGACCGCTGAAAAGACCGACCAAGCATTGGACAGTATTTTTGAAAGGGATTCTGGAAATTCGCAGGAAAAAGGAAGTCCCATGCCAGAAGGGATAGATCCCAGTGGAGACGAAGTGGGGATTGGCGGTCAATCCGAATCGGGACCAACAATTGGAGAATCCGGTGAAAAGACTGGGAACGGAAGAACGATTGTGAGGGCCTCCGACTTTGAACCGGGTGCCGTACCCATATTTCAGGATGATTTTAAGAAGGATGCTCAAGGGGATTTCCCAGCGCAATGGGATACCAACGGCGGCGGTGATATCGTACTTATCGACGGAGACAATTGGTTTCGTTTGGGGGGAACCTCAACTTATTTGCCGATTACGAAGGAAGCCCTCCCGGAAAACTATACCATTGAATTCGATATGTTGACCCAAGGATTAGACCAAAAGACCAGCTCGCAATCATTTATTACTTTGATTTTGGAGGACACTCCGCTGTTTCAGAAACCGCGTAATTTTGCTATGGTCGAGCTCTCGCCCTGCCAGTTTATTTCTTCGCGCGGGGTGGTAGAAAAAGTAATCGACGGCGAACGGCAGTTACGCAACGAAATCGGCAAGGACTATCGCCCGCTTATCGACGGTCAATCACGAATATCTGTTGCGGTTAACAAAACCCGTATGCGAGTATGGATGAACGACAATAAACTCGTCGATGTACCCAGATTGGTACCCGAGGCTGATCTCACTTTTAAAATTCTGACAAGGGGGCTACGAGATGACCCGAACCTAGACGAGATATACATTACGAATTTCAGAATCGGGAAGGCTGGGGTCGATAATCGTAACAAGCTGATTACTGAGGGGCGCATGTCAACCAATGCCATTCAGTTTGAGTCGGGTAGCGACGCCTTGAAACCGGAATCGTATCCGATAATTCGTGAAATTGCCGGAGTACTCGAGGACAATCCCGATGTACAGATTAAAATTATTGGCCACACCGATTCGGAAGGCGATGACGGAAGTAATCTATCACTCTCGAAAAAACGGGCCTCAGCGGTTAAAACCTCCCTAGAAATGCAATACGGAATTGAAGGAAATCGCATGGTTACCGATGGCAAGGGAGAAACGGAACCCGTTGGTGACAACGAATCCCTCGAAGGCAGGGCTGAAAACCGTCGGGTAGAGTTTGTCAAAATTTGAAGCGGTGAGTCCATTACTTATTTCGTCCTTTAAAATAAAAAACTTGATGCTTTTTTACTAATTATAAATTTAAATAAATACATGCTAAATATTATAAATCCAAAAACTAGTAAATCCTATTAACAAATGAAAAAGACCATTTCGTTCGCTTTGCTCGCCCTAACTACTTCTTTCGGTTATTCACAGGCCAATTGCAGTAAATTTTATCCTCTGGAGAAGGGTACCACATTTCAATATAAGAGCTCCGATGATAAAGGAAAACCCGAAGGTACTGTCGATTATACTATTTCTGAAGTGTCAGATACTGGCTCGGCTACCCAAGCTACATTGGATTTAAAGTACACCGACAAAAAAGGGAAAGATGTCTTTGATTCGAACTATAAGATTACCTGTGAAAATGGCGTTGTGAAAATTGATTACAAATCCCTTTTCCCTACCCAAATGGTACAACAATATTCGGAGATGGACATTGAAATGGACGTTACCGGAACTGACATCGAACTTCCGAACGACCTCAGCGTTGGGCAAGAACTGGCTGACGCCAATGTATCCATCGACATGAAAATGGGAGGTATGACCATGAATACTACTGTTGACCAAACCAATCGGAAGGTAGAAAAAAAGGAAAGTATTACAACACCGGCCGGCACCTATGACTGCTACCTTATAACGGAGACGACCACCTCAAAAACCATGGGCGCCTCTTTCGAACTGAATTCTAAACTTTGGTTGGCCGAAGGCGTTGGTATGGTAAAGCAAGAAAGTTATAAGAAGAACGGAAAATTAATGACAAGTACCGAGCTGACAAAGTTTAGTAAGTGATGACTTACCTACTTAAGTTAACTTTCTAATACGAATTATTACTAATCACTATATCTATGAAAACAAAGCTATTTTTTATTATACTTTTATTTGTATCTCTAACTTCGTGCGTAAAGGATTACTATGGAGGAGGCCCAAGCAAAGAGGAAATTGTGCTCACTTCCGAAAACTATCTATATGAAGGTGACCTGGAAAAATATTTTATCGAGGATGAGATTTTAAGCATCGATGCCAAAGTTGAAAAACTTAAGAAAGTGCCAACTGATAGTCCTGATTATAAAGATGCTCAAGCCCAAGTAAATCAATTAGAGGAAGAAAAATCCAGTTACGAAGTACGTCTATCCGAAATGATTAATCTTAGTGCGGTTTTAAAGGGTTTTCCCATACCCTGTGACTTGCCGAACGGAAAATGCGTCCCAGTAAGGTTGGAATTCTTTCTATTCAATGCATTTATAACAAAAGCTGAAGTTCTGGTAAAAGATGTTGAAGGAAAGATCCTTGGGGTGTCAGCAACACTAATCCCTTTTCCGGAATTTGAATCTGAATTGCAGTATTTAAAAATTCCCGTAATAGAGAATCAAGATCAAATTTCAATAATAATCTCTAAAATGGATGCTCTAGGCAATGAATCTATCTTTGAAACAAAACTGAAGAATTAAAAATCCCCTATGAATTCGATATATTGGCCTTCAGTAATGAAGGCCATTTTTAGTACATACCTGATACCAATACTCTTTTTACTTCCGTTTTCATCAAACGCTCAAGTAAAGACTAAAAGCATCGACCTAAATTATTATGAGCAGAAAGCGATGCAACACTATTATTACGAAAGAGACTCAGCCTACTTTTATTTTGACAAAATTCTTCAGATTGCCAATTTAAAAAAAGACCTTAATTTAAAAATTGAAACCCTATTAAATACCACAGGTGTTGCGAGCTATCATTATGACCTAGCTCGAATGGGGGAAGATTTAAGAAAATTGGACACATTACTAAATGATAAAAATGCCGATTTACTTTCTGAATTTCGGGAGCAACAAAACATCCTTTTATATTATACGGGAGACTATCAATTAAAGCTTTTGGAATATTCGAACGCCATAGATTCTTTTGAGACGATTGTCGAAAATTTCAAAAATACCCCTGATTCTCTTTTGACGGAGACCATTAGCAGCCTTGAATCAGTGGCCTATAGTTTTTTGGGTAAGATTTATATGTTAGAGGGTAAATTTGAATTGGCCGACAAATTGTATCGCCGAAACATAAGAAATATTCTGGCTGCAGAAACGCCTGATTTGGAAAGCCTTTATGGTCATTACAATTTACTGGCAGAAGTGCTGATGCAAAAAGGAAAATACCGAGAGGCCAACCAATATCTACTTAAAACATTTGGGTATAACCAAAATCAGAACAATGTGAACTCCGTAATTACAAGCGCATTTAATATTGCGGAAAACTATAATGCCCTATCACAAAGGGACAGTGCCTTATTCTTTCTCGAAAAGGCAAAATCAAATTTTGAAAATAAACCGCTGTTCTACCCCAAATATCACCTGAGAAAGGCGGCAATTTATAAATCGAACGGCGAATTCGACTTCGCCCTAACCCATTTGGCAAATGCCGTAGAAATTATACAAAAGGAATTTCCGAACACAAAAAATTCAGATTTACCTATAGCAATGAATGAAATAGGTATTATCGAGAACGAAATGAATTGTCCGGAAAAAGCTATAGTGTATTTTGACCAAGCCTTGGAAAAGGCTATTGAGAATTCAAAATGGAATCGCTATTCCCTTGAAATTCTGAAAAACAAAGCAATGGTTTTGAACCGCATGGGCTCACAGACTGACCTAAAGTATGCTTTACAAATCGTTGCACAAGCTACGAAACTACTTGACCATCTTAAACCCTCTTTTAAAAGCAGGGAGGATAAACTCTTTCTCATCGAGAATGCCTTCCCACTTTTTGAGATGGGACTGGAGGCTGCCTACGGCGCCGTAAAAATTACGGGAAACGAAGACTTTATCGATATCGCCTTCGAGCAAATGGAAAAAAGTAAATCCATTCTCTTACTCGAAGCCTTGTTGGCCTCAAAAGCAACGGAGTTCACCAATGTTCCCGCATCACTGCTAGAAAAGGAAAGGCGACTGAAATCAGAAATTACATTTACAGAAAGAGAATTAAATACGGCCCTGTCGGATACAGGAACCATAGAGGACCATCTTTTCGCCGTCGAGAATGAATACCGGCAACTGGCCGAAGATATTGAAACCAATTACAAAACTTATTATAACCTTAAATTTAACACAAAGGTCGTATCACTCAATGAAGTACAAGGTAAGTTGAAAGAGGATGAAAAACTCATTAGTTACTTCTACGGAAACCAAGCTATCTACGCTATTGGAATCTCCAAGAATGTGAAGAATTTAATAAAAATACCTATCCACTCGACTTTTATAACTAGAATTGAGCACATGCGACATCTCTTGTCGAACCCAAAATCGGATGTTGACACCCTTGCAAAAGCATCACACGAACTTTATAAGATTATTCTCGAACCATTTGTAAAATTAAGTGACGCCACAAAACTGACCATAATCGCCGACGGGCCATTGAACTATATTCCTTTTGGGGCATTGAACACTTCGGATTCAGGCATAAGTTATCTCATTGAAAGGCATTCGGTAAGCTATGCCAGTTCTGCAACCTTACTTGAACAATTAAACGGATCATTACCCAATACCGATGTTCTCGCCTTTGCCCCCAGTTTCGATGGTGCCGTTGAAGTAGGTACGGACCGATCAAAACTATTGCCTTTGCCAAACAACGAAAAAGAGGTAGCCCAAGTATTACAGTCTTTTGACGGCAAATCGTATTTAGGTAAAAACGCTAGCCTAGAAAATTTCAAAATGGAACTTGATGATTTTGGTGTGTTGCATCTAGCAACGCATGCCATTTTTGATGATGCGGCACCGGAATATTCGTATCTCGCCTTTTCACATAACAATGGTTCGACCGATGAAAAGGTTTTGTTCACTGCCGACCTGTACAATTTGAAGACCGACGCCGCACTGGTTACTTTAAGCGCTTGCGAGACCAGTATTGGTGAATTACGCAGAGGAGAAGGTTTTCTTAGTTTGGCGAGAGGCTTTTTTTTCAGTGGCGCCAAAAGTATCGCCAGCACCTTATGGAAAGTTAATGATGCTTCTTCCTCTGAAATTATGGGAGATTTTTATAAAGCCCTTTCCGTCGGCGAGGCAAAAGACGAGGCGTTACGGCAGGCCAAACTACTTTTTATGGAAAGTAATGCCCAAAATGCCCGAAAGCATCCCTATTATTGGGCGGGCTATATTGTATCAGGAAACAACAGTCCCATTGCAAAATCCGGCACCTATTGGCCATGGTTTCTTATTGGAATCCTTGTAACCGGTTCGATATTGGCGTATTCCTACCGCAAAATAAGCGCTTAATCTAATTTTTCCAATAATTGCTTGGCCTTCGCCTGATTATAGCTGTCGGCCGCTGTAAGTTGCATTAGATATTGCTTGGCGGTCGCTTTGTTTTCCTCCTTTATGGCAATAAGTGCCATATACCAATTGGCTTCATCAACAAAGTTACTTTTTCCGTTTATGGTATTGGTAAAATAAGTTTTGGCTTGTTTCAATTGATGTAGCTGCAAGTATGACATGCCCAGATAAAAATCTAAATAATTAGTAGGGGAGTTTTTTGATATTGTTTTGAAGCCATCGGCTGCTCCCTTGAAATCTCCAGACTCGTAAGCTACAAACGCATCGCGCTCGCGTGTTTGATCACTATCACTTCTGGTTATCGTATAAACCGTATTAGGATAGCCTTGAAAATTTTCTTGATATAGGTCATTGTAATTCGGGCCGGCGAAATTGGTGTAGCCTAACCAACCCAAGCCCATCAATAGCGCAATTGAAGCGGCCATTGCCCATTTTTGATAAATGGAACGGGGTAACTTTCGTACCGATTTATCTTTAGAAATTTCTTTTTCGAACCCGACCAATTTATTTTTAAGCTTAACGGTCTCCTGATTCAGAATCACTTCCTTTACATCTTTTTCAAAATCGAATTGCTTTTTAAAGTCCGAATCGCTCTTCAGCAGGTCTTCAAATAGTTTTTGCTGGTCGGCCGTTAGTTGCTTCGAAAAATAATTATATAATAAAAGTTCCTTATCCATAATCAGTAGGCATTTTCTTGGATTCGCTCCCTTAAAGTTTTCATACAGCGTGACTTCGCTGCTTTTACTACATTCTCGCTATTATAATTTTCGTGGGCCATTATCTCCTGAATGTTATAGCCCCGATAGTAAAACAGGGTCAAGAGTTCCTGACATTTTGTGCCGAGTGTCGTAAAATGTTTTTGTAACAAAAACTGCTCAGTAGTAAGTTCCGCTCTTTCCATTTCAATCGTATCCGTGGGCAGATTATCATCCCCCACCCTAGAGAGGTCAAAATCGCTACCGACTGTTTTTTTATTTTTCCGTATTAGGTCAAAAATCAAGTATTTTCCGATGGCGAACAGATAGGTAGAAACACTACTAGTAAAGCGCTCTATTTTACCGCTCATAACATTATCATAGAAAATGATATAGGCATCTTGATAGACATCAATGTTTTCATCTTCCGATAAATTATATCGTCTGGCATAATTTAAAAACTTTTCACGGTTCTCTTCGTAAACCTTTCTAAGCACCGTGTCGGAACCTGTCCGCAAGTCTTCTAATTTTATTTCTACCTGATCGTTCTCCATTTAATGTGATTACATTTAAAAGGTTAACCCTTGATTACAGCTAATTTAAACTTTTTTGTAAGCGATTTTCTCGAATTTATGGATAATTGGCTCCAAATCAATACCTGTAGTCATCCTACTACAGGTAAAATGTATCCTACAACAAGAATTATTTACCTTCCATTTTCTAAAAAAATCAAAGTGATGTTAACCTTTAGGCGCAGGTTTTATTAAGAGTTAAACAGAATATTTTGAAGAAAAAATAAAAACCCTCTAAGTATGGACACGTACCAAAAACTTGAAATTGTAAAACGGCTATTGATATTCGCCTTGATTATAACCGTTTATATGCTTTTTAAATAATTAGGTATCGAACAGGCATTAAGCCTTTCGCAAAAAACAGTAAGCTTTGAACTTAAAATTTGAAAAAATGAAATCACTTACGACTTTATCTATTATTGGCATTTTGGGATTCTCCTTATCCTGCAAAGCACAGACTAATGAAAAACCTTCAAAAACAGACGCTGCAAAACCGATGAACCTGCTTGACGAACAAGTCAAGATATATGGTGGGGTCTTCGATTTAGCAGGAGCTGGAACCGATAACCCGTTAAGTGGTTCGACCAATTATTTAGAGGCTATTGAAAGTATGGACGCCACCGAAGCACAGAAAGAAAACTTACGTGAGCAATATTATCAATATGATAGCAGCCTGACGGTAACGGAGAAGGATTCGTTGGGCAAAGTTCTTAATGATTCCATAAACCAAGTTAAAGATGAAACCAAAGCGGAGCGTGATAAACCATGATTGCTAAGTGACTTACTTATAATAGAAGCCCTTACAATTCTCAGTAATCACAATTTTAATGCTAAATACTAAAATCAAGGTTTGTCCTTGGTTTTTTTTGTGTCCTATGTTAACCTTTAATGTAGACATCCATTAAAAAGTAAAATAATCTTAAAACCTTTTACTATGAGAACTTCAATTCATTTTTTGGGCGCAATGGTACTACTTCTTTCAATGGCCTTTTTATCGTGTTCAAAAGACGGTGATTTAGGACCTGTTGGACCTATAGGACCTGTTGGACCTATAGGGCCTGTTGGCGAACAGGGGCCAGTAGGCCCTGCGGGTCCTTCGGGGCAAGATGGACAAGATGGACAAGATGGGGAGGCCTTGGGCTTACCAGGACCTGAAGGTGAACAGGGTTTGCCAGGAGCAGATGGTCAAGATGGTATTGACGGACAAGATGGCGAAGATGGACAAGATGGTGAAGACGGGCAAGATGGTAACGCTAATGTAAAGGTGAAGACTATAGAATTTGGGAATACGGATTGGCTGTTTAATTCTAACTATATATTTAGAGGGACCACCTATTTTACAAGGTATATTAATATTGAAGTTCCCGAAATTAATGCAGACATTGATGAAAATGGCCTAGTATTTATGTATTTGAAAGCTACTTCCACTTCAGGTTGGCAACCCTTTCCTTTTCACTTTCCCTCATTTGGAAGCAGCTACGATACGCATATCACATACGAATCAAGTGTTGGAAACATTCGGTTACATTATTTCTGGTCGAAAGTTGCAGGGGAGACTCCCGGTAACCTAGAGGAATATGTCATAAGTGATCTCAGCGTGAAATACGTAATTGTACAAGGAAGTTTGATTTCCAAAAATCCGAAGAGTTATGGTATACATCTGAAAAAAATGTCTTATTCACAGGTTATGGATTATTTCGGCCTTGAGCAATAGCCTTTGAAACCAATAAAACCGGGCCTACAACCTCGGTTTTTTTATGCCTTGGTGTTAACCTATGCTTTACTCAATCATCAAAAGGAAAACAATTAATTTTTAAACTTGATAATCATGAAAACTACAATGAAATTTTTAACGTGTTCCCTAATGGCGATAGCCATTGCAACATTAGTATCCTGCAAAAAGGACGAACTGGAAGAAGCGGTTCTTAAACCAACGGCGCAGCAAGAGCAAAACAGTTCAGGATCAATTGGTCAAGAAAACACTAATGGTGCCGGAGGAACGGTTGGCACAAATGCGGAAAACGGCGAAGATGGTTTTGATGGTTCGGATGGCGAAAATGGCGAGGATGGCGCTCAAGGTGAACCTGGTACTGACGGGCAAGACGGCACAGACGGTGAAGACGGAGCTGATGGCGCACAAGGAGAACAAGGTGAAGCCGGACCGGCAGGTGAA
Organism: Pricia antarctica; assembly: GCA_011050085.1. Taxonomy (GTDB): domain Bacteria; phylum Bacteroidota; class Bacteroidia; order Flavobacteriales; family Flavobacteriaceae; genus Pricia; species Pricia antarctica_A. Next base: position 49,170 of record DRGL01000021.1, on the reverse strand, counting down.
AATGGTGCACAAGGACCTAAAGGTGATCAAGGCGATACCGGACCAGCTGGACCAAAAGGCGATACCGGGGCTCCGGGAATTGACGGAATTAATGGCACTAATGGTATTGACGGTGCCGATGGTGTTGATGGTGTTGATGGTGTTGATGGAGAAGACGGGAATGCCAATGTGATTGCATCAGATTGGTTTGAACCTAAAGAAAGTTCATTTAGTGTCAATAACCCACAGTATAAGGCTTTACCATTAGACACAAGTATTAAAAGTAAAATTGCGGACGGAGTGCTTCTTGTTTACTATGATGATGACATACAAGTTCAGTTGTTGCCTCGATATACATACGAATCTTCAGGGAAGATTGTGAAATCAGTTGATTCCCATGTAAATCATGCTTCAAATACACTCTACATTATTATACAAAAATTCGGTTTCGACCTTAATCCGACAGAATACCTTTGGAATCCCAGCGGACCTGCTTATGCAAAAGGTATAAGATTTAGATATATCGTTATACCAAATGGAACGACTTCGAAAAACAGTTTTTCGCACTTTGAGAAAATGTCCTACAATGAGGTAATTGAGTATTTCGGACTTGCCCGTTAAGTAAAACCCACATAATGAACAGTAAAAACGAGGCATTAAACCTCGGTTTTTTTATATCCTTTTGTTAACCTTCTGTTTCGGACGGCATTAAAACAAAAATACAAATCACTATAAAATCAATACATATGAAAATAATTAAATTTAATATGGCTCTGATGATTGCTCTGATAGCGTTTTTTGGATGCACCAAGGAAACGGATTTGGTCGAAACCGAACTTATGTTTACAGCCACATCCTCTATTGCCCTAACGAATTTTACGGGTGAGTGCCCCAAAAAGTTCGAGTTCGAGGGATTGATTACCGTAAATGAGCCCGTTACAGTTACCTACACCTGGCTCAGAAGCGATGGGGAAACAGCACCCGAAAACACTTTGGAATTTACGGAGGCGGGAAGTAAAACGGTAAGTACTAGCTGGACCCTAGGGGCAAACGGCAATTCATACGAGGACTATTGGCAGCAGCTAAAAATCGTCAGCCCAAGGGAAACTTTGTCCGATAAGGCCGAATTCAACCTTCAATGTGAAGAAAATCCTGAAATCTCGGTTAGCGCAGTTTTGGAAGGGGATGCGGAGTTCACAGGGCAATGCCCGAGAAAGTTTGATTTTACCGGAGAAATCACTGTGAACCAACCGATGACCGTGACCTACACTTGGCTCAGAAGCGATGGGGAAACAGCACCCGAAAACTCTTTGGAATTTACGGATGCGGGCAGTAAAACGGTAAGCACCAACTGGACCCTAGGGGCGAACGGCAATTCATACGAGGACTATTGGCAACAGTTGAAGATTATAACTCCCGAAGATATGCTCTCGGAAAAAGCGGTTTTCAATCTAAATTGCGAGGAAGGACTCATAGAGGATTGTATATCATTTGATTACAATAGTTTATTTATTGAAGAAGTCGGTGATTTATGGATAATTAAAAATGGTAGATCAAGTCTACTGAGTTTTAGAACATTCGCAAAGGCCCAATTGGCAGTCAGCATTATAAAGTATTATAAAATGGATTCACAGTGTTTTGCTATCCGGCCGAATGCAGAATTGTCTTACTATACTGTTGCGGAAGAACTTCCTACGGGAAGCTATCCAGGAGAAGATTGTATTGCCATCATCGACCCCAATAACCTGACAATACGGAAGAACAATGAAACATCGTATTCTATAATTGGTGATAGCTCAATTTATTTCAACGCCCGATCTTTGGAAGAAGCACATAAAATTGTGGCCTTATTCGAGAAATATCAACCCAAGTATACCTGTTTTGTAGAGCGGCCAGGCGCAGGGATGGTCTATTTACGAGAGTAAGGATGTCAGAAGCACCGGAAATTACAAGGCCAAAATAGCTTATCTATCTCTAAAAAACCGAGGCTCACACCTCGGTTTATTCTTTTAAAATTGTAGCTTCAAAAAGCTGGGCAAAATGGTTCAGTAATTTTCCCTTGACCTCATCCAAATCGATAACCCGCTTCCCCAACTCCACATTCATCGACGTCACAGCCTTATCCTTTATCCCACAAGGAACCATCAAGTCGAAATATCCCAAATCGGTATTTACATTGAGGGCAAATCCGTGCATGGTCACCCAACGGCTAGCGCGGACACCCATGGCACATATTTTACGCGCAAATGGAGTTCCGACATCGAGCCAAACACCGGTTTCCCCTTCCGAACGTTCTGCCTTCAAATCATAATCCAGCAAGGTCAAGATGACTGCTTCCTCTAAAAATCGTAAGTATTTATGAATGTCGGTGAAGAAGTTGTCGAGGTCTAGAATTGGGTAGCCCACAATTTGTCCGGGACCATGATAGGTGATATCTCCGCCCCGATTAATTTTATAAAATTTGGCATTTTTGGCCGCAAGCTGCGTTTCGTCTACCAACAAGTTTTTGATATCGCCGCTTTTGCCCAAGGTGAAGACATGGGGGTGTTCTACAAAAATAAAATGGTTAGGGGTTTCCGCATTGGAGTTCGTACGTCGGTTTTTGATTTTCAAATCGACGGTTTTTTGGAAAAGCGATTCTTGAAACTCCCAAGTTTCTTTGTAGTCTTTTAATCCTAAATCTTGCAAATACACCTTTTTGTTCATCGCTACAAAGGTAGTATGTTTCAATGTGGATTCGAAACCTGTTGTGACTTCGAGTGCATAACTTGGCTTAGATTTTCAAATACAATCCGCTAAAAAAATTTCAGACATCTAAACAACACTTAATTGGGATTGTTCAAAATTACTAAGGCCGCAATAACCCCGGGAACCCATCCACAAAAAGTTAGCAATAACACAATTAAAAAAGAACCGCAACCTTTGCCCAAAACGGCCAGAGGAGGAAAAAAAATGGCGAGCAATACGCGTATAAAACTCATAGTGATTTGATTTTTGATTGATGATGTATCTATAAGACGTATTAAGGGTTAAAATGTTACAAATTAAGTTCGAAAACTAGTTACCATATTCCAACCAAATGGGTGCCTGATTAAAAGGATCCTTCAAACCTTCGAAAATCGGTGTCAGTAATTAACAACGATAGTAATTCTGAGTTTTGGATGGATATCAAATAGCAGATCGTCTATCTAAATATTTTCAAATCGATACATCCGCAAATCTTCAAACCGATACCTTATATTTGCGCCCAATAAATTACAATTGGTATATGCAACTCTCGGAACAAGAAATCATCAGAAGGGATAAATTGAGCAAACTGCGTGAAATGGGAATCGACCCCTATCCTGCTGCTTTGTATCCCGTCAATGCCACTTCAAAAAGTATTAAAGGTCACTATGAGGAAGGTAAAAAGGTGATTATAGCCGGCCGGTTAATGTCACGACGCATCCAAGGGAAAGCTTCTTTTGCAGAATTGCAGGATAGTGACGGGCGTATTCAAGTGTATTTTAATAGGGATGAAATTTGCCCTGATGAGGATAAAACCCAGTACAACGATATCTATAAAAAGCTTTTAGACATTGGGGATATCATAGGTATTGAAGGCGAACTTTTCACGACACAGGTAGGTGAAAAGACCGTTATGGTGAAAAAATTTAGCATGTTGAGTAAGTCGTTGCGACCGCTTCCGCTACCTAAAAAGGATGCCGAGGGACATGTTTTCGACGAGTTCAACGATCCAGAACAACGCTACCGCCAGCGCTATGTTGATTTGGTAGTCAACCCGAAAGTAAAAGAAACTTTTATCAAACGCACGAAGATTACGAACACGATTCGCCAGTTCTATAATGATAAAGGGTATTTAGAGGTCGAAACACCTATACTGCAGCCGATTCCAGGAGGTGCGGCGGCACGTCCGTTTTTGACGCATCACAATGCACTGAATATTCCACTTTATCTACGTATCGCGAACGAACTATATCTGAAACGTTTGATTGTTGGCGGATTCGATGGTGTATACGAGTTTTCCAAAGATTTTCGCAACGAGGGTATGGACCGCACCCACAACCCAGAATTCACGGTGATGGAACTCTATGTAGCCTATAAGGATTACCATTGGATGATGGATACCACGGAACAATTACTGGAAAAAGTTGCTGTAGAGGCCAACGGTAGCTCCACGGTCACCGTGGGCAAAAATGAAATCAATTTTAAGGCACCCTACCCTAGAGTGCCCATTTTAGAGGCCATAAAAATCCATACTGGATATGATGTGGCCGATATGGAAGAGGACGAGCTACGGGAAACTGCCAAAAAATTGCATATCGAGGTCGACGATACAATGGGTATCGGAAAGCTCATCGATGAAATTTTCGGGGAAACATGTGAGGCACATTATATTCAGCCAACTTTTATTACGGACTATCCGAAAGAAATGAGTCCGCTTACCAAGCAGCACCGTGACAATCCGAAGTTAACCGAACGTTTCGAGTTATTTGCCAATGGTAAGGAAATCGCAAACGCCTATTCTGAGCTCAATGATCCCATCGACCAACGAGAACGTTTCGAGGATCAGCTAAAACTCTCCGAAAAGGGAGATGACGAGGCCATGTTTATAGATCAAGACTTTCTACGTGCCCTCGAATATGGTATGCCCCCCACTTCTGGCATTGGAATAGGAATTGACCGACTGGTTATGTTATTGACCAATAATTCGTCGATTCAGGAAGTACTCTTCTTTCCCCAAATGCGGCCTGAAAAGAAAGCACTAGACCTCACCGATGAAGAAAAGGCGATAGTTGCACTTCTGAAACCTACAGGTCGTATGGAACTCAACGAACTCAAAGATCGATCTGAACTTAGTGGCAAGAAATGGGATAAGTCGATTAAAGGACTTGCCAAACATGGGCTAACCAAAGTTATAGTAGATGGAGATATCAAGACCGTTGAATTAAAAAGCTGATAACTAGACGATATTGGGAACAAATTCATTATACATAATTTTAGGATAAAACGGAACGTTTCCCGGCAATCTGTCGTACGTTTTAGGCTTTTGAATAGCTTTTAGTATGGTTTCTTTTAAACCCTATACTTCTTGTGATTAATTCTATAATCTATTTTCTTGCTTTTTTCTATTCCATTTTAAGGTCACTGCCTTATACCTAAGAAAAGAATCATCTATATTTTGGGCAGAATTGTTTATGTGGCGTTTGAAGATAACTTCTTATCTTTAAAGAAATTATATTATAAACATCCTGTATCAGTACCCTCCCTTGCCATGGAACAGAAAATATATAAAAATATCCGATATTTAATTCCGTCTTTTCTTATAGCCATTTTGGGTTTATTTCAATCCTGCGTTGATGCTGATCGTGTCGATTTCAGTTCGCAAATTAAACCCATCCTTAATAACAAATGCATTACTTGCCACGGTGGGGTTAAAAAAAATGGAGGCTTTAGCCTACTGTTCGAAAAAGAGGCATTTGCGGATAATAAGTCGGGAAAACCGGCCATTATACCCGGTAACGCATCCGGTAGCGAATTGATTAAACGTTTACACGAAACCGATCCAGAGCTTCGCATGCCCTATGAAAAACCACCGTTGAGCGAGGAAGAAATCGATTTGTTGACCCGATGGATAGATCAAGGGGCCGAATGGGGCCAACATTGGGCCTATTCCCTTCCAGAAAAAGTGGCCGTGCCCAACATTTCGCAAGAAGCGAGTTTTTCAGCAGACGGTTCATCCAAATTTATTCAGAATGGAATTGATAATTTCATTTATGCCCGGCTTGACAATGAGGATTTGCAGCCCAATCCATCCGCGGAAAAGAATATCATTGCACGTAGAGTGGCCCTTGATTTGACGGGGTTGCCGCCAGACCAAAAGCTTTTCGATGCCTTTACCGAAGATCAGCTATCCTATGAAGCTATGGTCGATACGTTATTGGCCCGAACAGATTACGGCGAAAAATGGGCCAGCTGGTGGCTTGACCTAGCGCGTTACGCCGATACCAAAGGTTATGAAAAAGATACGGGACGTAATATGTGGCGGTATCGTGATTGGGTTATCGGGGCATTCAATCAAAATATGCCCTATGACCAATTTACTAAAGAGCAACTGGCGGGCGATCTGTTGCCAGACCCAACCACCGACCAGCTCATAGCGACGGCCTTCCATAGAAATACCATGAACAATGATGAGGGGGGCACCGAAGATGAGGAGTTCAGGGTAGCCAGTGTAATCGACCGCGTAAACACTACTTTTTCGGTTTGGCAAAGTACTACGATGGAATGTGTGCAATGCCACAGCCACCCCTATGACCCTTTCACCTTTGAAGAATATTATAAGGCGATGGCATTCTTTAATAATACTAGGGACGAGGATACACCGGATGAAAGTCCGAATATCAATTTCTACAACGACAAACAGAAGCAAGATGTCAAAAGGGTAAACGCCTGGGTCGAAAACCATGGTTCAAAGGAACTAGCCGAAACCTATACAGATTTCTTGACTTTTAAAGAACCGAAATATTTGGCTCATAATGCCGTGGATTTCACTAATGGAGAACTTGCGGACACCAAATATTTAGCACTGTGGGACGATGGTTCATGCACCTTAAAGCATGTGAACACCAGAGGAGCGAGCTTTATGTATATGAATTACAGTGCCAATATTGATGGTACACAAATGACTATACGAAAGAATAATGCCAAAGGTGAAATATTGGCCCAGTTCGTCACGAACAGCACAAATGAGAACGTTGTTAGAAAAATTCCATTCAAAAATACGGAGGGAATCATCGATCTTTATATTGAAACGAATAACGACAACATTCAAAAACAGGTTTCCACAAGTTTTATTACTTGGTTCGCATTTCTTAATGATATACCTGGAAAGTCGGAACCGGGATACCAAGACATCAACGCACTTTTTGTAGACCTCTTGAATGCAAATACCCCAGTGCTGCCCATAATGCAAGAAAACCACAGCGATATGGCGCGCGCCACTCAAATTTTCGATAGGGGTAACTGGCTGCTAAAAACGGATACGGTCGAACCAGGGGTACCGAAAACCCTAAACGCTTGGAAATCCGATTGGGAGGGCAATAGATTGGGACTCTCAAAATGGATTGTGAGCAAGAAGAATCCGCTGACGGCCCGTACGTTTGTCAATCGCGTCTGGTATCAGCTTTTCGGTCGGGGAATCGTTGCTTCCGTCGAGGATATGGGCACTCAGTCAGACCCCCCGAGCCATCCAGAATTGTTGGACTGGCTAGCGCTGCGATTTATGAACAAACACGACTGGGATATGAAAGCCTTAATTAAAGATATCGTGATGTCGGGCACCTACCGGCAGAGTTCCGAGAACAGTCCTGAACTGTACCAAAAGGACCCCAATAACGATTTATATGCCAGAGGTCCAAGAAGACGTTTGTCCGCCGAGCAGATTCGCGACCAGGCCCTTGCCGTTTCCGGACTACTCAGCACTAAAATGTATGGCCCTGGTGTAATGCCTCCTCAACCCGATGGTGTCTGGCAATCGGTTTACAGCAATGAATCATGGACACAAAGTGAGGGAGAGGACAAATATCGACGGGCTGTTTATACCTATTTGAAAAGAACTAGCCCCTACCCTTCATTCGTAACCTTCGATGCGGGCAGTCGAGAAGTATGTACCATTCGCCGTACCGTGACCAATACCCCCTTACAAGCCTTAGTGACCTTGAACGACCCCGTGTATCTTGAGGCGGCTTACATATTGGCAAAATCTATGGGTGGAACGAATGTTGAAAAGGGTATAACTAAGGGTTATCAAAAAGCTACTTTATCAAAAATAACTCCTGAAAAATTAGAGGCTTTACAAGAATTGTATTTGGAATCCCTTTCCGAGTTTGAAGGCGAGCGAGGTGTCGAAGCCAATTTTTTCTCTTTTGAAGAGAAACCAACAGCGCAGCAGGCAGCACTGACCGTCGTGGCGAATGCCATTATGAATTTGGATGAATTTTTGAGCAAAGCCTAAAATCAGAAACAGTGAAAGACAAGATAGAACGATTACTACAGGAAAAGATACGACGGGAAACAGAAGCAAAAACCCGCCGGCATTTCATCAAGCAGTGTGCAACTGGGATGGGCGGACTGGCACTAGGTTCGATCTTTGCAGGATGCGGTGATTTTTTAAAGGATGAAAAATCATTTAAAAAATCCGGATTTTCAGATCGTGACCTAAATCCGTTGGCCACTTTGGCACCTCCATTCGGACCCAAGGTCAAAAATGTAATCTATTTGCACATGGCGGGTGCGCCCTCACAATTAGAAATGTTCGATTACAAGCCCGAATTGCAAAAGTTGAACAATCAAGAATGTCCTCAATCGCTCATTCAAGGGAAAAAATTCGCTTTCATCCGAGGAACTCCCAAATTATTGGGCCCTCAGGCAAATTTCAAAAGAGAAGGTGAATCAGGCAATTGGGTATCTGACAATCTACCCCATTTCAAAAAAGTCGTCGATGAAGTTGCCTTTTTAAAGGCGGTACATACCGATCAGTTCAACCATGGCCCGGCACAATTGTTTATGCATACCGGCAGTCCAAGATTGGGGAGACCTAGCATCGGTTCATGGGTAACTTACGGTTTGGGTTCCGACAACCAGAATCTACCCGGTTTTGTGGTACTAACTTCAGGTGGCAAAGCACCTAGTGCCGGTAAGAGTGTTTGGGGCAGCGGTTTTTTGCCCTCTGTTTATCAGGGAGTGCAATGCCGCTCAAAAGGTGATCCGGTACTTTACATCGAAGACCCTGACGGGATTTCAAGAAATTTGAAAAAAAGTACCATCGATGCTATCAACAAAATAAATAAAGAGGAATATGCCCGATACGCCGACCCCGAAATTTTAGCGCGTATCAATCAATATGAAATGGCTTATCGGATGCAAATTGCCGTTCCGGATGTTATGAATATTAATGACGAACCCGAAAATATCAAACAGATGTACGGGGTCGAACCGGGCAAGGAATCATTTGCCAACAACTGTCTACTGGCGAGAAAACTGGTGGAAGACGGTGTTCGCTTCGTACAATTGTTCGATTGGGGATGGGACACCCATGGAACAGGCCGTGATACTGCAGTAGATATTGGTCTCCGTAATAAATGTCGTGAAGTCGACCGACCTATGACGGCATTGTTACTAGACTTGAAACAACGTGGATTACTGGACGATACCTTAGTGGTGTGGGGCGGCGAATTCGGCAGAACCCCTATGCAGGAAAATCGTGAGGGCAAAGAGATGGGCTTCAAAGGACGTGACCACCACGGCGATGCGTTCACCATGTGGATGGCCGGCGGGGGCATCAAAAAGGGAGCGGTTCACGGGCAAACCGACGAAATTGGCTTTTCAGGTGTTGAAGGCCGCGTATCAGTTCATGATGTTCATGCAACCATATTGCATCTTCTAGGTTTCGACCACGAGCAGTTTACCTTTGATTTTCAAGGAAGGCCGTTCCGACTTACGGATGTGGAAGGCGAAGTTATTCGAGAGATATTAGCGTAATATGTAAGCTTCGGACTGCTTAAGGAAAACAGTAAAAGGGTTTTATATTTCACATAACGTTAATCATTACTGACGAAGGAGTTGGTACCATCACCTCTAATTGCTAGCGGAGAATTGAGAAAGCGAAAAGTAGTAAGCGAAAACCTAAAATTCAAAACAAGGACGCCATACACATGAAAGTACCAATTTTACTAATTGTATTACTAACTACACTTAACACGAATGCCCAAAAGAAAAAGCAACTCCAGTTCTTCCAAACAGATTGGGGAAGAACCCTATCTTGGGACGCTTTTTGTGAAAAGACCAAAGCATCCGGCTATGACGGAATCGAGACTTGGTTCCCCAATGACCCCAACGATCAAAAAGAGCTAAAAGCGGCATTGCATAAACATGGATTGCTTGTTGGCTTTTTGAACGGCACCAATACATCCCTTTCCTTTCCGGAAAGTCTAAAAGCGTATACGGAAAATTTCAAGGAAATAATTAGTTGGTCACCCGTTTATATCAATTGTCACACGGGAAGCGATTTTTATACTTTTGAGCAGAACAAGGCCTTTATCGATGCCGCCAACAAAATAGCCAAGGCGAATAATATCCCGATTTATCATGAGACCCATAGAGGCCGATTCAGTTTTAACCTTCGGGATACCGAAAAATATCTACAGGCTATTCCAGAACTAAAACTCAATCTCGATATCAGTCATTGGATGGTCGTGCATGAATCCCTTTTAGAAAATCAAGACAAACTATTGAATAAAGTTATCGACCGCAGTTTCCATATCCACACGCGCGTTGGTCACTCCGAAGGGCCACAGGTCAACGATCCAGAAGCCCCTGAATGGCAAAAAGCACTACATCGCCATCTTGATATTTGGGAAAAAATCATTAGAAAAAGATGGGAAGAGAGCGACAAGCCCTTTACCGTCACCACAGAATTCGGACCACCTACCTATATGCCTACCTTGCCGTATACCCAAATTCCGGTAGCAGACCAGTGGAAGGCAAATGTTTTTATTATGCAGGCTTTAAAAGAGAGGATGCAAATGTAATGACGCATTAAAAACCAATATGAATTTTAGAAGAAAATATACACCTTACTAGGCAAGTACCGTAGTTTCTGATAAGCATAGGCTAATGAACCATCCTTTCAATAATACCAAGTTACATTTCATATGGAAGTAGTAAAACAACTTCTCGGCCGTCTCCATCCTTTAATTGTGCATCTGCCCATTGGGTTTATTCTTTTAGGCCTGCTTTTGCAGTGGCACGATAGAAAGAATGGACAGTATTCAAAAGTGATAAGCCTTATCTACCTATGGGCCGGTATTAGTGCAGTATTGGCCTGTATCACGGGCTATCTACAATATTTGGGCGAGGGTTATGGTTTCGATACCGTGAAGTGGCATCTATGGTGGGGTATCGCTACAGCATTATTCTGCTTTGTGATGTATGTTCGCTTGCGGGAATGGAAGACTATATATTTCATTTCTAAAATTCCTATTATAGTATTTTCCATCCTCTTTTTCGGATTGATTTCCTTTACCGGACATCAGGGGGGGAATATCACACATGGGACCGATTATTTGGTGGAACCGCTGCCCAACTCCGTGAAATCTGCATTGGGATATAAAATTTTTGAGGAAAAGGAGATTGCTTTGAATGCGGCAAATTGGGAAGAAGCACTCTTGTATGAAGATGTTATCGTTCCGATTCTAAATAACAAATGTGTGAGTTGTCATAATCCTAAAAAAGTAAAGGGCGAATTACTTTTAGATACTGAAGAGGGTATCTTGGCCGGTGGGGAGAATGGAGCGGTAGTCGTGGCCAATAAGGCATCCGATAGCGAAATTTTCGTCCGAATGAATCTGCCTAAAGACAATGACGACCACATGCCACCGGAAGGAAAGACCCAGCCCTCGAAGGAAGAAATCGCGTTAATAGGAGCTTGGGTAGACGCCGGACATCCGTTCGAAGGAACCATTGCCGAAAGTGGACTTAAACAAGAGCTGTTTCAACCTTTTTTTCCAACGAAAATAGACAATGACTATCCCAATATCGAAGTAGCAGCGGCATCCAAAGACAGTATAGAAGCAATTAAGGACAAAGGTATTCATATTGACAAAATTAGCGAAGCTACTAATTTCTTAAAAGTCTCCTGTCTCAACAAACCCTCCTTTTCCGATTCTGATTTTGATCTTTTGAATCCCCTAATAAATCAAATAGCCATTCTCGATGTAGCGGGCACCAAAATAACAGATGCCATTTTTGATAAGTTAACAAAGCTTCCTAACCTGACTCTTTTAAACCTCGATCATACCAACATCTCAGGAGAAGGAATCGAGAAATTGGCATCCTCATCCAAATACCTTAAATCCATCAACTTGACCGGCACTCATTTTAAGGAACCTCATCTACAAAAGTTGGCCGATTTTAACACCTTAAAAAAAGTGTATGTCTTTCAGACTGAATTGGATGTCAAAGGGCCGAAAACGTTAAATGATGGACAAATTACTGTTGATTATGGTAATTATGAGTTACCCACTATTGCGTCAGACTCTATTTTTTACTGAAAAAGAGCGTTTTACGTAGTGAATTCATTACTTGACCCCCAATTTTTTATTTCCAAACCCAAAAGAAAAAACATAGCTTAGACGACACCAATTAAACGCTATGAACCTAAGCAAAAAATTAGGGCTATTCCTAGGCCCCGTTCTCTTTCTAAGCCTCGTCAATCTCCCATTCGAAATGATATCGGAAAAAGGCGATGCTGTAATCGCCGTCGCAACCTGGATGGTGGTTTGGTGGATAACCGAAGCCGTCTCCATTTCAGTTACCGCCCTGTTGCCCCTATTGCTATTTCCAATATTGAAAATTATGCAAATAGAAGATGTAGGGGCCAACTATGGTAGTCCCATAATCTTCTTATTCTTTGGTGGGTTTATACTTGCGCTTGCCCTAGAAAAAGTAAATCTTCACAAACGTATAGCCCTCAATATTATTAAGATAACTGGTACCACCCCCAATAAAGTCGTTTTAGGGTTTATGATCGCGACGGCCGCCTTGAGTATGTGGATCAGCAATACGGCCACCGCAGTGGTCATGCTACCGATTGCCATGTCGGTCATCGGCTTGCTCGTGAACGATGAAGACGGATTTACCAAAGGCGATAAGAATTTTGCCTTAAGTGTTATGTTGGGTATTGCCTTCGCGGCCAATGCTGGTGGAATAGCAACGGTCATAGGCACACCACCCAATTCGGTGCTCATCGGCCTACTTGAAAATGAATATGATACGGAAATATCATTCGTAAAATGGATGGTCATCGGTGTTCCTTTTTCAACCATACTTATAACCATTATTTATCTAGTGTTGGTGAAGTGGATGTACCCTAGCGGTGCACTCAAATTCACGGCATCCAAAGACATTATACAAGAGGAATTGGAAAAGCTTGGACCCATTTCTGGAAGAGAAAAACAAGTGCTTGTTATTTTTGGTATAACTGTATTTTTATGGATTTTCAGAACAGTTATCAACGGCATATTTCCTGAATTGCAACTTAACGATACCCTTATAAGTATGATGGCGGCCATCGCCATGTTCGCTATTCCCTATAATCTCAAGAAAGGCGACTTCATTATACACTGGAAAGACACGCAGAAACTAGCTTGGGGCATTCTGATTCTTTTCGGTGGGGGACTCGCATTGGCCGAAGGCATGTCAGTGAGTGGTATTGTAGATGTGGTTTCCGCCGCAATTGCCAATAGCGAAATCAGTATATTATTTACCGCAATATTACTGATTACCTTAATGCTATTCATGACCGAACTCATGAGCAATGTGGCCCTGACCGCCGTACTTATTCCGGTCGTTGCAGGTATCGCCATTGGATTGGAAGTCCCTTTACTCTATCTGTTGATTCCGGTGACCATCGCTAGCAGCTGTGCTTTCATGTTGCCTATGGCCACCCCCCCAAATGCTATCGTATTTGCCAGCGGTCATATTAAAGTGCATCAGATGGTGCGAGTAGGTATTATCTTGAACCTAATTTCTGTTGGGCTTTTAATAGTAATGTTCCAGTTTATAATACCCATGGTTTTTTAACAGATAACTCATCGTATGTAGAATTTGCCACACCACAAAAAATATAGATTAAGGCTATAATCCCCTACTACAAAACGACAAAACCTCCAGTTAAAATGGAGGTTTTGTTAATTTAATTCATAAGCATTTCCCATACATTGGGTAGACAAATTTTTACCTACTTAATTGCTTGGTAGCTTTTTCACTTCCTTCATAAGGGTCGAAGCCATTAGGAAGGTACGGCTGGCTGTCAAAATCCATTTCAACCGTATCCTTTTCATCGATGTAGTTGAATGCAGCAACATCGGTTGGATATGCATAAGCGTTAAAGTTTGATGGGAGATATTTTTTGGTGTTTACAGAGTCGGTAGCTTCGTCTTCAATGAAAATAACGGCTTCTAAATCTATGTATACCTTATACGGATTAAATCCTTCAGGCAAATATTCCGCGGTATCGAAACCCAGCTCAAAATCTACATCGTCATCAATATAAGTAACGGAACTGATGACCCTGTCATCTTTTTCTGTAGTTAGGTTACTTGCAAAAACTCCGTTAGCGAGTATAAGACCTGTTGCGATAGTAAGTATAAAATTCTTTTTGTTCATTACGTAAATACCTTTATTGGTTTTGTTGAGATAGTATAACGCTCGATTGTGTAAATATTGTTTTCCGTAATTTGTAGAATCTTTCCTAATAATCGCCAGATTATTAAATCGACAGTTCTTGGTCTAAAAAATTGACAAGTTTATAATTTCATGCTCCAAGTTTTATCCCCTCGGTATTTTAAGCCTCAAATTATTATTAGCTAAAAGTTTACTTTAAATAATACTTTACCTCAATATATTGCACAAGAATACAGTTCATCGACCATAAGCTGGTACAACCGATTAAAAGGTAGTAATGTTCAACTAAAAATCTACATAGTAAGGACGTGAAATGCATATATCATTGAAAACCAGGCAAAACATCGACGTATTGCATAAAAAGAAAAGTGAAAATCAACAAACAACAAAATACAGGCATTTGACCACACCTCTTTCCCGATTCACAACAAGAAGTTTTGTGAGGACCCACTATATAGTACTTTAGCATCAGAATTAAAAAATATATCCCATGTCCCAAAAAATAAAAAGTTCTCTGTACTTAGCCGCATTTACAATCGCATCATTAATTTATTATAACGAAACCAACGTCGACCAAACCCCCCAAACGGTCGATATGGCAAACGCAGACATAGAGCAAGTAACGAGCATAGATATCGAAGAATAAAATTTACCGGTTTCTTTATGAATCCGGATGGACTATACCTACTACATGAATAAAAGCACGGACCTACTCCGTGCTTTTTTATTTACTACAATACCAGAACTCAGTCGTTAAATATTATATAAAGGACCTCTACGGACTAAACCTTATTGTGAAACTTCAATCAAATTACAGAATCTAAAAAATAAATATCATGAAAAAAGTAATTGTAGTATTGCTCTGTCTAGTGGGTATGACTGCCGTGGCGCAAAAAGGTGAAAAGCATGAGCGAAACCTTAAAAACGACTTGACACCGGAACAAATGGCAACTTTGAAGACCAAAGAAATGACTTTGGCCTTGGATTTAACAGAGACTCAGCAAAAACAAATTCAAACGCTAAATGTAGAGAGTGCCAAAACTCGGAAAGTCAAAATGGAAGAGCGTAGAGCTTCAAAGAAAAATGATCAATTGAAAAGACCGACATCAGATGAACGCTACGCTACGAAGAACGAGTTTTTAGATAGAATGATTGCACAGAAGGCTGAAATGAAAGATATACTATCTCCTGAGCAATATGAAAAATGGGAGAAAATGGCACAACGAAACGGAAAACACCGAAATGGAAAAGGAAAAAAAGGTGATGGACAAAGGCGTCATACCCGCAAATAGAAAATTGAATGCTCTTAATGGAACCCTTTAAAAAGCTGTACGTGTGTACGGCTTTTTTTATATAATATAGGAAAGAACTCAGACAAGCGTTTCATTTGTATTTGAAGCTTTCGGCCTATTAACATCGTTATCATATAAACGCCTGTAACGAGGACGTAGACACCTATAAACTTCTACAACTTTCGAAAACTAAATCTTCAAAAAAACTTTTACTTACCGGATTTAACTGAGCTGGCAACAGAAATTTAAAATGTAATATCTATAGCGTCTAATTTACAAAAGCAAGATTTTTGTCACCACCCCCATCGGTATTCGTGGCGTCGGTTCCATAAATATCTTCGACAATCTTATAAAGATCAGGAATAACGGTATGCGCTAGTGACGAGTTGCTATTTAGAAGTACGCATATACCCAAATCGGCTTCAGGATACACCGCAATCTCGTTGCGAAAATGATTGACGCTTCCCCCGTGGTGCCACATCGTTTTTTCGTTGGTTTTGCTACCTTCCCAAAATTTATGGATGCGCCATCCAAAGCCATAATATGACCTTAAATGTCCGGGCCAACGTTGATAGTATTTATTATTTTCACTCAGGGTAACGAAAGGATTAAACGCCTCATTCAAAGCGGCCTTATCCATGATTTCTGGATTGTGACCTAATAAGAATCGCATCCATTTGGCCATATCGCCCGCACTCGCATTGATACCTCCGGCGGCAATGGCGTTGTGGTAACTATCCGTTAGCTTAGTACTTCTCCAGCCTCGTCTAGTTCGAACATGGGGCATGGCTATATCAGGGCTATTCGAGAGGACTTCATAATCAGAGGTGGTAGAACACATTTCCAAAGGGTTAAAAAACCTGAGTTGAAGTTCATCGGAAATATTTTCGCCAGTAACTTTTCGCATCATCTCACCGCTTAGGGAGAACATAGCGTTCTGATAGCTGTAGAGTTCACCAGGTTCGCTGATGGGCTTCACTTCTTTAAATTGTTTCGCAATCTCCTTCAGCGGAATTCCGGCATCCACCAGGTTGGTAAAACTATGGTATGGCGTGCCAGAAGTGTGCGATAATATATGGGCCAAAGTAATTTTATTCGTGTTCTTGGCATCTCCTAGCTGAAAACCAGGAATAAAATCACGGACCTTATCGCTCCAATTCAACTTACCTTCATCTTCAAGATCTGCGGCCAGTATTCCGGCAAAACCCTTAGAGAGTGAACCTAATCTAAAAATAGTTTCACCATCGACCTTATCGTTCGCACCACTTTTTCTTTTTCCGAAACCTTCGGACATCATTATAGAATCGCCTTTAACGATACTGACACCCGCACCGACGATATCTCCGGAGGCGACCGCTTTTTCAAAATAGGCGTTGACAGCGGTTTCTAATGCCTGTCTATTTTTTGCATACAATAGAATTTCTTCTGGATCTGCTATCTTTTCAACAGGTTTAGGCGTTTCCACCGAAGCCTTCGGTTCAACTTCTCGCTCTGATGTATTGCCACAGAATACGATTAACACAAAAAACAAGGGGATTAGAATAAGGGCGCCCAATACTATTTTAAAACTCCGCATACATGGAAAAATAAATCGATTTGAAAAAGTAGAGATTCAATTTAAGGCTAATTATACTTAGAACAAATTAAACGTAAAAATTTCTTTAATATTTTACATTTCCCCTGTCATCTAGAGGTCTAAACTATCTAAAGCCTCGATGGTTTTATCCAAATCTTCATAGCTAAGGGCATCGTTCAAGAAATAACTCTCGAATGCGCTGGGTGGAAGATATACCCCCTTATCCAACATCCCGTGGAAATAGCGTTTGAAATAATCATTATTGCCCGTGGCGGAAGTTTCAAAATCTATTACAGGGGTATCTGTAAAATGCACGGAAATCATACTTCCAAAACGATTAATTTGATAGGGAACGCTTTTAATCTTTAATACAGCATCGAAACCTTCGTGAAGGTATGCTGTCTTTTTCGCTAGGCTTTCAAAAATTTCGGGACGTTCTTTCAATTCTTTCAGCATCGCTAGTCCAGCAGCCATCGCCAAAGGATTTCCGCTCAAAGTGCCCGCTTGATAGACCGGTCCTTCCGGCGCTAGATGTGCCATTATCTTTGAACTCGCGGCAAAAGCCCCGACCGGGAGTCCGCCACCAATAACTTTTCCGAAACACAGAATATCGGCATGGATACCCAATACTTCCTGTGCTCCCCCTTGGGCCAAACGAAATCCGGTCATAACCTCATCGAAAAGCAATAAAATACCTTCTTGAGTACAAATTTCGCGCAAACCTTTTATAAACGTATCGGTAGGTACGATGCAGCCCATGTTACCAGCGACCGGCTCGATGATTATCGTGGCAATTTCGCCTTGATTTGCCGCCACTAATTCTCGTACACTTTGTAGGTCATTGTATTTGGCCAATAAGGTATCTTTTGCGGTACCCTGGGTTACACCAGGGCTATTCGGACTTCCAAAGGTAACCGCTCCACTACCCGCTTGAATCAAGAACGAATCGGAATGGCCGTGATAGCAGCCGGCAAATTTTATAATTTTATCTTTTTTTGTATACCCGCGTGCCAGACGAACTGCGCTCATACATGCCTCGGTACCACTGTTCACGAAGCGAATCTTATCGATATTAGGTACCATCGAAACTGCTAGCTTCGCCAGTTCGGTCTCAATCTCTGTAGGCATACCGAACGATGTACCATCTTTCGCCTTATTGATGACTGCATTGATAACAGGTTCGTAAGCATGTCCTAAAAGTAACGGACCCCAAGAAGCTATGTAGTCGATCAATCGATTACCGTCTTCATCAAACAGATAAGCCCCTTTGGCCTTTTTCACGAATATGGGATCTCCACCGACCGCTTTGAAAGCACGTACCGGTGAGTTCACGCCACCGGGAATATATTTCTGCGCCTCTGCAAATAGTGCGCTACTTCTTTTATAAATCATAAATTTTTTTTGTTGAGATACGCTTTGTACTAATTAAAGCTTTGCGTCTTTACGGTAAGCTCTTGCCCGACAGCCAGGTTATTGTCGTACAAGTAGTTCCAACGTTTTAAATCATCTACGGAGACGGCGTAGCGTTTGGAAATGGAATACAGGGTATCGCCTGATTGAACGATATGGCTGGCAAACTGTGGCTCAGCAATAGCTACCTGGGTCTTTTCGTTTCTTCCGTATCCTTCATTGGTCACAGCGGTATCGTATTGATGAAGGTTATGGCGCTCGATTAGGGCTATGAGTTTGTCCGGGTAATGCCTGTCGGTAGCATACCCAGCCTTTCGAAGTCCTTTGGCCCACTGTTTATAATCGTCATTGGGTAATTCGAAGAGAAAGGCATATCGCGAGCGACCGGTCAAAAAGATACTATGGTCGCGATACGAATACATCGGGTGGTTGTACTTTCGAAAACACTCTCCCTTTTCATCATCATCGTGGTGGTCAAAATCACCTTCCCAACCGGTATGGCATTTAATACCAAAGTGGTTGTTGGTTTTTTGCGCCAAAGCTCCCTTTCCAATACCACTCTCTAAAAGGCCCTGCGCCAGGGTAATGCTCGCAGGTATACCGTAGGCCTTCATTTCCATTTGGGCGATTTCCGAGAAAGTAGCAATGTATTCTTGGGGCGAAGTGATATCAAACTTAAGAAACTCACCCGTATCTTCCGGCATTATATAAAGGCCATCATCCACTTTTTCAATTTCGTGGGCGACCGTAATTTCCTTAACAGGTTCTTCGGGACAATACTTTGTAACAGAAGTCACGGTCTTCCTAGATTTACATCCTATACAAAAAACACTGGCAACGAATAGTAATCCTATGTTTCGCATCATACGCTCAATACTGGTAAATTTTTCTTTTTCAATAGGATGTTCATTCCCTTTATACCTTGTAGCCCACCGGTATGGATGGCCAAAATCTTTGTTTTCGGCGGAAAATAATCCTTACCGACCAAATCTAAAATTCCATAAATCATCTTGCCGGTATAAATGGGATCTAAAGGTATTTGGGTTTGCGCCTTGAAACTGTTTATAAAATCAATGAGTTCAGCCGTAACCTTTGCGTAGCCCCCAAAATGGTAATCTTCAATAAGTTCCCAAGTATCCCTTTGTGCAAATTTACAAATATCTTCGTTCAAAAAACCGCTCTTCACGGCAGGAAATCCTAAAACGCGCTGATTCTCAAAAGTGGCATTACTGATTCCAGATAGTGTTCCGCCCGTTCCGACACTGCAGCAAATTACATTGAAATCCGAATCCTCGGCCGTTACTATTTCACTACATCCAAGAACGGCCAGTGTATTGGTGCCACCTTCAGGCAAAATAAAGAAGGCCCCAAACTCATGCTGTAGTGGTTTCAAAAATGATTCTTTCTCTTTGTCGCGATATTCTGCCCTTGAGACAAATTTGAACTGCATACCATGATCAGAGGCTAATTTTAGGGTAGGATTTTCTTCCCACTTTAGGGACAGTTCTTCACCCCGTATGACACCGATAGTCTTAAAACCATGCAATTTTCCAGAGTACGCGGTAGCAGCAATATGATTGGAATAGGCGCCGCCAAATGTCAGGATGGTATCAAGACCTTGTTTTTTCGCAGCGATAAGATTGTATTTGAGTTTCCGAAATTTATTTCCGGATATTAAGGGATGAATGAGATCTTCACTTTTAATGGAGAGCGAAATTTGTTTCTGGGCTAGTAGTGGGAGCGCAATTTTTTGATTTACCATTCTTTCTCGCATAACCGTTCTTGGTTAGGCAAAGATATGATTATTGAAATATTCATAGCAAAATAGAAGTGTTGCAATCAACTCGGCCTGAGTTATTACACCCATTCCACGCCGAGATAGTTAGGATGTCGAAGCCTTAATGGATAATTAGAATTTCCTGCTTGGTACTATTGTCGAGGCCTGAAGTACATAATGAACCATCCCCCTTAAAAATAGCTTAGAAACCCAAATGCATTCCGATCGGCTGGATAGTCAAGATTTTTCTCGTTGGCATAGGCTTCACGTTCAAAGCTGATATTCTGATAGGCTTTGTAACTATCTAGATAAAATATCGTCCGCAAAAGCCACTCTGTTATATAGAAGATGTAGAAGAAAACAATCAATAATTCTTGCTGTTGTTTGAGGTGTATTTTCTCGTGATTGATCAACACCACATCATCTTTCAAATCATCGTTCTTTAAAATAATGAAAGGCCATAAGGATAGGCCTACGTAGTTTTTGTAAAAGAAATGTTTGAATACCAGTATCATAGTCCAGATTTTAAACGAACAGCCATAAAGTTAATTGTTACAGATGCCGCATATTCGATAACCTGAATATATTGCCAACAATTGTACCAAGACGGTAAACTATCGTAAAACCCCTTTGAAACGCAGGTTTCGGTACTATCGTTGGTTGTTTATCAACAGATAGTATTACATTGGGGAACGGATATATGTTTTACATTATAACTGAATTTTAGGAACTAAGCTCATGAAACTTACTAATTAATTATAAAGAAAGGTACTACTTCAATCCATGAAAAAGATAATTCCCATAGAGGAAGGTGATTTTTACCTGTCGAAAGAAGGCTATAAAGTTTTTACGAAACAATATCATCTTAAACGGGGTTATTGCTGTGAAAGCGGTTGTAGACATTGCCCTTACGGGTATGATCCCAAAACAAACAGGCAGTAACAAAATCGGTGGTTCGGCATGATTATTGATAAATTATAGTTAGCTTAGATATTGATATAAATACAAATACATTGCTATGAAAATACTGAAACTATTAGCTGTACCGATGCTCATGATGCTCTTTTTAAGTTCATGTTCTTCTGTTCAAGTGCTTTCCGATTATGATAAGGAAGCCAATTTTAACGAGTACAAAACCTATGCTTTTTATAAAACGGGCATTGATAAAGTCCAGATTTCCGATTTGGATAAAAAGCGGATTTTAAGGGCCATTGAGGCAGAAATGTCCAACCGTGGGTTTACGAAATCCGAAAATCCCGATTTATTGGTTAGCATCTTTACCAAGGAAAAAGAGGAAGTCGATATCTACAATAACTTCCGAGGTGGCTTTGGCTGGGGCGGTTGGGGCTGGAACCCTTACTACTTTGGTGGCGGCTGGGGCGGCGGCTGGGGCGGTGGCGCTTTTGCGAGCACCCGTACCGAAGGCTCACTCTACATCGATCTTATCGATACAGATAGCAAAGAATTGGTTTGGCAAGGGAAAGGTGTAGGTAACTTGGGAAATATCGAAAATATTGAAAAGAAAGAAGAACGCATCCGTGAATTTGTTGCGGAGATTTTGATGCAATACCCCCCGAACCAAGTAGCTGCCAAGTAAGTCTTTGACTTTTCTATCGCGCAGTGCAATAGTTCGATTTATAAAATTTGCCCGTTATTATAGATAGCGGGCTTTTTTTATGCTATTAATTACGAGTAGGATAACCAGTTTTTTAAAATATACATAGGCGCCTACCTAATCCTCCTCACTTTTGTATTTGCGAATTATAATATAAACTGTATTCGATAGAACTTAGCATTTGCCAGTAGACTTTTGGATAATTTGATTGATAATTGGTTAACAGCTCCATTTGAAGATGGGTCATTTAAGCGTCGAATAAATGATTGTACTGGAATTTTACGAGTTGCGGACTCAATCCTTCAAGAAAACACTCTGTAGCTCTTCTAAATTCGCTGCATCTTTTTCAACAATTTCACCTTGATACTCCAATCGCCAATCCATTGAGTTGGTAAGGATGTAAAATTTCTGTAATTCGCTAATCAATCTATTTTCAGCGTTTTTGACCAATGACGATTTGTTGACTTTTTTCATCAACGAAGCGTTTACATTTTGTTTAATCTTATTATAGTCGGAAGCGTCGAACATATTCAGATAATCCGAGGTAACATCATAGTATTCAAAATCTGGACTGATTTTAATTTCGGGTTCAGGAATATTTTTTATTCGGAGTGTCTTACCTTCTTCATCGACCTCAAATTCAATTTTTGACAGGTCGTAAGCTATAGTAACATCCGCATTAACCACAACGAGGGCCTTTTTTTTTGCTGATACAAAGGGTCCGAAAACGGCTTTGGAATCTTTATAATTATAGACTTCAGCAAAATGTCCCTCGGTAACGATTAGTTTGGAAACGTTCTCGATCTGCTGCTGAATCAACATGGAGTTTTCAGTCAGAATTGATTTTTCTTCCCTATCATTTGAACATGATCGGAAAACGAAAACCACCGCTAGCGTTACCAGTATTCCGATAAATATTTTTTTCATAGGATAAATTTACGGCAATAAAGACCTATTTCACAGTGTCCACTATTTTCATTGACGGAATTTAATCTTTTAAATTTTAATGGTTTCCACTGATTCAAATCCTGCAAATCCAACAAATTTTGGTGACGGCAAATTTTACTAATCCTCCAAACCAAAGCTTCGGACCTAAATAATTCAGCTTTAGAATTCCATAAACGGGTGCTGTGTTTTCAATTCGGACATCTTGAAGTCAAGGACTTTTTGAAAACTACGGTGATGTTCCGTATCTGGATTGAACGGCCTATGTGATATGCCTTTTTGTACACGCTCTACCTCCTCCATGGTCTTAAATGCCCTATTGGAAATCCATGCCTGCTTGAATTTTTCCCATATATAGTCGATGGCCAGCTGATTGGGGTGAACCATATCACGTTCATAGAAACGATAGTCCCGCAACTCGTCCATAAGCAGTTCGTAAGATGGGAAGTAAGAGGCAAAAGATTTGAAATTGGAGGTCTCCAAAAGCTGATGCATCCCAGCAACTAAATGCGCCTTACTTCTTTGGTTTTCTACAAATCCGTCTTTAAGATGTCGAACCGGGGAAACCGTAAAGATGAGTTGTAGGTCCACATTGACCGACTGCACCAATTCGACTATACGTTTTAGACTTTTCACTATCGCTGGGATCGGAATCAATTCCTTGGAAAATTCGTTTTGGGGCACCTTATGGCAATTGGCCACAATGGTATCAGATTCCGTATGACGATAAACCCATGCCGTGCCTAAGGTGATGATACTATGGGTAGCGTTATCTATATGCTTACGCATGGAGGTTAGCCCGGTATTCAATTTTTCCAGCAACTTTTTTTGCGATATATCGCTAAGATTGGAATGTGCATCAAAGCAGTGCCAAAGACCGTTCAATTGAAAAATATCGGTTTCACAATACCATTCCTTTTTCACCGCCTTTGAAAGCAATTTTTCGATGGCCAATGGATGAAAAAGGATGCCAAACGGATTCTGTAGCTGCTGAAACTTGTAATATTCAAATTTCTTGCCCATGTTTTCAGCAAAGCAGGAACCCAACACTACTAATCGGCTGTCGTAATCAATTTGGTGCTCAGCTTTATCTAACGGAATTTCGGTCTGGAGTTTCATTTTGATACTTTATTTATAACCAAGACAATGGGCTCCTATGAAATATCTGAAAAAGTATAAATTTGGAATATGACCTGATTGACGGTTATCATATTTTCGGAATTAGCTACCCTACCTACCACTAATTGGCTTCCACTTCATATCCTGCTTGGTAAAAAATCTCATCAACTAGTTACAGCAAATAAGCTTTCGCCTTCTCCAAAGCTTCATCAATACCACCCGGATTTTTTCCTCCGGCGGTTGCGAAGAACGGTTGTCCGCCACCACCGCCTTGAATGAATTTCCCCAATTCACGTACAATTGTACCAGCGTTCAAGTCTTTTTCAGCAACCAGTTTTTTAGAAATATAGCAAGATAACAAGGCTTTGCCGTTCTGCTCCGTTCCAAATAATAGGAAGAGGTCATCACGGTTGTTTCCCATTTCAAAGCATAAATCTTTAATGCCCCCCGCATCCAAATCGACTTTTTTGGCCAAGAACTGTATGCCGTTGACCGCTTCTAGTTCGTTGACTAAATCGCCCTTGAGGTTCTTAGCTTTATCCTTCAAAAGATTTTCGACCTCTTTTTTAAGTTTAGCATTTTCTTCCTGCAAAGATTCCACCGCTTTAATAGGGTCTTGTGGATTGTTCAGTGTACGTTGTATTTCCGAAAGTTTGCGGTCATTATCTTGGTAAAAATCCTTGACGGCATCGGAGGTAATGGCCTCAATACGTCGAATACCTGCTGCCACGGCACCTTCAGAACGTATCTTGAAATACCAGATATCACCCGTATTCTTTACGTGAGTACCCCCGCATAGCTCAATAGACTTCCCAAAACGTACCGTGCGTACCGCGTCACCATATTTTTCACCGAACAGGGCCATTGCGCCTTCTTCCAACGCTTTTTCCATTGGAACATTTCTATTTTCCTCGAAAGGACTGTTTCCGGTTATACGTGCGTTCACAAAATTCTCTACCCCTTGCAATTCGTCTGCGGTCAATTTAGCAAAGTGCGAGAAATCAAAACGCAGATATTTTGAATGTACCGCAGAACCTTTTTGCTCAACATGCGTTCCTAAAATTTCCCGAAGACCCTGATGCAACAAATGCGTTGCCGTATGATTGGCCTCGGTGCGATGTCGTTGGGTGGCATCGACCACTACCTTAAAGATTTCGTTCGGATTCTTCGGTAGATTCTTCGTGAAATGGACGATTTCGTTATTCTCTTTTTTGGTGTCCACAATATAAATGACGTCGCCATTTGCGGTTTCCAAATATCCTTTATCCCCTACTTGGCCTCCTCCTTCAGGATAAAATGGAGTCAGGTTCAAGACGGTCTGATATTGCTCGCCGTCTTTCTTCGAGCTTACTTTTCGATATTTGACTATTTTGACCTGCGCTTCGAGATAATCATAGCCAATGAACTCTTGTTCAGCGTCATTCGATAGTACCGTCCAGTCACCCGTTGTGGTTTTTGAGGCGGACTTCGAACGGTCTTTTTGCTCTTGCATCGCCGTATTAAAACCCTTTTCATCTAAAGTTAATCCCTTTTCTTGAAGAATCAGGGCGGTGAGATCTACGGGGAATCCGTAGGTATCATAGAGCTCAAAAGCTTTTCGACCATTTACTTCCTTGCCTTTCGTACCCACTACTACCTGATCTAACAACACCAAGCCCTGCTCTAACGTATTTAAAAAGGAATGCTCTTCTTCCTTTATAACATTTTCAATCAACTGCCGCTGGTCTTTAAGTTCGGGGAAGGCATCGCCCATTGTATTGGTCAGTACGTTTACCAAACGAAACATAAACGGACCTTTAGTGTCTAAGAAAGTGAAGCCGTAACGTACCGCACGCCGTAAAATTCGACGGATCACATAACCCGCACCGGTATTGCTCGGTAACTGTCCGTCAGCAATCGAAAAAGATACGGCGCGAATATGGTCGGCAATAACCCTGATGGCAATATCGGTCTCGGCTTCCTTTCCATATTTTGAATCCGTAATCTGCTCAATCTCGCGGATGATAGGGGTAAAAACGTCCGTATCATAATTCGAGGTCTTTCCTTGTAAAACCATACACAACCGCTCAAAACCCATTCCGGTATCAACGTGTTTTGCGGGCAGATTTTCTAGCCTTCCATCGGCCTTCCGGTTATATTGCATAAAGACCAAGTTCCATATCTCAACCACCTGCGGATGGTCTTGATTGACCAACGATGCACCCGAAACTTCAGCTTTTTCAGCATCCGAGCGAATATCGACGTGAATCTCGGAGCACGGCCCACAAGGACCTTGATCGCCCATTTCCCAAAAATTATCCTTTTTATTGCCCCTAATGATACGTTCTTCGGGAACGATAGCCTTCCAAAGATTGAAGGCCTCGGTATCCATCTCAAGTTGGTCAGCATCTTGGCTTCCCTCAAAAACAGATACGTAAAGACTATCCTTATCTATCTTGAGCTCTTCCGTCAATAGTTCCCAGGCCCAATGAATGGCATCCTTCTTAAAATAATCGCCAAAGCTCCAATTGCCCAACATCTCGAACATCGTATGGTGGTAGGTATCTTTTCCCACTTCTTCCAAATCATTATGCTTGCCACTCACCCGAAGGCACTTTTGGCTATCGGTGACCCTGGTATGCTTGACCAGGCTGTTTCCCAGAAAAAACTCCTTGAATTGGTTCATTCCCGCGTTGGTAAATAGCAGCGTTGGGTCATCTTTGATCACCATAGGTGCCGAGGGAACAATTTTGTGTCCTTTGTCCTTAAAAAAATCTAAATATTTTTGTCTAATTGCTTTGGAATTCATTGAAAAATATAAGGTTTTGGAAATTCTTCCGTTTTAAAGGAAACAATTTTTATATTTGTAGATATGGATGAATTATGCGCAAAAATAGGATAAATAATTATGTCTAAGGTAAAGTACTATTATGATCCCGATACGCTTTCGTACCGAAAGATTGAGCCGAAAAAATCACGGCGCTATCGGAATATAGCCTTTTTCATATTAGGGTCTTTCTTTTTCGGTTTATTGGCACTCATTTTATTAATGAACACCAACCTTATCAATACGCCCCAAGAACTTTCACTGCAACGTGAAGTACATAATTACCAGCTACAATTCGACCTTCTGAACCGTAAAATGGGACAGATGGAAGAAGTGCTCACCAATATCGAAGATCGTGACAACAATATCTATCGGCTGTATTTTGAGGCCAATCCTATCCCGGAAGAGCAGCGCCGAGCGGGTTTTGGCGGCGTAAACCGTTATAAATCCCTCGAAGGTTTTAATAATTCGGATATGGTAATCGCTACGACCAAACGGCTCGATATCATTAAAAAACAGATGGCAATACAGTCTAAATCCCTTGACGAAATTACTGAGCTGGCCGCAGAAAAGGAAAAACTATTGATGGCGATACCAGCGATTCAACCCGTTCGAAATGAAGATTTGAAGCATATGGCCTCGGGTTACGGCTGGCGTACCGATCCGTTTACCAAAGCTCGAAAAATGCATCGCGGCATGGATTTTTCAGCTAAAAAAGGAACACCTATTTATGCTACGGGTGATGGGAAAGTAACCCGAGCGGACAATAATTCCTCAGGTTTCGGAAAACACGTCCGTATCGACCACGGCTATGGTTATTTAACCATCTACGCACACATGAGCGAGTATAACGTAAAGCGATATCAAAAAGTAAAACGCGGCGACCTAATCGGTTTTGTCGGTAATACAGGCCGTTCAGAGGCGCCACACGTTCATTACGAAGTTTGGAAGGATGAGGAACGGATAAATCCCATAAATTTCTATTATGGTAGTTTAAGCGCTAAAGAATTCGAGGCTATGTTAAAACAGTCGCAACAAGAAAATCAATCTCTAGATTAAGATGCAAATAGAACTTCCTGAAAAACGCTACTACGGTATCGGAGAGGTCGCCAAGGCCTTTGACGTAAATACTTCACTCATTCGGTTTTGGGAAAAGGAATTTGACGCACTCAAACCTAAGAAAAATGCCAAGGGTAATCGAAAATTCACTCCACAGGACATCGACAACCTTAAACTCATATTTCATTTGGTCAAAGAACGGGGCTTTACACTTGAGGGAGCCAAGACCCATCTTAAAGAAAACCGTCAAAAAACCTTGAACAACTTTGAGATTATCGACAAACTTGAGCGTGTAAAGGCTGAGCTAGTCAAAATTAAAGATCAGCTTTAAAAAGTTTAAGAGTCGGAAATCAAAAAAAGGATAACATCGATTTATGCACTAAGCATTGTAACAATCGATCCATAATAGCTACTAATCCAAAAAGGACATTAAAAAAGCAGATATCCTATACGGTGATGCTAAAACAACAACCCAATAAAAACGCGATGCATCGCGATGTATAATCAACAACCCGTTCAGACGAAGTGCATAGCGTCTATACCCATTAAATCACGAATATGAAAAAAGGATTAATTGCATTGATTGTTATTGGTGCCATCGCCTTCGGCCTTTACAGATGGGGCGTCGGCTTTAACAATACCGCGGTAGAACTAGAGGCCGATGCCAAAACCGCTTGGTCGAACGTAGAAAGTTCGTACCAGCGTAGAAACGACCTTATCGGCAATTTGGTAAAGACCGTACAGGGTGCTGCCGATTTTGAGAGAGGAACCCTTACCGATGTCATCGAGGCACGGGCCAAGGCAACATCTACAAACATTGACGCAGGCAACCTGACACCCCAAAACATGGAAGCGTTTCAGCAGGCCCAAAGTGGACTCACAGGTGCTCTTAGTAAATTGATGGTCGTGGTTGAGCGTTATCCCGAATTAAAGGCGAACCAAAACTTTCTTGAGCTACAATCACAATTGGAAGGTACCGAAAACCGAATCAACGTGGCCCGTGATCGTTTCAACGAAAAGGTAAACACATATGACGTTCACACCTCCAAATTCCCTGGTACGCTTTTGGCGGGCATGTTCGGCTTCGAGGAAATGTCTAGATACAGTGCCGACCCTGGCTCTGAAAATGCACCGGACGCCAGCTTCGACTTTGAGTAATCGCCTAACCCCATTCTATGTCTAAAGTAGAGGATTTTTTATCCGCGGAAGAAGAACAAGATATTGTACAGGCCATTCTTACGGCCGAAAAAAGAACATCAGGTGAGATCCGTGTACATATCGAGGCGCATACCCAGTTGCCCCACTTTGAGCGTGCCAAAGAAGTCTTTAAAATGCTCAAGATGGGCAATACCAAAGATGGAACCGGTGTACTTATATACGTGGCGGTCAATGACCGAAAATTTGCCATTTGCGGCGACCATGGAATTAACAAGGCGGTGCCCAATGATTTTTGGGATACTACTCGCGATACCATTCAATCGCAATTCAAGAAAAACAACTTCAAACAGGGTATCATCGATGGCATATTGATGGCCGGAAAAGAGTTACAGACCCATTTCCCATGGCAACAGGGCGATATAAACGAACTGAGCAATGAGGTATCGAAAGGTTAAACTAATAGCAATTTTCTTTTTTGTGTTTGGATGTGTTTTTGGGCAAGTAACCTTGCCTGAAAAGCCGGAATTTATACCGGCCCTAATAGACAGTACCAAAACATTATCCCCATCTGAATTCAGCGCTCTATCTAAAAAACTGGAGCAGTATAGCGATTCTACCTCCACAGAGATTTTAGTATTGATGATGCCTACTACCAATGGCGAGGAGATAAAATTTTATGCGACTCAATTGGCCCACAAATGGGGTATAGGAAATAAAGAAAAAGACAATGGCATTATTCTGCTAGTTGCAAAGGATGATAGAAAAGTCGCCATACAGACAGGGTATGGCATAGAATATCTGTTAACCGATGCGCTTTCAAAACGTATTATTGAAAACATTATAGTTCCGGAATTTAAACAAGGGAATTTCTACGCCGGTATCGACAAAGGCGCGGATGTTATTTTCCAAATTTTGTCGGGCGAATATCAAGGTGACCCTAAAACAAACGATGGCGGGGATTTTTCGTTTCGATCACTTCTTCCTTTTATCATATTTTTTGTTATTCTTATCATACTTTCAAGACGTAATCGCAATGGTGGCGGACGCAATGGTGGCAAACGTTCTGGTGGATTTAATATCTGGGATATGATTATTCTGAGTAACATGGGCCGTAGTAGTGGTTCTGGTGGATTCGGAGGCGGTGGATTTGGCTCCGGCGGCGGAGGTGGTGGTGGCTTTGGTGGATTCGGCGGTGGCGGCGGCTTTGGCGGTGGTGGTGCCTCTGGAGGCTGGTAAGTCTCGGTTAGACTGAAACTGAATTTGAGCAGTATAGCTAGGTTTCCAAACATATACTGAAATAAAACTACTCAATTTTTGATTATTGTTTCCGAACAGTTGAGGCAAGTGACCATAGCCATCTAAAAATGCACAGAGAAAATAGTAAAGGATACTACCTGGAATCAAGTTATTGAAATCACGATGATTACGCAATTCAGAAAAAATGCGGACTATCAAGGCCTCTAAATGGGGTTAATTAGCTCATCATTAAATGGCAGTAAATCTATTTTGAAAAATACAGTTTTACCCTAGTTCTATTTAGCTTAGCCTTCTTATCTCCTATAATTTCGGCCACCTTTCTTTTTTGCTCCCCCGAATTGATCAAATTTATAGGTAAAGCTTCCCATAAAATAACGCTGTAGTACCGTGCCTTGAAAATCTTGGATAAAATCTTCTCCTGTGGTTCTGCGAACGTTGGTATTTTGGTTTAATAGGTCGTAGGCCAACACTTTAACGGTCGCTTTTTTATCGAATATATCTAGGCCTAGACTCATATTCCAGAACAGGGCATCTTTTCTAAACCCAGGGCTTACATTGCCGTTATAGGTATATCTGATATCGTTGCCCCAGACTAAATTCTCTGGCCAATAGGTAGTCAATCTTACATTGAAATTTTGGGAAGTGTATTTGACATCATCGATATTTTCTAGATTATATCGGGTAGTATTAAAAGTAATCCCGTACCCCGGTTCAAACTCTACCAATTCCCTAAAATTTAGAGTAGTTGAAAAATAGGGAGATACATCAAAACTACGGGCCTTCAGTTCCGTACCGTTCGTAAAGCTTACCTGTCGGCCAAATCTAAGGTTGGGCCGAACGTTGAAATTGGCTGAAAATGTACTATCTTTTTTTATTTCCTTTGAATATCCAAATCCGGCGGAGCCGTCATAGTTACCATCAATATTGATAAATCTGGTGGTTCGCAATAAGTTTTCGTCAGTAGTCGATATCGCGGAGACGCGATTTTTTTCTATATCGATATTGGAATACACGTAGATGCCGGTTCTTTCTTTCCAATTGTAGTTATCATAATTAAAATTAATACCATGGTTGACAGCAGGGGACAAATCGGGATTTCCAATGACAATATTCAGAGGGTCGTTCACATTGGGCACAGGTTGCAGCTGATTGACCGATGGAAGGTTCAATCGGGAACGGTAACTGGCATAAAAACGTTTGTTCTTACCTAGGGAGTACCGAAGTCTACCCGTGAAAAGTAGGTTCTTAAAAGACCTTGAAAATGAAGTATTCTGCAAGAAATCACGATTATTTAAATCTGTAAATGTATAGGAAGCACCGAAACGCAAATTCAAGTTATCCCCTCGCTTTCGGACACCTATTGAAGGGGTTTGCTGTATACTCTCAAAATTAAAATCAGAGCTTAGCGTTTCATTGAATAACGTGAATCTACCACTTGCTTCGTCGAAGTCCATCACCAACTTGCTATTCTCGCGGTCATCTCTTGAATATTCATATCCCAAATCTAAAAACCACCTATCAAGTAAAGGCTGTCTGTATTCAGCCTCTAGATCGTACGAATTACCTTTGTTGCTCACTTCGGAAAGTTGATTTAAAAGCTGCTGTTGGGATTGTCACCAAATACTTCCCGCAGGGAATTGAGGTTAGATGTACTGTTATTTTCCGTGTTGTTGTTCGAGAACGAAAGGCTAATGAACTTTCCGATAGTATCGAGCTTTTTGATGATATTGAAACGATTGGAAAAGTTGCGCTGAAAACCATCTTCCAACGTGGATCTATCGTTTTGGTTTATAAGTTCGCCATCGGCATTTATAGTCGAAGATGTATTTACACGCTGCGAATATGTTCGATTAATGCTCATTGAGGGCTCAACAGTGATTCTTAGAGTACTATCGATATCGAATTCCAAATTGGCCGCGCCGCGATTAGAATTAGTCGAACCTGCAAAGTTACTTTCGTTTTCTGTAAAGAATCTTCGGTCGGGCAGAATGTTCTCCCGGCTTGTTCTTTGGTTATTAAAGGAATCGCTATAGCCAAAAAAGTAGTTGCCATCTAACTCATATTGCCCTTTGTCAGCGTTGGCATAACTACCACCGATATTTGAAGAGGTCGTAATGCCGTTGCCAAAATTATTGATTAGACCTGCATCCCTTGCGCCATCATAACCGCCCCGGGTATTGCCCACCATATCATAAATCTCGTCAAAAGAAAATCCGGAATTATTAATATTGTTTGAGCTCGCTATGAAACTGATTCGTTCCCTATCGTTAAAATAATTTAGCAATCCGTTTACTTGATAACGGTCATCGGTACCATAACCCGCGGCCAATCTGCCAATATACCCTTTATTCTTATCTTTTTTAATGGTCAAGTTAATGGTCTTATTTTCACCATCGCTTTCCTCGCCGGTAAACTCTTGGGTCTTTGTTTTAGTATCGGTAATCTGTATCTTATCGATTACTTCTTTGGGTAGACTTTTAGTGGCCACTTTAGGGTCATTGCTAAAAAACACTTGTCCGTTCACCAACACCTTATTGACTTCTTTACCATTTACCGTAATCTTGCCGTCACGATCTACTTGTACACCGGGCAGCTTTTTAAGCACGTCTTCAACGGTAGCATCGGGTCGGGTCGTGAAAGAATCGGCATTAAACTCCATCGTATCCTTTTTGATAGTAATGGGTACCCGTTCACCTACAATATTCACCCCCTTTAATTCCTGTACCTGTTCTTCCATAGGTATATTACCCAGTTTCACCAGTGCTTTAAGGGATATTTTAATGGACTTGGTTTTATATCCTATGTAAGAAATGAAGAGATTTAAGGCTTTAAGGTTGCTGCGTTCTTCGAGCTCGAAGAATCCGTCTCCGTCTGAAATCGTATAGGTGACGAGTGAACTATCGCGCGGTGATTCGGCATAAATCGTAGTGGCCTCCAAAGGTTTTTTAGTGAGGGCATCAACAACCGTTCCCGAGACCTTAAATTCTTGTGCAGCGGAGCTAGAATATATGAATATGCAAATCAGTAAACTTGGTAAGAGTTTGGACACGCAAAAGGTTTAGCATCCTAAAAATACAATAACACGAAAGGAATTAGTTTCGGTTAACAAAGGTTTAGGAAAGTGTAATCTACTTTAGGCCTTAACTGGGATGCCCGATACGAATCAAAATAAACGCTGCCAAAAAATAGTTAGTATAGGAGATAGGTATTCAGCAACCCATTTTTCATCCCAAGAATGTAAATAGAAGTTACCTTTATTTTAAAACTGGAACACGCTTGAAATCAATTTTTTAAAATTATTATCCAAATACCGCGTGTAAGGCTCAAGGATATTTTGCGGTTGGTCGCAAATAAAGCCGAAATTCGGACACGTGAAAATCTCTCTAGAGCAATATATTTGCCATCACTGATTTGAAATATAATTGCTAAATCTTTTCAAAAAAAGATTCTATTATTACCTAGTTAGAGGCAAGATTTAATCTTTCATCTTTCTCAACGCAACCCTTTATGATATTCTACATCTAAAAAGAAAAAAATGTATGAAGTCTACTTTTTTCTGCTCTTATTACTATTTCTGAACAGTTGCAAAAATGACGATAATAGAGAACTTGATTGCTCTACAGCGCTTTGTCAAGCGAATTTTGCAGCACTTTATGTAGAATTCATAGACCGTGAAAATGATGAGAATGTTCTTGATAATGGAACTTATACTATAAATGACATCGACTTGGAGGGTAGTGAATCTGTGAACTTTGAGATAGATAATACCCTAGATAAGCAGTATTTGGTTATTACTGACTCCATATGGGAAATTGGTAGTTATGAATATAGCCTTACTATTGGAAACACTAACGAGTTCAAATTTGTTCTTAATCTAGAAAGATCCGGTGGAGAGGGTTGTTGTTCCAACATATTGATTGCTAAAACTCTTGAAGTCAATGGCGACTCAAAAGAGGTGGAATTTGACCCTATAATTTCCGTGTTTGTTGAGTAGACTAACTCGTCGCAAGCCCAAGTGGCATTTAATAGTGTATTTATTTATTTCAAGAAGTAAACCATTAAAAAGTATTCCCAATTTCTAAATTCAGAAAAGTCTTGAAGAAAAAATCCGAAGAAGTACGGTCGACTTCTTTAAAATTCATACCCGACGACTTATTGTAATTATTTCTTCCGCATATAGACCGTAACCGGAACGCCTGTAAAATCAAAATTCTCGCGTAGTTTATTTTCCAAAAACCGCTTATACGGTTCACGTACATATTGGGGTAGGTTACAGAAGAACGCAAACTGCGGGTAGGGTGTTGGCAGTTGGGTGATATACTTTATTTTCACGTACTTGTCTTTGTAGGCCGGTGGTGGGGTGTGTTCAATAATGGGCAACATTACCTCGTTCAGCTTGCTGGTCTTGATTTTCTTCGACCTATTTTCATAAACCTGTACCGCAGTCTCTATGGCCTTGTGGATGCGCTGTTTTGTCAAAGCGGATATAAAAATAATTGGCACGTCGACGAAAGGCTCGATCGATTCTTTAATGCGCTGGGTATAGTGTTTCATGGTATTGGTCTCCTTATCCTCGACCAGGTCCCATTTGTTGACTAAAATGACGATACCCTTATTATTGCGTTGGGCCAGCCAAAAGATATTCGCTACTTGTCCGTCAAAAGTACGGGTAGCATCAAAGAGTAGAATACAGACATCGCTATGTTCTATAGCGCGAACAGATCGCATGACTGCATAAAATTCCAAATCTTCCTTGACCTTCGCTTTTCTACGTATACCTGCCGTATCGACCAGATTGAAGTCAAAGCCGAAGCGGTTGTACTTGGTATCCATACTATCACGGGTCGTGCCGGCGATATCGGTTACGATGTAGCGCTCCTTACCCAAAAGGGCGTTTATAAAAGAGGATTTTCCGGCATTCGGCCTTCCGACCACTGCGAAACGGGGCAGGTCGCTTTCATCTTTTTCCTTCTCTGGAAGTTTGGCAATAAGGTCGTCTAAAAGATCACCGGTTCCGCTACCATTGATACTGGATAGCGTATAGTACTCTCCCAATCCCAAAGCATAGAATTCCACCGCATCGGCGGCACGTTTAGCGTTATCGACCTTGTTGATGGCCAAGAAAACCGGTTTATTGACACGTCGCAAGAGTTTGGAAACATCTTCATCCATTCCAGTTACGCCTGTCTCGACATCGACCATGAAAATTATGGCATCAGCTTCTTCAATCGCGAGTTTGACCTGTTTGTCAATTTCCCTTTCGAAGATATCGTCGCTACCCAGTACGTAGCCACCGGTATCGATAAGTGAAAATTCCCTACCGTTCCAATCACTTTTTCCGTAATGACGATCTCGGGTTACACCACTTGTAGCGTCGACAATGGCTTCCCGACGTTGAATCAATCGGTTAAAAAAAGTGGATTTACCCACATTAGGTCTTCCTACAATGGCGACGATAGCACTCATGACAAATATTTTTTTGGATTTGCAAAAGTAGGCTTTATTTATCAGCCATTATAGCCGAATCGCTTTAGTTGTTTTGCATCACTCCTCCAGTTTTTGTTGACCTTGACATAAAGTTCGATATGCACCTGTTTTCCGAAGAATTTTTCCAAATCCTTTCGTGCCTCTACCCCTACTCTTTTTAAGGCGCTTCCTTTGTGACCGATAATAATCCCTTTTTGGGATTCGCGTTCTACCATGATTACTGAACGCATGCGAATAATATCATCGTCTTCAAAAAATTCCTCGGTGTCAATTTCTACGGCATAGGGAATTTCCTTTTTATAGTGGATAAGTATTTTTTCCCGAATGGTCTCGTTCACGAAAAACCGCTCCGGCTTGTCGGTCAATTGGTCTTTTGGATAAAAAGCGGGACTTTCGGGAAGCAGCTCGACTATCCTTTGGAATACATTTTTAATATTAAAATTAGTCAGAGCAGAAATAGGATGCAATTCGACCGTAGGAAGCAATTCTTGCCAATACTGCGCCTGATCTTCCAATAACTCTTGATTGGCAGTATCGACCTTATTCAGCAATAGCAAAACTGGAATCTTGCTGTTCTTTATTTTCTCGAAAAACTTTTCGTCCTTCAGAGACTTCTCCCCGATTTCGACCATGTAGAGCAAAACATCGGCATCCTCAAAAGCGGATTTTACAAAACCCATCATACTGGACTGCAGTTCATAGGCGGGTTTGATGATGCCCGGGGTATCCGAAAGGATCATCTGAAAATCATCCCCATTTACAATCCCCAAGATTCTGTGCCGGGTAGTCTGCGCCTTGGAGGTGATTATGGATAGTTTTTCACCCACAAAAGCGTTCATCAAAGTGGATTTGCCCACGTTGGGATTTCCTATAATATTTACGAAGCCTGCCTTATGTTCGCCCATGTTTTAGTTTTAAAAAATAATCTTTTGCCGCCGCATTCACTTTCGGGGCCAACAAAAGTACGGCAATCATATTCGGGATTACCATCAACGCATATGAAAGATCAATCAGGTTTTTCACTAGGTCTAAGGATGCCACTGCGGCAAAGACAATCATAATGACGAAATACCAGTTGTAAAATTTCCCGATTTTAGGGCTTGTCAAAAAAGAAAGGCATTTCACGCCGTAATAGGAATACGTAAATAGCGTAGAAAGGGCAAAGGCGGTTACGATGAGCATCAATAAATCATCACCCCAACCGAAAAGAGTCGTCTCAAAGGCTGATAAAGTCATTACTATACCACTGGAATCTTCTAAGTAAGCTCCGCTTAAAATAATAACGATGGCTGTAAACGTACACACCATAATCGTATCGATAAACGGACCCAGCATCGCCACCAAGCCTTCCTTTATGGGGTTATCGGTCTTCGATTGCCCATGATACATCGGTGCGCTACCAAGTCCGGCCTCATTAGAGAACATGGCCCTACGGACCCCAATAATAACCAATCCCCAAAAACCGCCAGTGGCAAGCGATTTAAAATTCCACGCTTCCGTAATAATCAGTTTTAAAGAAGGTAGTATTTGCGAAGAATTCAATACCATGACAATGATTACAGCCACCAGATAGATAGCAACCATAAAAGGGACTATCGCCGATGCTACTTTTGCTATTTTGGTCAACCCCCCAAAAATTACAAGGGAGGTGATGATGGCCAAAACCACCCCGACCGTCCATTTCCAGTTTACTTCACTCATTTCAAATAGGGTCCGCGAAGGTTCGACGACGTTCATGAAAGTTTCCGTAAACTGATTGGCGGTAAATACCCCTAAAAATCCGAATAGGCCGCATGCCGCGAAGAATATGGCCAAAGGCTTTGCTTTTGGCCCCAATCCTTTGGTGATATAGAACATCGGTCCGCCTTGAAGTTTTCCATCTTTATCCGTGGTGCGGAACATGATAGCTAAGCTACAGGAATAAAACTTGATACACATACCGATCAGTGCGGTCATCCATATCCAAAAAACAACCCCCGGACCGCCGTCGTGGATAGCAATAGCAACACCTGAAATATTACCAAGCCCTACCGTTGCGGCCACTGCCGCCGAAAGCGCTTGAAAGGAGCTTACATCGCCCTCTGCACCTTTAGTATCATACTTACCGGCAGTAATTGCGATAGCATGGCCAAAAAAACGATAGGGTAGAAATTTGGAATACACCACTAAAAAAATTCCCCCACCTATTAGCAGTAAGAACATGGGCCACTCGGTATAGGGCAAAAGTGAGGCTATGAAATCGTTTATGGCATTCAAATACGTAGCTATTTAAAACGGTCGGTTAATACTTCTGTTCCCGAAGGTATGGAATTCAAGCTTTTTTTTGTGAACTTGCCTCTAAATAATCTTTTAAAACAAATTTGAATAAGATAAAAAACCGTTGTATATTTGTCGCCCGTTAACGCAAATAGTGTTATCGATTTTCTCGTCGGAGGTTATGTTCCGAAGTCGTAAGACAAGTGAGAAAAATACCCATCGCGGGGTAGAGCAGTAGGTAGCTCGTCGGGCTCATAACCCGAAGGTCGCTGGTTCGAGTCCAGTCCCCGCTACTACATAACCCATTGATTAACAGCTTTTTAAAATTGTTGTCAATGGGTTATTTTTTTGATATATTGCAAAGCGCATACGCTACCGCATACAAACACGGATTGGAAAGGAAAAAATATAAGGAACCGAAAATATATCATGGCGGGGACAATTTCGACCTCTCCAAAAGGTGGTATGTCTACTACTCCTTCGCCAAACCCGACCTTTTAGACAAACTCGGAAATCCCGTATTGGTCCGCCAAACGCCGATTACCATGAGCGTTAATAAAAATTTTAAGACCAAAGCGGAAAGGTTATTGCATTTAGGAATCATCAAGGAGGTTTTGCTTGAAATGTTGAAAGAAGGTTATTCTCCTTACAAGGACAAGTTTAAGCTCAATTCAAAATCCTTGGAATATACGGCCGGAGCGGCACTGGATTATGCATATGGCATAAAGCTCAGTGAACTTTCAGAAACTTCCGTTAAGGATTACAAAAGTCGATATGGTAGGTTCAAGACCTATTTGGACAAAAGGAATCTACTTGACAAAAGTATCCTCAGCATCACCAAACAGACCGTCAACGATTATCTCCAAACTATTGTCAAAGCGTCAAGCGCAAGAAATAGAAACAACACACGTATTGTATTGAGTTCCCTATTTGGTGAACTTGAAAATAACGACGTCATCCCAAGAAATTTTGTCGAGAACATCAAGGTACTTAATACCAAATCGGTAAGCCATAGAACTTATTCCTTGGAAGTTCTGGAAGGTTTGTTTGCCTACATGAAGAAAAACGACCCCGTTCTGTTGCTTTTTATAAAGTTTGTTTCCTATAATTTTTTACGCCCAATTGAGGTATGCAGACTTAGGTTAAAGGATATTTTTCTTTCTCAAAAACTATTGCGCGTTCAGGCAAAGAACAAGCCGGAGAAGACTAAAATCATACCTGATATCGTTCTTCGCGAAATTCAGGATTTCGACTTCTCTGTACAAAATCACTTTTTGTTTACTCCTACCGGCATTGGAGAATGGGAAGCCACAGAATCAAGTAGAAGGGATTACTTTACAAAACGGTTCTGGAAGCTTAAAAAGAAATATAACGAATATCTACTTGCAACTGGTAAAACTCTGCAACTGGGAGGTGAATATACCATCTACTCCTTTAGGCATACGTTTATCACGCTGCTTTTTAGGAAGCTTAGAAAAGAGTTTACCTATACCGAAACTTGTGATAAGTTAATGCTAATTACGGGCCACTCCACTCTAGATGCGCTTAAGGCTTATTTGAAGGATATTGATGCAGAGCTTCCGGAAGACTATAGTGGTTTGTTATCTTTAATTTGAGGCAAAAGATTGTAGAACAAGGTGATATTCCAATCAGTATATGCGTCTTGCCTTGTCCAAAGTTTTTCATTGTTGTTATCATCAAAAACTTTTTCGCTTAGAACTGATCCAAGGAGATGTTTTATTCAGTTCTCCCTGCAATATTTAAGGAGAATTAGGATACCCGGATTATACATAATGTGAAAAATTCCAAAATTCCTTTACCATAGAAGTGAATTCCACTCTTTACAAAAAGCGGATTTTGTAAAGAGAGTGGCTTTTTTTGATTATATTCTAGGGAGTTTAAAAGCAATCCTGAAACCATGGTCAAAAGGCATAATGTAAAGAGTTCCGAAAAAGAGACCACGAACTCCCATGAAAAGGGAAAGGATTACCTGAGCGATTCTGAAATGAAAACCTTTTTGGAAGTCGCCAAAAAAACAAGATACCCAAAAAGAAATTACGTTCTATTGATGATGATGTACCGACATGGTCTTCGTGTTAGTGAAGCTATCGCCCTGAAGGTATCCGATATCAATCTGAAAGATTCCCGAGTATGGGTGAATAGATTGAAAGGTGGTTTGTCTACTGAACATCCAATTTCCGGTGATGAACTTAGAGCACTTAAGCGTTATCTCAACTCTAGAGAAGACAATCTTCCTTGGCTATTTGTAAGTGAAAGAGGAATCCCTCTAACTAGACAAGCAGTATCCTACCTTGTATCAACTATAGGTAAGAAAGCAAATATCAAAAATATCCATCCACACATGCTACGGCACTCGTGCGGTTTCTATTTGGCCAATATGGGTTATGATCTTCGTTTGATTCAAGATTATCTTGGTCATCGTGACCCAAAACATACGGCTCAATATACTAGGGTGGCTAGTAAGCGTTTTGAGAAGCTTTGGAAGTAGAACACTGGTAATTAGGTAGGTAGTTATAATACACAAGGCAAGATATGGAGTTAGGTACGATTCGGACGCAAAGAATTCAATTTCTTAAAACTTGATGACAATAATCGTCGAATTATTCCTACATTGTAATCGACCAAACCGAATTGATTATTAGTACAAAAACAAAACAAACCACTAAATCCGATCTTGTCAAAATAGGATGTGACCATCCTCTTTTCGACCAGGTCGTAGCAATGGGCACCAAAAATTCAAAAACGCTGGGACACTTTCCAAGAGGCGCTTTCATTGAATATGGTAAAAAGGGAACTATAATTGCCGCTCACGACTCCAACAAAACCCTTTTCGGATATATTTTGTTTTCCATTACAGCAAGTAAGGGCACCATTCGTATAGTGCATCTTTGCATTGGGGAGAATAACAGAGGAAAGGGTATCGCTAAACTCTTATTGGATGAAGTCCGTAGTAGATTTTCATTGCAATTAAAGGGTATTGCTTTAAGCTGTCGTGAAGATTATACAGAGGCGTCCAAATTCTGGGAAAAGTATGGTTTCATTCCTAGGAACCGGTCTAGAAGTAGAAGTAAGCAAGAGCGTTATTTAATAAAGTGGTGGTATGATTTTGGTAATCAAGACCTATTCTCTTGGTCAAATGAAAATTCGGAGAAAACCAAGGCTTTATTAGATGCAAATATGATTATCAAGCTTAGGGATAATGATACTAACGAACAGACCGGTGCTAAATATTTGATGGCGGATTGGCTGGTGGATGAAATCGATTATTATTACGCCCAAGAATTTTATAATGAAATCCAAAGGGACAAGGATAAGGAAAGGGCTTCAAGATCAAGAAGTTTTATCACACAATTTTTTGGAGCCAAATCCAAACCTGAGACGAGGGATGAAATTTTCAATCATATCCAAACCATCGTGTCGGGAAATTCGGCAAACGATATATCGGATAAAAAGCAGTTGTCCGAATGCATAGCAGGCGGTATCGATTATTTCATTACAACGGATACCAATTTGTTGGAATCGGAAGCCGGAGTTTATGAGAAATATGGCGTCCAGATCTTAACTCCAACCGAATTCATCCTGATGTTGGACCAAATAAACAACCGTTCGAACTATGTTTCAACACGGATTGCCGGAGTCAACGTCGATTACAATCAGTTGGAGTCGAGGGAAATATCTCCTCTGGTCGACTGTTTCCTAAGAAAGCAAAGAGGAGAGAAAAAGCATGAACTTCGGAATACCCTAACCTCTATTACCGGAAACGTAAATGGGTCGAAGGTAAAGGTCATTAAAGATAAGGATAGGAAAAAATTAGGGTTTTGGGCGGCTGAACTCAAGAGGAATGTTCTTAGTATACCGCTAATTAGAACCAATGAAACCAAAATAGCGTCAATACTTTTCAAACAACTTGTTTTCGATTTGATTACCTATTCAATAGAAAATGAAAAATTGATTATCGAAATAAGTGATAGACAACTGGATGATTCCGACAAAGAGACTTTGGAGTCGTTGGGCTTCGTGTTTAATGATTGGGTTTGGACCAAGGTTGCCTTGACCGGAGTGGCCAATAGTGTTGACATATTTTCGAATAACAGGATACCGCCAGAATTTGCCAAAAACTCAGGGCTGGTCAAAAGATGGAGAAACGAACCCAAAAATTTCACCTTAAGTCTTGAAAGGTTGTTCTGGCCCATAAAATTCTCGGACCTTGACATACCGACATATATAATTCCCATAAAACCTTTTTGGGCCGGTCAGTTGTTCGATCATTTCAGGACCAGTTCAAATTTGTTCGGGGCGGCCCCTGAATTGGCTTGGAACCGTGAAAATATCTACTATCGAAGTGTTAAACCGATTTCCGAAGAAGCTCCCGCCCGGATATTATGGTATGCAAGCACAAGTACCGATAGGGGAAACCTTAGCCGTTCACAGTCCATAGTTGGTTGCTCTTATTTGGACGAAGTCCATATTGGCAATCCAAAAGCACTATTCCAAAAGTTCAAAAAATACGGAGTCTACGAATGGAAGGACGTTTTCGATTTGGCCAAAAACGATATTGATCGTGATATCAAGGCCCTTAAATTTAGCGATACAGAGGTTTTTAAAAATGCAGTACCTTTAGAAGACGTAGGTAAAATTCTTTTGAACAATGAGCGAAAGAAAAACACATTTGCATCCCCGGTCATAGTGGATACGAACATTTTTTTAGAAATATATTTAAAAGGAACAGGATATTCCAATGAGTAAGATAATTGTCATTTCAATCAAACCCGAATTTGCCAACCTTATTTTTGATGGTTCGAAAAAAATAGAGCTGCGCAAATCCAGTCCGAATGTGCAGCCCGGAGACTTAATGATTGTTTATAGTACCTCTCCGGAAATGGCCATGGTCGGTATCTGTATGATAAAAGAAGTCATTAAATCGACCCCTAACGACATCTGGATAAATCATTCGGAGATTCTCGGTATCGATGAAAAAAGATTTAATGAATATTACTCTGAAACCGATAAGGCCGTAGGCATAGTTCTTTCAAGTGTAAGAAGGTTTAAATCTAAGATGCCGTTGAAAAAGGTCAAAGAAATATTCCCTTCGTTCACGCCTCCACAGACTTTTAAATATTTTAATAGGAACTCCCTTATGGAGACGATTAAAGCATAGTTTTTAGGTATATGACCAAAAACGAGAAACTTGATTTAATTGAAAAGGAAGAAGCAGGCGATAAAGACTATCTTGCCGTGCCGGCCAAAGAGCTAATCGAGGCTTTCGGAAAGGGAAGCCATATACCTGGCTCTGGTAGCGCTTCGGCTTTGTCCGGCCTAATCGGAGTTGAGTTAATGAAGACCGTTCTTAAATTGTCGATTGGGAGGCAAGGCTATGAAGAAAATAAAAGTGAGTTTGAGTTTATATTAAAATCCATTGATGATACATATATTGGTAAATTCAAAGACTTATTTAATTCTGATATTAAGGTCTTTCACGAAGTATCCTACCACAGAAGGTTAAGGGATAAATCCAAGGAAGGTAGTGATCAGAAAGAGGAGCATAGGAAAAAATCTCTTGATAAATTAAGGGATGCCACCGATATACCCATTGAAATTTGTGAAACTTCCCTTCAATTGATGAACAAT
Organism: Pricia antarctica; assembly: GCA_011050085.1. Classification (GTDB taxonomy): domain Bacteria; phylum Bacteroidota; class Bacteroidia; order Flavobacteriales; family Flavobacteriaceae; genus Pricia; species Pricia antarctica_A. The sequence goes on along the minus strand of DRGL01000021.1, from coordinate 5,538 downwards.
GCGTTTTTCACTTTTGATAAAGGATTTAAATCCGCAAGGGGAGACTCAGGTGTAGCTATTAGTAATCTACTCTCATCTGCTCAGGGTGCTTTGTTCATTGTCTTTCTAAACCTTAGAACATTTCAAAAGAGCAAATGGAAGGACGAGAAAATGAAAAAGGCGGTAAGCCTGGCCATTAGATTTACTCAAATCCAAAAAGATGCCTACAAAAGGGTTGTGTCTCTTTACAACGAAAGTTCAAATGAGAATCAGTTAACATTAGATTTCTACAAGGACGAATAGGTTTTAATCATTATGGAACTACTGGAATATCCCGATAAAGATCTTTGGGAAAAAAGAAATAAATGGATAGAGGATGAAATTGATAATTCAATACTTGGGGGTTATGCTGTAAGTGATCATGCCGCCGCCTTATTCCTAGATTTACAGGCCTGTTATTGTATTGGTGCTTGGTTGTCGGTAATAATCTTATCTATTTCCGTTCTAGATGCCCATCTCAGAGAAACGGAATCCGGAGATAACAAAATTGGTACTGCAAAATTACTAAATGATTTCTATAACGGAACCGAGGACATAAACCGGCTTAGAAGACTTAGAAATAAATACGTGCATCTGGATTTGGACAAACCAATCCTCCAAATGAATGCTCAATTTAATAAGGAGAGTAGAGACGAATTGGAGAAAGAAGCTACCGAGGCAATAAGGATAGTTATAAAAGCCTTTTTTCAAAGTCCTTTTGTGTAATGACCAAAGCTGCGCTTCACGACCTAGCAAATTAAAACCTAAAGATGCCATATTTTATAGATAACAAATCCAGATTTAATCTTGAACCAGCTACAGGTAATGGCTTAAGAAAATGTCAATTAGGGGCTATTTGGTCTTTAAAAAGCTATGAAACAAATGGATCTAATGAAGTGGCTTCTTTAATCAGCATGCCTACGGGATCTGGCAAAACTGCATTGATGATGGCAGCTTGCTTTGAATTAAACCTTAGGAAAATATTGATTGTAGTACCTTCTAAAATATTGCGCAGACAAATTTGTAATCAATTTAGAACGCTACAAGTATTGAAGAATCAGGGCTGCCTAACCAATGATGCCTCAGAAGTTCCTGTTTACGAAGTAACCAATCGCAAACATTCTTTACAAGAATGGATTGAAATTATAAATGATAACGATGTTATAGTCGCACACCCTAACAGTATTTCTCCTTACTACCAAGGGTTGTCACCTGTTCCAGAAAACTTGATTGATGCCGTTTTTATGGATGAAGCACACCATGAACCCGCTCCGACATGGCAATCAATTAATAGTTTTTACAGTTCTCAATTAAAAGTATTTTTTACTGCAACTCCATTTAGAAGAGATCGTAAAAGAATGAAGTCCAAATTGATTTACCATTATTCACTAGATAAAGCTTTAGACGATGGAATATTAAGGCCGATTGAATTTAATGGAGAAACTACGGGAACTCATCCTTCCGACTCCAATGAAGCATTACTTGAAACCGCAATTAATATTTTTAACACAGAAAAAGCTGCAAATCCAAGTTCATCTATTCTAATAAGAACGAATCGTATAGAAGAAGCTAAAGCTCTTGTAACCCTTTATAATGATAATGGCTTTAATGTTGATGTAATACACTCCAAGCGCTCTCCAACGGTCAATGCAGACTTAGTTGAGAAAGTGAAAAATAATGAGTTAGATGGTTTGGTTTGTGTTGGAATAGCAAGCGAAGGTTTAGATATACCAAATCTTAAAGTTGCTGTTTTACATGCTACACCTAGGTCTATACCTTATACAATACAATTTTTAGGAAGGATATCACGAGCACCAATAGATCAAGAAGGACCAGCTAAATTAATAGCAAATACAGATTTAGTTAGGGGAGAAGTAAGGCGATTATACAAGTCTGATGCTTCTTGGAGCAGGCTAATACCAGAAATTGTCGATGCTCAGATGTTAAAAGCTAGACATTATCGTTCATCGCAAGCATTAGAAGAGGACTTTCAAATGCCAGAATTAAATATATACTTTAGTGCGTTGGTTTACAACACTAATGACGATTTTAGTTTTCAAGATGAGATAACGACTAATAATTCAAATTTCGAAATTTTGCACTATGAACAGGACGATGATGACTCTCCACTAGTTATAGTTACTTCTCAAAATAAACCACTAGAATGGACATCAAGAGAAATATTTATAGAAGATTTACTTGATGTACACGTATTTTATCATGCATCTGATCATAATTTGTTGTTTGAATTAACAACGAGTGAAATAGCTCTTGATTCATTTAAAGAAAGTTTAATCACTTCAGGGATAAAATCTATTTCACAAGGAAGACTATTTAAAACTTTATCACAGTTTTCACAGAGTGACTATCTTATGGTCGGCATGAAAAATTCTGCATTGAATGGCTCTTCACACCCTGCGTATAAAACTTTGATTGGGTCAGCTGTCCAAGCAGCCATAAGATCAAGTGAAGGGAGAGTTTTTGCAACAGGACATGCAGTACTAAGGCTCGATGAGGAAAATACATGGGGAATAGCTACTCGAAAAGGAAGAGTATGGGCAATGAAAAGAGGAAACGCAGAAGAATTTAAAGAATGGTGTGATCAATTATGTACGCTTATTGAAGATGGCCCAATTATTACAAACCTTCCAGGCTTGTCGTTTTTAGCCTCAACGGAACCCGCCACATCAATAGAAGAATTGCCTATAGCTATTATTCCTGATGATATATTTTTCAAAGCGTATAATGTCACCATCAGTATTTTAGGTCATGACCCAATAAGAAATTTTACTCCAGTAATTAAAGGAGTCTCTATTCAAGAAAATAACACTAGACTCATAGGAACAATAGCAATAATGGGACATAATTACCCTTTTATATTTGACTTAAACGAAGAGAAACTTTGGACAGTGGAAAACGCAGAAAACGTTCTAATTTATGCAGAAAGAAGGGAAGCAACAATAGTCGAAAAAAAACTGGAAGATGTGCTCAATGATTATTCACCATCAATTATACTTCCAGATGGTAGCATAATAGTTGGAAGGAATAAAATTAATCCAAACGTTTCAATTGAAGAACTGCCATCAGAAATATGGAAATCAAAAAATTGGACAAATTGTAATATAAGAAGTGAAGCCTATGTTGAGAATCCCATAGGGGATTTACCTGTAATAAATCATACGATAGAATTACTAAGGCCATCGTTTGCAAATACAGATCTGATTATTTTAGATGATGGCGCTCATGAAATTGCAGATTTGGTATACTTCGATACATCTTCTTCAATAATTCACTTCATACATTGCAAATATTCAAGTCAAGATTATGCAGGTAATCGAAAATTTGATTGTGATGAACTTTTTGCACAGGCAATGAGAAGTATACATTGGATTTCTTCCCCAATACTTATGGATAGAATCAATTACAGAATTGATAATATTCAAAATTCACAGATAGTTATTGGAACTCCAGAAATATTAGAAAACATATCCGAAAATTATCGAGTTAACAATTGGAAGTATAATATAATTCTGGCTCAACCGGGATTTAGAATAGATCAGGTATCGGATAAAGAAAGAGCAAATAATAATGTGTATGAACTGACAATTCCAATGTTTGAAAGAATTATTGGAAGTAATGCTTCACTTGAAATATGGGGTCTTTAAACTAGCTACAAAAATTTATAAAGCTCGTTAATTTCATTTACTATAAATATTTATGGTTTGTCGATAAATCACCTGAAGTATTCCTCAAGAATTTCGTACTCTTTACAAATCGCACCTTTTGTAAAGAGTTAATTGTGCAACCAGATTTTTAAATTCTTCCTTAAAAATACAAATAACGACCTCCTATTTATTTAAGTGTAGCTTACCCATAGAAAGGAATAGGCTTCTATAGTGTTTTTTTAGTTTTTCTCTTTCAGTCATGGGTTTTGGTTTATGGTCAGGACATGCCTTAGCTATCTTCTGGGACAGAATAGCTTCCAAATCCTCGACGGACAAGCTATCCACCAGGGCATTTAACAATTTATCGCTGACCAAGCCTCCTTCCATAATATGCTATAATCTCCTTTTTTTTCTCTTTTTCCTTTTCTTCCAACAATCGAAATCTTCCAGCTCCATCTTGAAAGGGGTGAAAGGTTCGTCATCTAGGCCATCTTTTTGAGTGCCTCCCAAATCGTATTTTGGTTTTTCACTAATTTGGATTGTCCCTCCCTCAGCAACTTTTGTTTCTCCGCCAACGTTCCTTGATGAGCCTGTATCTTGAGCAACAGCTCCTTTATTTCCTTGTTCTGGATGATTATTTTCGAGAATAACTGTACGGTCTCTGATTTGTTCATAATCGATTTGTTTAATGATGTTGTTCCATGAATATTTTCGGCCCAGACTGCTCCCCTTATAAATCACTCCTTCATATTTGAAGGAGATACCGGAGACCCTTCCCGTTGTTTTGCTGATATTGAACTTTGGGCGAATATCCCTGGACCGCAATTGATGGATGAACTCCTCTGTATTATTCGAGCGTTCTAATGCTTCGCCCAATTGGTGTTGAAGTATACTTTTGATCGGAGCGTTACCAGTCCGAAGCGATTTTTCGATTTCCTTTTGGGTAAGTGCCGCTCTTCGCTCCAAAGTTGCGTCCGGTAACTCTGAAAGACCGTATTTCTTTTCCAGTTTCCGTACCAATCGTTCACTACGCTCATAGTCCTTGCTATCGCTGACCAGTGCTCCGGATAGTTTGACCCTGTTGGCAACTATATGGATATGTTGGTGGTTTTGGTCGTCATGGCGGTACATGATATATTGGTTATCATCGAATCCCATTCCCTTTAGATAATCCAGTCCCATCGAAACGAATTCCTTGTCACACAATTTTTCGTCCGGCGGAAGGTTCAGGGATACATGATATACTGCTTTGCCCAGCCTGGGGCGCAACTGCCGAACCAAATTGAACTCCTTGGTCATTTCGACCGTACTGTCCAAATCGATGTTCGCATCCAGCACAGTGGCCTGGCCCAGTTCAACTTTTTTTTGGTTGTAGGCCAACAGTCCGTAAAAATCCTTGCCCTTTATCTGCTTGGCTATCATTTGTCCTTGATATTTGACTTCAATTCATGCAAAAGTTGCCGCAGCTCTGCCAATTGCCGATACAGGATTTTTGGGGAGTGCATCCGCAGATGGGAATTTTTTGTGAGTTGGTTGATGTTGTTGCCTATCCGGCTCAGCTCTACGAACAGCTTTCTATCCTCCGGTGTCACTTTGGTTCTGGGAAGCGGTCTGCCAGTGACCCTTTTTCGGATGTAGTCCGGTATGCCCATACCCAATGTTGCCGCGTTTCCCGAAACGATCAGGTATTCGTTGACCGTCATGCGCACGTTGACCCGTATCGCCTTTAGTGATTCAATATCTTTTTTTGGCCGTGCCATAATTCAGGGGTTTGGGGAGGATACCCAACAAGTCTCGCGAACGAAGTGAGCGGTTTTTGCTTGCAAAAACATGGCTTGCTACGTGACCTCCGATT
>DRGL01000020.1 GCA_011050085.1 Pricia antarctica | reverse complement strand
CCCTGCCCATAACGGTTTCCCTCAAAATATTCAAAGCGGTCGCCGGTTTACCATAGGCATTTGGACCCAGTTGATACACATTCTCCGGGTTTGACATAATCGGGGCGATGTAATTCTGATCCCCAGACATATAAGGAACGATTTTAGATGGGTCTCCCCTTCTAGAAGGATATTTATCATTGGGGGCGATTGCCTCGGGAAAAGCGTCGCCGAATTCTTGCTCTGCCATATATTGCATGAACGTATTAAGTCCTTCATCCATCCATCCCCATTGGCGTTCATCGGAATTTACGATCATCGGAAAATAGTTATGACCTACTTCATGAATGATAACGCTTATCATACCATACTTCACTCGGTCAGAATATGAGCCGTCTTCATTAGGTCGGCCATAATTCCAACATATCATAGGATATTCCATACCTTGGTTTTTGGCATGAACCGAAATAGCCTTGTGATAAGGATACTCAAAAGTGTGTGAGGAATAGGATTTCAATGTATGCGCAACAGCTTTTGTAGAATATTCTTCCCAAAGCGGATTACCTTCTTTAGGATACATCGAAACTGCCATCACGTCGCGGTCTCCCATTTTGACCGCTTGCATATCCCATATCCATTTTCGAGAGGTAGCGAAAGCATAATCCCTAACATTCTCCGCTTTGAACTTCCAAGTTTTTGTTTCTTTGGAAATATTTTTCTCGGCTTTTTCGGCTTCTTTTTGGGTAACGATAAGTACGGGTTTATCGTATGATTTTTTTGCTTTTTCATAGCGGGCCATCATCTCTTTTGAAAAAACGGCCTCCCTATTTTGCAATTCTCCTGTACCATCTAGAACATGGTCGGCGGGCACCGTAATATTCACTTCGTAATCACCGAACGGCAGCGCGAACTCACCACTACCCCAGAATTGGTGATTTTGCCAGCCTTCCACATCACTATACACCGCCATTCTTGGAAAAAACTGCGCGATAACATAAGCACGGTTACCATCCTCCGGGAAATATTCAAAGCCTGAACGCGCCCTATCTATAGTATGGTCAGGAATATTATAATTCCATTTTATGGAAAATGAAACTTGGTCCCCGCTTTTTAATGACTCGGGCAGATCAATGCGCATCATGGTCATATTTATGGTAAAAGGTAATGGATTACCACTCGCATCTTTCACAAAATCTATATTGAAGCCGCCATCGAAAGGTTCTTTGAGAAACTTTTTAGCGAAGGCATCGGGTTCTTCTGCAGGTGCCACTCCGTTAGCATTATGCAATGGAGCTTTTGAGGTTTTGGCACGTATATTTTGATCTAGTTGTACCCATAGATATTCCAAATCGTCCGGTGAATTGTTCGTGTAGGTAATAGTCTCTTCCCCAGCTATCCGAGCGTTGGCATCGTCAAGCTCTACATCCATTTTATAATCTGCCTGCTGCTGATAGTAAGCGGGCCCTGGCGCGCCGGAAGCGGATCGATAGCTATTCGGTGTGCTGAATTCTTCGTAAAGCTGTTTAAATTTATTTTGGTTGTAATGCCCTGGTGCCCTTTCACCGCTTGGTTGCTCTTGACCTGTTAGTACGGCCGCAAACATAAATAACAAAGAAGCAAGGGAATAGTGTAGTGACTTCATTTAAAGAAATAATTTGTTGTGAATTTGTGAAAAATAAAGTTTTCTAAGGATTAAATAATCTATTGTTACAAATTTAACATAGCTTTAGTATCCGATTTTATAAGGACGAAACTTTTCTTATGTCCTTCAATTTTAAAGTGCAATATATTCTGCTGCTCGTCGAAGATATCCGTTAGTACTTCATTCTCTATTTGAATGGATGTCACGTGTGCCAAATCGACATTGGGCACTTCGATATAACACACCATCACATCGTCATCATAAGTTTTGCCTATAAAATCAAAGGATGCGTTTGCCCCATTGATTTCCACCTTAACTTTAGTCCGAAGATACTTTTCTATATAGCTATCTGCTTCTTTCGACTCTTTAGCGGTAGCTAATTGGGCCTCAAAGCCATATCGCTCTTGCAAAACAGTTTCGAAATCATCTATAAATATTCGCGAAGTTATTTGCAATGCTGAGTCCTTTTCCGAATAGTTAACGCTGGTAACACTGACGTAGAATTTATGTGCCGTTGCAAATGCTAAAAGAGGAAGTATTAAAAATAGTAGAGATTTTTTTAGGATTTTCATAGACAAAACGAGATCTGAATTTAACTTCTAGTATAATTGTACTTTACTACTATCTTCTAATTTCGTTGAGTAAAATTGCCGTTGCCGATGCCACGTTCAAACTTTCAGCAGTTTGTTCACCGTACTGCGGAATACTGATTTTGCTAGAAATTAAATGTTGTACTTCGGTAGAAATACCGTTAGCCTCATTACCCATGACCAGTATGCCTTTTTTCGGTAGTTTAGCGTCTCGGATGGATTCACCGTTCATAAACGCACCGTAAATGGGTAGCTCCGTCTTTTTTAAGTATGCGGTTAAATCAGTATAGCCTACTTTCACCCTAGCTATTGAACCCATTGTGGCCTGTAAGGTTTTCGGATTATAACAGTCTACCGTAGTGGAGGAACAAACTACGTATTTGATACCGAACCAATCACACAATCGAATAATCGTTCCCAAATTTCCAGGATCGCGAAGGGTATCTACCGCTAATATCCAATCAGTAACATCCGGTTTTTCAACTTTTGCGATTTCGAAGACTCCAAGAATCGTATTTGGGTTCGAAAGGCCACTCATCTTCCGTAGTTCATCTGCAGTGACCAATTCGATCGGTCCATCATAATAATCTACGACAGAGACGTCTGTAGTGTATACACTATTTACCTTAAAATTGGACTCAAGCAATTCGCGAACCATCTTTATGCCCTCGACGACGAAAAGTCCGTGCTGGTTCCGAAACTTCTTTTGCTGTAAGCTTTTTATAAGTTTTATTTGCTTTGTAGTTATCATACACTATCTGTCTTGAGATATCCAATTATAGCATCCTCCTATTATGTAAGACCTTTCATATCAATTATCGGGCAACCCAAATTTTTTGAGATTAAATCAGCTGGCTTAAAACACATTGCCTTGATTACTAATTATCTGATAACTAAACCCCTATCACTTCATTCTTAGCCGTCCTTAAAAAAATGTTATAATTCGTAGAATTCGTATCCCAATCCCTCAAATAGTAAACGATTTCAATGTATTTTTGGTGGCTATGGGCCTATTGTCACGCATTCCTAAAAACACCGCTAAAATAAGTTTATTATTTCTAGTTGTGGTGCTTAACGCCTGTAATACGCTAAAAAGGGTCGGTGAAAATCAGCTTTTACTGAAAGAAAATACCATTTATATGGATAGCGTCGAAATAAAGGATGCCGATGTGGCAAGCCTTATCCTTCAAGATCCGAACCGTACGATTTTAGGATATCCACTGCGCTTGAACCTTTACAATTTGGCAAAAAAGAATCCGGATTCTTCGTACCAGAGTTGGCTTTACCGAAAGGAAAATAGAGAGCAACGGCTCATAAGCCTCCTATCGAAAAAACAGGTCGACCGTTTGGGCGAATCCTTCTTGGTAAGCGGCATCAACGAATGGCTTAAAAAGACTGGTGAAGAACCGGTTATACTTGATACTGCAAAGACCCGCCGAACCCTTGAGCGCATGAAGGCCTACTATGGCAGCAAGGGCTATTTCAATGCCAACACAACATTCGAAATCGATACAATTCAAGAAAAACGAAGGGCCGAAGTGGATTATAAAGTTGAGCTAGGCGACCCTTTTACTTTAGATTCAGTATCGAGACGGATTGCTTCAAAAGCCATCGACTCTATTTACGGCCTGAATAGTGAAGGCTCGTTTGTCAAAGCGGGCGAACGGTTCGAGCTATCGAAATTTGCATTAGAAAGGGAACGCTTGAGTACAATATTTCGTAATACAGGGATTTATAATTTTCAGGAAAGTTCCATTTCGTTTGATATCGCCACTGACACTACCAAATTGGCCGATGATCAAAAAATGAACATAGAACTGAATATTGAAGATTTCAAAAGGCGTGGTGATAGCGCCATTACTTCGGCCGAGTACAAAGTGTACCGCTTCAATCGGATAAATATTTATACGGATTACCTTTTCGACGATCGTGATCGTGACCAAAAATTCGTCCGATACGGAGATTATACTATTTTCTATAGGAACAAATTACGATTCAACCAAAAAACCTTGGCCAACGCTGTTTTTTTTAGACAGGATAGTGTGTACCGCGATATCGACCGCACCCGTACTTACCGCCAGATTACCAATCTTGGCGTTTTTAAATATCCGACCATTGCACAGGAGGCCAATGAAGAAAATGCGACTCTTGACACCAATATCTATTTGGCTACAAAACCGAGATATTCACTTGGAATGTCTTTTGAACTGACCCGCTCCAACATTCAACAGGTAGGTCTTGCGGTCAACCCATCGTTACAAGCGAGAAACCTATTTGGCGGTGCCGAAAACCTTAGTATTACCGGGCGAATGAGCATTGGTAATTCAAGCGACCGCAGTATAACCGACAATCGCTTTTTTAACATACAGGAATTCGGGGCAGACGCCAATTTAGATATACCCAGTATCTGGTTTCCTTTTTTTGACACCAACAAAATAATACCTAGCTATACCCTTCCGCACACGAGAATTTCACTTGGAAGCAGTTTTCAAAAAAATATCGGACTAGACAAACAGGCTTTTAATACGGTATTGGGCTATAATTGGGTACCATCTGAACACCTAAAACATAACATCGAGTTGATTAATCTACAATTTGTCAGAAATGTGAATACGGAACGTTTTTTCAACGTTTACGGCAATTCGTTTTCGCAACTCGACGCTATTGCCGATACATATCAGGATAATCCTTTGCTGACCGATTTTTTTGAGCCTAGGGTATCCGCGGAGAATCCTCAATTAATTATTCCAACGGGGACTAAAGGTTTTACCGAATCCGTACTCAATCGCGTCATATCGACGTCATCCGAAGATTTTGACGCCGTCAGCCGTATAGAGGAAAGAAGGCGGCGACTAACCGAAAACAACCTTATTTTCGCTAGTAATTACACCTTGAATTATACCAGTCGTACCGGACTTACCGATAATAGGTTTTACCAATTGCGTTTTCGGTTCGAAAGTGCCGGTAATTTCCTTTCCGCAATATCCGCCATCATTCCGTTCGATGAAAACGAAAATGGTGACAACCTCATTTTCAACGTACCCTACAGTCAATATTTAAAGACTGAAATCGATTACATAAAATATTGGAGTGTCTCGCGTAACAACGTGCTGGCATTCAGATCTTTTTTCGGCATCGCGGTACCTTACGGCAATTCGAACAATATACCCTTTGTTCGAAGCTATTTTGCAGGGGGGGCAAATGATATTCGCGCATGGTCGCCCTATTCATTGGGTCCGGGGCGAACAGATGCCCTAAATGACTTTAACGAGGCCAATTTAAAATTGAGCCTAAGCCTTGAATATCGATTTCCCTTATTCGGCAACCTCAAAGGTGCCTTTTTCGCCGATGCAGGAAATATTTGGAACGTTTTCGATAATGTCGAAGATCCGGAAGCTACTTTCAATGGCTTTAAATCCCTAGAAGATATCGCCCTAGGCACTGGTTTCGGCCTACGCTATGACTTCACTTATTTTGTACTTCGTGCCGATTTAGGATTTAAGACGTACAACCCCGCAAACGACATATCGAATAGATGGTTTGCGGACTACAATATTAAAAACGCCGTGTTACAAGTAGGTATAAATTATCCATTCTAAGCTTAAACCAAATCCGCATACAGTAAGAAGAATGAATTGCGATTTTCATTCTTGATCTCTATCAATTATTATTGAAATTCACTTTATAGAAACCCGAACGCCATAAAATTTACTGCTACGCTGCCATTTCTAAATTTTGGTTCCGTTCTTTTTGAACTTTTAAAACCGGGTGTTCAGGAATTGTAAAGAAAGTGGACTCGCCACTAGAAGTTTTCAGTGGATTAGAAACTAACAATAATTCGATTAGCAAAAGTTAATTCTAAATCCAGTTGCTTATTTATAGCCGATTAACTTCAACTTAATATATCGATTTAAATGGCCGAAGCAGCTTTTGTTTATAATATTATTCGAACTTGAAGTTCTGCTACCCCCCTGCAATTGCATTATTTTATTACTTTTGTGCCACTAAATAATGAAACAAACACTATTAATATGATGAACACGGCCCATAACATCAAACCTGGCGTTGCCACTGGCGACGAAGTACAAGAAATATTTAAATATGCCAAAGAAAAAGGCTTTGCCCTTCCGGCTGTAAACGTAATCGGTTCCGACACTATTAACGGAGTCTTGGAGACCGCTGCAAGCTTAAAGGCGCCGGTAATGGTTCAATTTTCCAACGGAGGTGCACAGTTTAACGCTGGTAAAGGATTATCCAACGAAGGTCAAAAGGCTGCAGTTCTTGGTGCTGTTGCAGGTGCGAAGCACGTTCATCAACTAGCCGAAGCCTATGGTGCCACGGTTATTCTTCATACCGACCACTGTGCGAAAAAATTACTACCATGGATTGATGGAATGCTTGATGCCAGTGAAAAACACTTCGAGGAAACCGGTAAATCTTTGTTCAGTTCACATATGATCGATCTATCGGAAGAGCCACTTGAAGAGAATATCGAAATCTGTAAAGGCTATTTAGCTCGTATGGCGAAAATGAACATGACCCTTGAAATTGAATTGGGTATTACGGGCGGTGAAGAAGATGGTGTCGATAATAGTGATGTTGATGATTCAAAACTATATACCCAACCCGAAGAGGTCGCATACGCTTACGAAGAACTTTCAAAAGTGAGTCCGCGTTTTACCATAGCTGCTGCTTTTGGTAATGTTCATGGTGTTTATAAGCCAGGGAACGTAAAACTGACCCCTAAAATATTAAAAAATTCTCAGGATTATATCTCCGAGAAATATGGTGTCGGTCACAACCATATAGATTTTGTTTTTCACGGTGGTTCTGGTTCAACCGTTGAGGAAATACGGGAGGGCATTAGCTACGGCGTTATTAAAATGAACATTGATACCGATTTACAGTATGCTTTTCTTGCTGGTGTTCGGGATTATGTACAAGACAAAAAAGAGTACTTACAGGCGCAAATTGGAAACCCAAAAGGAGCCGATGAGCCTAACAAAAAATTCTATGACCCTAGGGTTTGGTTGCGTGAAGGCGAAAAAACCTTTATCGAGCGTTTGAAAAAAGCTTTTGAGGATTTGAACAACGTGAACACCCTATAATTATAACTTTTGAAACGGTTTACGTTCATTCACGCGCAGTAACCTAAATTTGGAAAACATGACGGCTTGGTTCAAAAGAAAGGAAAAGGGAATTCAAACGGCTACCGAGGAGAAAAAAGATACTCCTAAAGGTCTATGGTATAAATCGCCCACCGGTAAGATTGTAGAGTCTGAGGTATTGGCTAAGAACCATTATGTCAGTCCGGAAGACGATTATCATGTACAGATAGGAAGCAAGCATTATTTTGAAATCCTTTTTGATGATAACCTATTCAAGGAGCTTGACCCGAAATTGACCTCGAAAGACCCCTTAAAGTTCGAGGACACTAAAAAGTATTCCGACCGCTTAAAAGCAGCTCAGAAAAAAACGGGCCTCAATGATGCCGTACGTACTGCTGTAGGCAAATCTTTAGGTAAAGATGTTGTTATTGCTTGTATGGATTTCAGTTTTATCGCTGGATCTATGGGTAGTGTAGTGGGTGAAAAAATTGCAAGGGCCATTGACTATTCCATCAAAAAGAAAATCCCATTTATAATGATTTCGAAATCAGGGGGAGCGCGAATGATGGAAGCAGCCCTCTCTTTGATGCAATTGGCAAAAACAGCTGCAAAACTCGCCCAGTTGGCAGAGGCGAAGTTGCCCTACATCTCTTTGTGTACCGATCCTACGACCGGAGGTACTACCGCATCCTATGCGATGCTTGGGGATATCAATATTTCCGAACCGGGAGCCCTCATTGGTTTTGCGGGACCAAGGGTTGTGAAAGAGGCTACAGGCAAAGAGCTTCCGGATGGATTTCAAAAGGCTGAATTCGTTTTAGAACATGGCTTTTTAGATTTTATCGTTCATCGAAGGGACTTAAAGAAGAAGATTAATCTTTATATAGATTTAATCGAAAACAATCCGGTTAGAACCTAGATGTATCATTTAATTATTATCGCTTTCAATAGAATATGGATTTCAAACCAATTGTTGTTTCATAAAATTATAATCTGAAATACATCCTCAAATAGGGGTGCCGAATGAAGCTTGTATAAGCATCGTTCGGCACCAAATTTTTGTATAACTTTATTTTCCCTCATGTCTTATATTCTACGTGTCGTTATTATTTTATTTTCATCGCTTTTTTTCTTTGTGAACTGTTCAACGGATAAAGACAAGATGACTGCGGAAAATACGGCTGCAGATATACTTCAGGGCATTAAACAAGTTGCCAACATCGAAGTTTCAGGTGCTGAAAATGCATATACCTTCCAGGTGACCATCGAAAGTCCGGATACAGGTTGTGACCAATACGCCGATTGGTGGGAAGTGGTGGATTTAGAAGGTAACCTTGTTTTTCGGAGAATTTTAGACCATAGCCATGTGACGGAACAGCCGTTTACCCGAGTTGGGGAAAACGTAGAAATCTCAGAAGACCAGGAAGTGTACATTCGTATGCACATGAATAATTCTGGCTATGCTGTCAAGGCGCAAACGGGCTCCGTTGCAAAAGGTTTCCGGCCCAAGGAATTGGAAGCTGATTTTGCCAAGAACCTTGAAAAACTGGAGCCCCTGCCAGAAGCCTGTGCTTTTTGATGCTACCGCGGTACTTAATCACAGTACTTTCTCTCTTAAAATAATGCCCTTCAATCACAGCAACTTACAAAATAATCTTATATTTGCACGCTGTCCGAAAATCGGCAGCATACATAAAAATCATTTAAAATAATATTGGCATGTATTTAAGCAAGGAAGTAAAAGCCGACATCTTTACAAAGCATGGCGGGAAAGCGGAGAACACAGGTTCTACCGAAGGGCAAGTTGCTCTTTTCACTCATCGTATCAATCACCTTACGGGGCATTTGAAAAACAATCGAAAAGATTTTAACACCGAACGATCACTAGTAAAATTGGTGGGTAAGCGACGTAGTCTTCTCGATTATTTGAAGAAAAAAGATGTTGTTCGCTATCGTGAACTAATTAAAGAACTGAACATCAGAAAGTAAGACAGAGCATTTTCTGTCCAAACAAATAAAGTAAGGGCTGAAAAAATTTCAGCCCTTACTGTTTTATAACATATTGTGTGTAGTAAGAAGACACACGGTTTTTCATTGGTCGGCACAACACAACAAATCGTCGTAAACATGCACTGCATTGCTATGACAAAGGACCATTGTTTAACAAATCCCGACTAAAAGTCGGAAACAAATTCACAAGTATGATTCCAAAAGTATTTAAAGAGGTCATCGACCTCGGCGACGGTAGAGAAATTTCTATCGAGACCGGTAAATTGGCGAAGCAGGCCCACGGGTCGGTTGTCGTGCAATCCGGCAAATGTATGCTGCTGTGTACAGTCGTATCCAACTACGAACAAAAAGATTTACCCTTTCTACCGTTAACGGTAGATTACCGTGAAAAGTTTGCGGCTTCAGGACGTTATCCTGGTGGATTCTTCAAAAGAGAAGCCCGACCTAGCGATGGTGAGGTATTGACCATGCGACTTGTAGATCGTGTTTTGCGTCCACTTTTCCCTAAGGATTATAGTGCCGAAACGCAGGTGATGATTCAATTGATGTCTCATGATGAAGACGTTATGCCTGACGCAATGGCCGGATTGGCTGCGTCTGCAGCTATTCAACTGTCTGATTTTCCTTTTGAATGTGCAATTTCCGAGGCTCGTGTAGGTAGAGTTAACGGTGAATTTATCATCAACCCAAGCCGCGCACAATTGGAAGAGAGCGATGTCGATATGATTATCGGTGCCTCAGCTGATTCTGTCATGATGGTGGAAGGTGAAATGGACGAAATTTCCGAAGAGGAAATGGTGGAAGCCATAAAATTCGCCCATGAAGCCATTAAAAAACAGATTGACGCGCAATTGAGACTTGCCGAAGCCTTTGGAAAAAAAGAGGTTCGCGAGTACGAACAAAAGCCACAAGATGAAGAACTGGCTAAAAAGATTCACGACCTCGCTTACGATAAAGTGTACGCTGTTGCAAAAGCAGGTTCTGCGAAACACGAGAGAGGCGCGGCATTCGCAGAAATTAAAGATGATATTAAAGCTACCTATTCCGAAGAGGAATTGGCAGAAAAGGGCGATTTGATATCCGAATACTATCGCAAAGCTGAAAAAGCAGCGGTTCGGGATTTAACGCTCAACGAGGGACTTCGTTTAGACGGTAGAAAAACTGACGAGATTCGCCCTATTTGGTGCGAGGTTGATTATTTACCATCTACGCATGGTTCCGCTATTTTCACGAGAGGGGAAACTCAAGCCTTGGCTACCGTAACTTTAGGTACTTCTCGAGAAGCGAACAAAATCGATATGCCCTCTTACGAAGGTGAAGAAACTTTTTATTTACATTATAACTTTCCACCATTCTGTACCGGTGAAGCACGACCAATTCGTGGTACTTCGCGAAGGGAAGTAGGTCATGGTAACTTGGCACAACGTGCTTTGAAAGGAATGATTCCCGCAGATTGCCCCTATACAGTTCGTGTAGTTTCCGAAGTATTGGAAAGTAACGGGTCTTCTTCAATGGCTACTGTATGTTCAGGAACAATGGCACTTATGGATGCTGGGGTGCAGTTAAAAAAACCTGTTTCAGGTATTGCAATGGGATTGATTTCCGATGGTGATTCTGGAAAATATGCTGTTTTGTCCGACATCTTGGGAGACGAAGATCATTTAGGTGATATGGACTTTAAAGTGACCGGTACTGCTGACGGTATTACAGCATGTCAAATGGATATCAAGGTTAAGGGACTATCCTACGAAATCTTGGTCAAAGCATTGAAGCAGGCACAAGCAGGCCGTTTGCATATCCTTGAAAAACTTACGGATACCATCGCAGCACCTAATGCAGATGTAAAAGCACATGCACCGAAAATGGTGACTACTGTAATTCCGAACGAATTTATCGGCGCCTTAATCGGTCCTGGTGGAAAAGTAATTCAAGAACTACAGAAAGAAACCAAAACTACAATCGTCATTAACGAAGATTCGGTTACTGAAGAAGGTATAGTGGAAATTTTAGGAACCGATCAAAGCGGAATCGATGCGGTACTAGCTAGAATCGAATCTTTGATGTTCAAGCCTAAAGAAGGCAGCGTCTATGAGGTCAAAGTTATCAAGATGTTAGATTTCGGCGCTGTAGTCGAATATCAAGATGCTCCAGGCAATGAGATTTTGTTGCACGTATCCGAAATTGCTTGGGAACGTACTGAAAATGTATCTGATGTGTTGAGCATGGGCGATGTGTTCGATGTCAAATACATGGGTATAGACAAACGTACTCGAAAAGACAGGGTATCACGTAAAGTGCTTATGGATAAGCCCGAGGGTTATTCTGAACGTCCGCCTCGCAGCAACGACCGCGGCAACGACCGAAGCCGTAGTGGTGGCAAAGATGACCGCCGTGGTGGAAGTCGGGATAGCCGCGATCGCAAGCCGCCAAGACGTGATTAAATTGGTCAGCTTAGGAATTAATAAACAAAGAAGCCTCAACTTAATAGTTGAGGCTTCTCTATTTATCGACTTGTAATCGTATTTTACTTTTTGAAGTTTAATCCCAAGACTCATTAACTGATATAGTATCATTTTCTATTACCAACTTAAACCTTAAAGATGATGATGGTGAACCATTTGAATAATAGCCAAAGTTTAAAATTTGTTCCTTGTCTTTATTTTGATATACTTGGATGCTATATGACCCATCGCTAATCACAGTATCCTTTTCCTTTTCAAAATCAAGAAAGGCTTTATAATTTTCATTAGGTTTCAAATTATAAATAACTGTGTTATTAAAACCATTTGATAGTACTACCGAATCAATTGAAGTAAGTCTTTTATTAGTTATTTCGAAATCAGAGCCAAGTTTTGAGCATGCAGTAAAAAAAAGAAGAATTAGAAGTAGTATATATAATTTCATATTTAAAATGTTATCTGTTTGTTGGTATTAATTTTGTCGTGGTCGTGATACCATGTGTTGTTCTAAAGTTAGAGTCGGAGGAATTTATTGGACTCAAATAACGCAAACTACCATCAGTGATTTTTTTGTATACTTCATTGGCCAAATTTGGGTTACTTATATTTGGAAAGCCAGTTGCAAAGCTATGCCCGACATTATTATTAAATAAGTCCATTTCTTTTTCTTTCAACAATTGATTTGGCACCTCGCTTTCATGGGCATCCGAAAATAGTTTTGCATCATATTTCCCAACACTCCTGGCATTTAACGCATTAAAATAGGCGTGCCTAAAAGCGTCAGACTTATCATTCAGGCCATTCCTTCCAAATTTCATTCTAGTAGCCTGTTCCGCAATAGGCCTATTTTTAAAGATATTATAGGCATCGATTGGAAATGATTTTATCAAATCTTTTTCCTTTTGACTCAACGTCCCCCAAACATCATATGGATCTTGAAGAAAAATCTTGTTTCTGTATAATGTGGTATAGTTGTTAATCCTGATACTTTCAATTAAGTTTCTGACAAAAGCTTTACTATCTGAACTACTGCTATTTTCTATTAAAAAGATCTCTAAATCTCTAATTAAGCCGATTTTCTTATTAAGAATTAAATAATCTTTCTGCAACTGTGTTAAACCCACTTTGACATCAAATTCATTAACCTTTTTACGGATATAATCATCAGGATCATCATTATTATTTACAGGAGAGGTCCGCGAATTATTGCTACCACCCCCCGTATAAGTTCCTTGCCCGTTGTTTTTAGGATGATTATTAGGCTGATTCCGAACGTTACCTGGGCCTTCATAAACACATATGGTTTGAACATCGGGCCGAAGATATGAAGGTGTACAGTTAGGGCCCGCACTATGGTAAGTACCACCATAGCCACAAACATCCATGATAACTTGAAAACAATTCATTTTAGCGCTCAAATCTTCACTTTTGACAGGAAAAGCGTTTAAAGGCCCATCATAGATAAAACTACCATCTTCAAGAAGTTCAATCATTTTGTAGGTCAGCCCAAAAATTTCGGTACTGCCATCTGCATAAATGTTCAGTACAACATTGTAAAACAAACTATCGACTTCTTCATTGCGATGTGCCTGAAGTGTAAATGTAGTGTTTCCGTCATGTTCAATTTTCAATACTGAAGTAGTGTCAATTTTCAATTTATTCTTTTTTGACATTTTTGTCATACCATCATTGAAGTTCTTCTCTCCAAACAATTCTTGCACAATAGTTCCCAACCGAGTGTCGCTTTGCATTTCGTTCAGAGCGGCCGTTGACTTAGAATAGTCTTTTGGCAAATCTTGTTCATTAATTTCAGAGGCTTTAGAATTTTGGGGTTCAGTGTCCAAATCATCCTCTTCTTGACAACCGAACAGTACTATTAGAGAAAATAAAAAAATAAAACGAATGTAAAATTGTGCTTTCATAACGATTTATTTGTTTAGTTAATAATTGTCAAATGTAATTTTGTATATCCGTATAAATCCCTAATTCGGGTGGATATCCGTATATTTCATTGAACCAAAAGTAGTTGAAAAATGGATATATTTTCTTTCGGGGTGCACTTTACCGACGAAAAAAGTTGCCGATTACACTTCAAGGCGCAACGCGACAAAGAGGGCGTGACCTGCCATCGGTGCCAGGGCACCGACCACTATTGGCTCCGGAACAAATGGAGCTACCAGTGCAGGTCCTGCAAGGCAAGGATATCGTTGCGCAGCGGCACCATAATGGAGAGTTCCAAACTGTGCTTCATGATCTGGTACAGGACCATATTCCTCTTTAGCACGACCAAGAAAAGGTTCTCGAGCAAAGAAATCCAGCGCCAGCTGGGGCTGAAGCGCTACGAGCCCGTATGGGCCATGGTCCACAAACTCCGCAAGGCGATGGGCCAAAGGGACGACCGCTACACCCTGGAAGGGATGATCGAGGCGGAAGAGGGATATTTCACGATAGAGGCCCCGGCGAAGGACCATGCGACACAGAAAAATGGCCGCGGCAGCAAGACGAAGGCCAATGTAATGTTCATGGCCGAGAGCACCGTCCTTGAGGACATCGATACGGGAAAGGTGCAGCGGCAGTGCCGATAATTCAAGGCCAAGGTCCTGACTGATCATAGGATGCAGGGCACCGACCGGACGCTCCAAAAAGTGATCGATAACGAAGAGTCCATCGTCTTTAAGGACAAGAGCACCTCGTACGTAAATATCGCCGACTATGTCGACATACATATAAGCGAAAAGTCCGACGGACGCACGATAAAGGAAACCCTTAAATGGGTACATATCGCGATAAGCAAAGCCAAACGGAACTTTGTCGGGACCTACTATAAGATCAAGGCCAAATACCTTCAACTGTACCTGAACAAGTTCGTTTACAAGTTCAACAGAAGGTATTTCGGGGAAAGAATATTCGATAGGCTAGTGATAGCGAGCATCACGGCAAGTGGACATTAAACGGATATACAAATTTTAGTACAACAAAAGCATAATGAAAGGATAAAATCGTTTCTCAAAGTAACTAAATTGTTACTCGATTAAGTCTATTCACTATTTTGAGGGTAGGATGGAATTTTTCCAAATTAATTACCGCCTTTAATACGGTTGAAACGATTATAGCCATGCATTTCATCCATTAAATTCAATTTTTTCAACCCAATTGTAACATTTTGAACTTTTTTACGTATAAGTATATGCAGCTTATGCGAAGAGCACGTTTTAATTGGAATTTAAACGGGTTTATCGAAGCTTAACTAGAAAAGGATAATTAGCGATGAGACAGTTAAAGATTACCAAACAGGTCACCAATAGGGAGACCGCATCATTGGACAAATACTTACAGGAAATAGGTAAAGTTGATTTGATTACTGCTGACGAAGAAGTCGAATTGGCACAGCGTATCAAGAAAGGCGACCAAATCGCTCTTGAAAAACTGACCAAAGCAAACCTTCGTTTTGTTGTATCTGTTGCTAAGCAATATCAGAATCAAGGTCTTACCCTGCCCGATTTAATTAATGAGGGCAATCTCGGATTAATCAAAGCGGCACAACGTTTTGATGAAACCCGCGGATTCAAATTTATATCATACGCCGTTTGGTGGATTCGCCAATCTATTTTACAGGCTTTGGCCGAGCAGTCGCGTATCGTGCGTTTGCCTTTGAACAAAATCGGTTCTATCAATAAAATCAACAAAACCTTTGCATTTTTAGAGCAAGCACATGAACGTATGCCATCCCCTGAAGAAATTGCCAAGGAACTGGATATGACGGTTGAAGACGTAAAGCAATCCTTAAAGAATTCAGGTCGACACGTATCGATGGATGCACCACTTATCGATGGCGAAGATTCAAACCTATACGATGTACTTCGCAGTGGTGAATCCCCGAACCCCGATAGAGAACTTCTACAGGAATCATTGCGAGTGGAAATCGAACGTTCATTAGAAACCTTGACTCCAAGGGAAGCTGACGTCGTACGTCTGTATTTCGGACTTGCGGGACAGCATTCAATGACCTTGGAAGAAATCGGTGAAACTTTCGATCTAACCCGTGAGCGTGTGCGTCAGATTAAAGAAAAAGCAATCCGCCGCTTAAAACATACCTCGAGAAGTAAAATACTAAAAACGTATTTGGGTTAAAAATAACTTGGCATTACGTTACAATTACTAGTAGTTAAAGTATCCTTAAATTGGTGATTTGGCATATTAATTGTAATTTTAGGTTAACAACAGTTTATCATGACTGTTCGTTTTTTGATTGATGAATAAACTCCGGCTGATTACCGGAGTTTTTTGATTTTATATATGGGTTTCATATACCTTTTTAATCTTGACCAGACTCCACCCCAAACCAAATACCACTTTAACTATTTTTATAATACCTATGGAAAATGATTTACAAAACCAACCCAACAATCCGTTACATGGTGTAAAACTGGCGTATATTCTAGAAATTCTTTCTCAAAAATATACGTGGGAGGAACTCGCCGATTGCATTAATATCAATTGTTTCAAAAGCAATCCCTCTATAAAATCATCTTTAAAATTTTTAAGGAAAACACCTTGGGCCAGAGAAAAAGTAGAAAAATTATACTTAAAATCCATTAAAAAGTAATGGCATTCAATATCGTACTCATCGAACCTGAAATACCTAACAATACTGGAAATATTGGACGTTTGGCCTTAGCGACCGGATCACATTTACATCTTATAAAAC
Source organism: Pricia antarctica (assembly GCA_011050085.1). GTDB lineage: Bacteria > Bacteroidota > Bacteroidia > Flavobacteriales > Flavobacteriaceae > Pricia > Pricia antarctica_A. Next base: position 22,358 of record DRGL01000020.1, on the reverse strand, counting down.
CATTTGGCTTTGAGTTAAGCGACAAGCGTCTAAAACGCGCAGGATTGGATTACTGGCAACATTTATCCGTTTCAATTTATGAGGATAGCGAAGCATTTTTCGCCAAACATCGGGATGAAAAAATGGTCTTTTTTTCGAGTCGAGCTCAACAAAACTATTGGTCAATTGACTACGAAGAAAATCTTTTTCTAGTTTTTGGAAAGGAATCTTTTGGACTTGCGGAAACTATAACGGATAAGAATGTTACCAAATTATATAAGATTCCTATGTACAGCGAACATATTCGCAGTTTGAATCTAGCGAATGCCGTAGGTATCGCAGTTTATGAGGGTTTACGAAGATTATCGAATCACGTACCTGAACATTGACCTTTAAGTTAAGTTTGAAGAAAACATAATCTGGGAGAAGTTACTGAGAAACTCTCTAGCTTCCAGAATACTACTAATAAATTAGATAAAAAACATTAGTTTCTAGGTCATGAGGTTTGGATTTTTAGATAAAAGCCATCAAAAAAATATCTAATTCATTCTATTACCACAATCTGTTAGCTGCTACTAATTTTTTCATCCACTTCATCAACTACAAAAAATCCATCGTTGCCCTGTACTTGATAGAGGGGCATAAATATAAAAGAATCCCAGCTACTCAAAATCCTTTTACCATTATGCGTGGCTAAAAACTCCCCTTTTTTAATAGCTTGAAAATTTTCATAACCTCCTTCCATTTCAAATTTGTCGCCATCTTCAAGACTATGCCTATGAACTATTTCAAATGTTTTTTGATGTTCCTTTTGCCTTTCGACCTTTAGCACTGCCTTTGGATACGTCGTAAGATTTTCCAAATCAAGATTACAGGCATGCTTCAAAGCTAGCCAAATCATTCCTTCGTGATACGCAATGGCATCTTTACTTTCGTGTTGTCCACCCTCAAAAACAAAGCCCGTAATGCCTATACGGCTTAAATAATGATCAATACAGCCGGAAACGATATCTGAAAAACCACGAATAATATACACAGGAAAACGATGGGCCCAAGCATCATTATTACCGACTTCTTGCACTGAAATGTAAGGCAGACTATCTGAAGAAGTTGTATGGCAATCCAAAAAATATGAGGTATCCACCGCTGACGTATTTTTCTTGACAATCTCAATAATATCGAACATTTCGTCCTTTTCGCTAGTATCCGTTTTTTTGGAATTAACGTTCTTTTCGGTCCAAGTTCGGTTCAGGTCTTCGTCGATGTAACGCACCTTTTTCGCTAAGGCGGCCTTATTACCGTATACCCCGATAATCTTTCCCGAAATTTCAGGTTTTTCTTCCTCTAATTTCGTAAACACTTTTTGTAAAGCAATAACCCCACTAGGTTCATTACCATGAATTCCAGCAGAAACTAAAAGAAGCGGACCCTCGTTTCCAGTTTCGTATGTGCCTATAACTCTTTTATCCTTCTGATTCAAAATATGAATGTTTTTTAATGTATGCCTACTGTAGAAATTTGAATTGTTTTATCTACTCCATTGTTGCCAATTCGGTATTGCTAAGTTCATTTTTGTTCAATTTTTTATACTCGATTTTACGTTCAATAGATTCTATAACCGTATCTGTAAAATCAGGTAGACCAATTTCTTCGGTATAAGCCAATCCACCGGGACTCATACAATTGATTTCAATAAGTTTGTCATCGACCACGTCAAGACCTACGAAGAAAAAACCATCTCGTATTAACTTCGGGCCGGTCAATGCTACTATGCGTTCAATTTCAGGAGTAAGTTCCGCTTTTTCGGCTCTTCCCCCCAAAGCTAAATTACTCCTGAACTCATCCTTATCGGAATTTACACGGCGTATAAGCCCTAGTTCACCGTCTTTCTCTAAAATCTTTCCATTCATAAGCAGCACGCGAACATCGCCCTTGCTTACTCCGGGTAAAAATTCTTGGGCAATAACATAACCCTTATCAAGTAATGAGTTCACAATTTGTTCAAAATTGGGCTTATCTTTTCCCATAAGATAGATACTTTGTCCGCCCGAACCCTCTAAAGGTTTTAATACTATATTTTTTTTGGATGCTTTCCAAAAGTCAAGAATTACCTGCTTGTCGCGGGTAATGACGCTTTTGGGTTTAATATCAATCGGCAGTTCCTCAAAATACATTTTATCGATAAATGAATGTGCCATAGCATTGGCATCGTTCAATACCAGTACGCCTTGTTGCTGAATCGCCCTGGCGAATGCAAGTCCGGAGTGCTCGGCCCAATGTCGGTTCATAGGTTCTTCAGTAGGATTATTCCTGACAAATAGCACATCGAGCTCATCGGAAGAGAAGGTTTTCCACTTGACTGTATCGCTTTTTAATTGGCTCAAAAAATCGTTGGCCGTATTATATTTCAATGATTTCGGTACTTTTTTGGAGCGGATATCTACAGCAGATCCATGTACAAAATTGAAGCCCCCTACTTCCATAACAAAGGTTTCGTGACCCCGTTCGAAAGCCTTTTTAATCATTACGACCGTAGTGCCGGCATATTCTTTATTTAAATCACTGATTACAAAACAAATTTTCATCTCCTGGGTGCTTTAGCGTTGAACGTGTAGATTATTAATAAAAACGTATATCGATAACCTCATTACGTAGTTTTTTTTGCTTTATAGAATTTTCGGAAAGTTTGATTGCTAGCATAAAAAAGAAGAAAATGATGTAAGCCCAAACTAGAAACTGTCGCTCAGGTCAAAAAATTTAGTGAAAATCTTATCAAATCATTTGATAGAGTGGCATCCCCTTTTTAAATTCCTCAAGTTTAGAATTGCACGAAGCGTTCAACAAATAACGAGGTTTAATTTTCGGGGGGTATAGCAGGCCACGTTTGGTCAAAGCTTGTACCGTTGCCAAATGCTTTAGGGCAAATTTTCCAGCGAGCAAGGGTTCCAACGTACCCCCATTCGAAAGATAACTACGCAATTCGATCAACCCCTTTAGATAGACGATATCCTTTAAAAATCCTCCTCCTTGAAACATACGCGAAGTGATGTCAAAAGATCGGTCTTTCGAAAAACCATAATCGGTGTGTAACAGTCCGAACATATCGTCAAAACTGGCACCTTTAATCAAAGCGTCACCAGCTACTACCCTACCCGCTAACGTACGGAGCCGATTCGCACCAAGGGCACCGGCGAGGTATTCGGCCAAAACTGCAATACCCTCTTGAAGTGCGTCATAGCCAGCCAAACCGCCCGCCATTTGCCTCAATGGTTGTCGCGAGCCGTTATAATAGGTCAAAGCGTGGGTACCTATTTCGTGCTGTATCAAAGCCTGGGCTTCCATTGCGGTAAGCGTATAATCTGCCGGAAGATACAGTTCACCTTGGGCCACCATCATGATATTTACATCTTTTCGAATATGGACCTTACTTTTATAATCTGGTGCCATCTTTCTGAAATAATCGAACTCCTTGGCTGCCAAACTTTCGAAATCGTGGGCATTCATCACCGGTTGTCGAAGCGCTGTCGGTTCTTCTGATATATTATCCAAAATAGCCTTGGCTTCCTCGAGGAGTTCATTGGAGACCGATCCGTACATTCGGATACCACTATAGAAAAAATTCTGCGAGCCTCTTTCCTTTAGCATCGTAAGCTCATGATCGATCTCTTCACGTATCTCATCATATATGTAAGCCAAAGCCGGATCGTCGATTTCATGGATATCGAGATTGTACAATTTCCGTTTCAGAATATCTGGATCGATAGGCAAAAGGCGGTAATGATACGTGCCTATATCTTTGAATCCTTTATCAAAATAGCGCTTTTTTAATTCGGATATATTAATGGGTGCGACCAGCAATAGAAAGGAATAACTGTTTTGAACTTCTGCAATTTTCTTGTCTATCTTAAGTACTTCCTTATGAATTTCCCTTTTACCCAACGCATGATAACTGGCGATTTTAGAAGTAGTTTGCACGCGTATAAATTCGAAAAGAGCCTCTTGTACAGTCTTGGCAAATTCGGTTCTGAATTTTCTGAAATACACTGGAAATTCTGTGCCTTCTCCATCGCGATAGGCCGGCGGTACTTCGATTCCGATCCAAGTACCGCCAATAGATCTTAGATTATTAACGTTAAAAAGCCGGGCGGTCTCACCCATAACTTTATTATTGTCATCTGAAATTTTAGCAGAAAGTTCGGCACCATAGCGTGCCTCTATCTTTTTAAGACCATTAGCCAATGCGGTCAGCGTAGGAGATAGTTTTTGAAAAGGGCTTGAAATATTAAATTCCGTAGTATCCATAGCCCCCTCACGAATTTCAAGTATCAGAAAAGTGCGGAACCGTTGCGCCATTTTATTTAGGAGTTCCACCAAAAAATCATGAATAGCCGTTTCGGATTCGCTTCCCAAAATGAGGTAGGAAACCGCAGTTTTGGCCAAACGCAAGGTTCTTTTGTCCTTTTTCTGTTTTCGGTATACCATAATATAGGGTACATCATGCTCCAAAAATAGAAATCCGCCTTTAGGAAGCTTCATACTTGTTCTTCCGCCTGGCTTTAGATCATCTAAATGATGTTGAAGGTGATTTTTAGTATCGTTGTTGTCCAAATAAAAAGAGTTTTTAGGCTGTGCCGCTGTTTCAAAATTTAATATACAATATCAATATTCTGATATATAATCTTTAACAATCATTTATAGAATACGCCATCTCGTTGGAATAATTGGCATTTAGATTTCCTTGGAACATTCTAAACGCCTGCGATTACTTACCTTTGCAAGGTAATTAGAATGAATTTATGAGTGAAACTAAAATAGCCCCTTCCCTACTCGCCGCCGATTTTGGCAATCTTCAGAGCGATATAGAAATGGTGAATGAAAGCGAAGCTTCTTGGCATCATATAGACATAATGGATGGTCTTTTCGTACCTAATATTTCATACGGAATGCCGGTGGTTAAAACGATTGCCAAGTACGCCACAAAACCCCTAGATGTGCATTTGATGATTGTTGATCCCGACCGATACATTAAGACTTTTGCAGAACTGGGTGCGTCTATACTTACCGTTCACTATGAAGCGTGCACCCATTTGCACAGAACTTTACAGGCCATTAAAGCGGAAGGAATGAAAGCAGGAGTGGCATTAAATCCACATACCAATATTTTACTTTTGGAAGATGTTATAAAGGATATCGATGTGGTTTTGGTAATGAGCGTAAATCCCGGTTTTGGTGGCCAATCTTTTATAGAAAATACGTACGAAAAAGTAAGGGCGCTGAAAGAACTGATAACCAACCGAAAATCAAAGGCGTTGATTGAAATCGATGGCGGAGTTACAACGGAAAATGCCCATAGATTGGTCAAGGCCGGTGCCGATGTGCTGGTATCCGGTAGTTTTATTTTCAAGAGCGATGACCCTACAGAGACTATAAAAGAACTCAAAGAAAGCACGGACAATGAAGCATTTTGATATAATTATAGTCGGTGGAGGGCCTATAGGCATCGCCTGCGGACTGGAAGCGAAAAACAAGGAATTAAGCTACGTTATCATAGAAAAAGGACCGATAGTGAACTCACTTTTTCACTATCCGGTAAACATGCAATTCTTTTCTTCATCCGAGAAACTGGAAATTGATGAGATACCCTTTATAAGCAATGAAGCCAAACCAAAGCGAAATGAAGCATTGGAATATTATCGAAGAATTGTTACTTCGAACCAATTAAATATCCAACTTTTTGAAAAAGTGGGCAATGTTGAACAGCGCGATGGAAAATTTATCGTCACTTCCGATAAAGGCACGTATACTGCTTCTAACGTAATCGTTTCCACCGGTTTTTATGATCTTCCAAACAAAATGGAAGTGCCCGGGGAGAAACTATCGAAACTATCGCATTACTATGACGATCCGCATTTCTACGCGAGCCAAAAGCTGGCGGTCGTTGGGGCCAGTAATTCTGCCATTGACGCTGCACTGGAATGTTGGCGAAAGGGGGCGGAAGTCTCCCTAATCATTCGCGGACCTGAAGTAGGGCAACGTGTAAAATACTGGGTGCGGCCCGATATTATCAATCGTATCGAAGAAGGAAGTATCAAAGCCTTTTACAATTCCACCGTAAAAGAGATTACGGAAACCGAAATTTTCATCGATACACCAGAAGGAACGGTTGTTTTGGAAAATGATTTCGTACTCGCCCTCACGGGATACAAACCTAATTTTGACTTTCTTATAAAGTTAGGTATTGCGCTTTCGGATGATGAAAAAAAACTTCCGCAATACAATCCCGAAACTATGGAAACCAATGTAACCGGTCTGTATCTAGCCGGTGTTATTTGTGGCGGTATGGAGACCCATAAATGGTTTATAGAGAATTCAAGAATTCATGCGAAGATTATAATGAACGCCATATTACATGCGCGACCAAAAACGGTAGAAGCTTAATAGCATAAAGACTGGTTCATGATAAAATCTTGAAATTGTAAAGGTATCTACCATAGAAAAAAAAGAAGGCGGAAACTACTATCAATTTTGAACTTAAAAAACATATGACACAAGCCTTTTCTTTGGCAATACACGGTGGAGCCGGCACATTGGTTAAAGGCCAAATGACCGCAGAAAAAGAATCAGCCTATAAAAAAGCCCTTGAACTTGCACTTGATAGCGGCTATACACTCTTGAAAGAGGGTGCCACGGCAGTTGATGCGGTAGAAAAAGCCGTTTCAATTCTAGAAGATTCTCCACTTTTTAATGCTGGTAAAGGCAGCGTTTTTACCGCTGAGGGTTCCCACGAAATGGATGCGGCCATAATGAACGGAAAAACCTTGGATGCCGGTGCGGTAAGCCTGATTCAAGGCATTAAAAATCCCATTGCACTGGCCAGGGATGTCATGGAAAAAAGCGACCATATTTTTCTGGCCGGTGAGGGCGCAATGAAATTTGCCGAAAGCCTGCATTATAGTGTAGAGGATGCATCTTATTTTTATGATGAATTTCGATATCGGCAATGGCAAGAAATTAAAGGCACCGATAGTTTTCAACTAGACCATTCTTCCAAAAAAGATTCCAAATTCGGTACGGTCGGCGCAGTTGCCTGTGACCAACACGGTAACCTTGCCGCCGCGACCTCAACAGGAGGAATGACCAATAAACGATTCGGAAGAGTGGGCGACAGCCCCATGATTGGGGTTGGTAATTATGCGAACAATAAGACCTGTGCAGTAAGTTGTACAGGAAGCGGTGAATTCTTTATAAAAGCAGTGGTAGCTTACGATGTTTCGTGTCTAATGGAGTATAAAGGCCTATCGCTAATCGAAGCAACATCGGAAGTAATCCATAAGCGATTACTGGATATCGGAGGTGACGGTGGTCTAATTGCTGTTGATACCGACGGAAATATTGCCATGCCGTTCAACACCGAGGGAATGTATCGAGGTAGTAATTCTTCCCTGGGCAAAAAGATTATTTCCATATATGGGGATTGAATTGAAGTTGCAATGGTCTCCGTTACTCAACAATTTTTCCATATAGCACTTCAACCAACCTAAGATTTAAATACGGCAATTGCTCATTCCACGATAAAGGATTTATTGGATGGTACTACCTTCAGCTTTCGTTTTTTGATGTTGAATCGATCTCCATTAGCTAAAATATGGGTCTTAAGATTAGAGATTGACATGGGCATACCTACTTTCAGATGCTTTTCATTATTATGCCTTATTTTGGTGGGGTCGAACAATATGACCATCCCGGAACCGATAATTTCGAACGTATTACAATTTTTTATGACCATGCCGGTATCTTCAGCAAGTCCAACTCCCAACAGGTGGGGGTAGCGGGCGATCGCTTCCGCCAATCTACCGAACCTTCCCCTAGTAATAAAATGGGAATCAATAATGAGTTTTGAAATAAAATCCATCCCTTTAGCCATACCTACAGCGCCCTTAATAAACGATTCTTTACTGCTGCCTCCAGTAATCATTTCACCCGACATGCACATAGCGCCGGCACTTGTTCCGGCAATGACAAAATTATCGTTTATATAGCGATTCGTTAATATGCGATGGATTGTAGTATTTCCTATTTTTCTTGTGATATTCGACTGATTTCCACCGGAAAACATCACACAGTCCGCTTTTTCGACCAAGGCTATATTTATTGGATCTTCTGATTGCTCGCGCTTTCGGATATCCATGATTTGAACGTTGGTACATCCTATTTTTCCGAAAGCTTGTATATAGTTTCTGCCCACTTCATCGGGAATTCGCGAAGCGGTCGGGACAACTACGATTAAGGCATCTTTACCACCACTTTCTTTTACTACACGGGCCAATATACTTTCTTGCACGAATTCCAAAAGGTAATCCTCTTGAGTATCGATACCCTTATCCTCATTGCCGCCAATGGGAATTAAAATTCCTTTTACACTCATGAAATTTTTGTTTTGCAGCACAAAAATACGTTTCTGTTCCCGGAAAATTGTCATATCTTCCAGCTTTTACGGACAGAAACCGCAATCTAAAAGACAGCTATGAATATTAGGGAAATAAATGCCATGCGTGGCCCGAACTATTGGTCGGTACACCGAGAGAAATTGATTGTGATGGTCTTGGACCTAGAAGCCATGGAAGATTTTCCCACTAATGAAGTAAACGGTTTTGCAGATCGGCTGAAAGCCATGTTTCCCGGAATGTACGAACATCGCTGTTCGGAAGGTTGTGCTGGTGGATTTTTCATGAGAGTCGAAGAAGGCACTTGGATGGGACATGTAGTTGAACATGTTGCCCTAGAAATTCAAACCTTGGCAGGTATGGATACCGGTTTCGGCCGAACCCGGGGCTATGGGGAAGAAGGTGTGTATAGCGTTGTCTTTTCATATATCGAAGAAAATGCAGGTCGATATGCGGCAAAAGCTGCCGTAGATATTTGTGAAGCGTTAATCGCTGGAAAGGAATACGATATAGATCCCGACCTACAGCGAATGCGAGAGCTCAGGGAGGCCGAACGTTTAGGGCCCAGTACCGGTTCCATTGTCGAGGAAGCAGAGCGAAGAGGTATTCCTTGGTTGCGCCTTAATAAATATTCACTGTGCCAACTTGGTTACGGGGCGAACCAGAAACGTATTCAGGCTACTGTTACTAGCGAAACAAGCAGTATCGGCGTAGAACTAGCCTGCGATAAAGAAGATACCAAACACTTGTTGGAGCAAGCTGAGGTAGAAGTACCACGAGGTGATATAATCTCCAAGGAAGAAAGCTTAAAGACAGCCTGCGATTACATCGGATTTCCCTTGGTCATAAAACCTATCGACGGTAACCATGGCCGCGGAATTTCGGTCGACATCAATTCGTATGACGAGGCCCTAAAAGCTTTTCGTGCGGCAAAGGAAGTATCGAACAGTGTTATAGTAGAAACCTATATTACCGGTCAAGACTATCGACTGCTGGTCATTAATAACACTTTAGTCGCTGCAGCACTACGCTCTCCCGCGCATGTAGTAGGCGATGGTGAATCGACTATCGAGCATTTAATTGCCGATAAGAACAGGGACCCCCGACGTGGTTACGGCCATGAAAAGGAACTTACCATAATTACGGTCAACGACCTTACCAATACCATCATAGAAGATGCCGGCTATACTTTGAAATCAGTGTTGCCAAAAAACGAAAAACTGATTTTAAAAGATACCGCAAATCTAAGTACGGGTGGAACTGCAGAAGACGTCACAGACATTGTTCACCCTGCCAATGTAGCGATGGCCGAACGAATTTCGAAAATTATAGATTTAGATATTGCGGGTATCGATATCATGACCAGCGATATCAGCAAGCCTTTATCGGAAACTGGTGGTGCCGTACTTGAAGTGAATGCAGGCCCCGGTTTCCGCATGCATTTGGCCCCGACCGAGGGTTTGCCAAGAAATGTGGCGGCTCCGGTTGTAGATAAACTGTTCCCGACCCAAAACGATAAAGGGCGAATTCCGATTGTTGCTATCACGGGTACTAACGGAAAAACGACCACTACAAGACTTATAGCACATATGGCCAAGATGTCTGGCTACCGCGTCGGCTACACCACTAGCGACGGTGTCTACATAAAGAATCGATTGTTGATGAAAGGGGATTGTACAGGTCCTCAAAGTACCGAATTCGTCTTGCGCGACCCGACAGTAAACTTTGCGGTACTCGAATGTGCAAGGGGTGGACTTTTGCGAGCCGGACTTGCCTTTTCAAAATGCGATATCGGTATTGTCACCAATGTTTCTGGAGACCATTTAGGACTAAAAGGGATTCATACGGTCGAACAATTGGCCCAGGTAAAAGGTGTAATTCCCGAAACGGTATTACCTGACGGATATGCCATTTTAAATGCGGATGACGATTTGGTCTATGATATGCGTAAAGGCCTGGAATGCAACGTTGCGCTGTTTTCTATGGACGAGAATAATCCAAGAATTATAGAATTACAACAAGAGGGCGGCATTACCGCAGTCTATGAAAACGGATACGTTACACTTTGCCGCGGCGCTTGGAAGATGCGAATCATGAAGGCTGAAAATATACCGTTGACCTATGGCGGAAAGGCGAAATTCATGATACAGAATATACTCCCCGCCATCATTGCCTGTAACATCAAAAACATCACGATCGAAGATATGAAAGCCGGTCTCGAAACCTTCATTCCCTCGGCATCCCAAACTCCTGGGCGACTCAATCTATTCAAATTCGAAAAATTCCAAATTCTACTCGACTACGCCCACAATGCATCCGGTATGCGCGCATTACAAAAATTCACAGATCAAATGGAAGCTACCCATAAATTGGGTATTGTTGCCGGTATTGGCGATAGGCGCGAAGAAGACAATAACGAGATAGGTAGCATAGCCGCTGAAATGTTCGATGAGATTATCATCCGTCAAGACAAACATTTACGTGGAAAATCAGAGGAAGAGTTAATCAAGATGGTCAAAGATGGCATCACTGCCAAAAATCCCAATATAAAAACAACGGTCATACCCTCTGAAAAAGAAGCTATTTACCATGCCATGAAAACTGCGCCAAAAGGGGCCTTAATTGTGTTATGTAGCGACGTGGTATCCGAGGCCTTGGCACTAGTCGAAGACCTTAAGGAACAGGAACAAAAAGGAGCTTCGCTTATGGCCGATAACTAAGTATTTACAATGAAAATCATTCATACAGCTGATTGGCATATTGGAAAGAAATTGCACAAACACGATCTGTTCGTCGATTTTGACCGCTTTGTGGATTGGCTGGCTGAAAAAATAACTTTTCTAGAAGTTGGTCTGCTGTTGGTTTCCGGGGATATCTTTGATTTGGCCAATCCCTCATCCGAAGCTCGGTCACAATACTATCGGGCACTTCTAAAATTGCGGAATTTAAACTGTAAAATCATACTTACCGGAGGAAATCACGATTCGGTAACTATGCTCAATGCGCCAAAAGAAATTCTAGGCGAACTTGATATTTCTGTCATTGGAGGAATGCCCGATTCGGTGGAAGAAATACTTGTTCCAATTACTAATAATGCTGGAAATATTGAGCTAATAGTAGCTGCCATTCCCTTTTTAAGAGATTCCGATTTGCGTACGGCGAACGCTGGTGACACCTATGAAGATCGCTTGGCCGCTACTCGGGAAGGAATCGAGACAGTCTTTCGGACTGCCGCCAACCTATGTGCAGCGCAATACCCAAATTTACCGACCGTTGCGATGGGTCATTTGTTTGCAGCAGGCATGGAGACTTCCGAAAGTGAGCGCGATATTCAAATTGGAAACCAAGCCGCTTTTGATGCGCATCAGTTCGGGGAAGGATTTGATTACGTTGCCTTAGGCCATATACACAAACCGCAGCAGGTCAATGCTAAAGTGCCTACCTATTATAGTGGTTCACCAATTCCGCTATCCTTTAGTGAACAGTCCGACGAAAAACGTATCCTTTTCTTGAATACCGAACTATCATTTATCCCTGAAAGCATCGCTATACCCTCTTTTCGAAAATTACTGAAGATTAGGGGAAATCTGGATAGTCTTGGCGATAGGTTAAAAGCACTACCGCAACATAATTCCTTACCTACCCTTATAGAATTGGAACTACAGGAAGAGGTTTACGATGGCGAGAAAATGCTTCGGTTTGATAGCCTAGTATCCGATTTTAAAAAAACGGGGTATGAAGTCGTCAAGCACAGAACAATATTCTCCAATGTGCAAAAAAAATTAGGTCAGCACTATGATAGCAGCGAGAAATTAGAAGATGTGCGGCCGAAGGAAGTCTTTCTTAAAAAAATTGTAGACCACGAATATGATTTCGAAACGCGGCAAAATCTCTTGTCCGCTTTTGAAGAAATTCTGAACGAGGTACATGCCGCTGAATAAATTACCATCGGTCAGACAACTATTTTCAGCACGTCTCCAAATCAATTATACTAGTCAATAGTTTATGAAAATTTTGAGTATCCATTTTAAGAATATCAATTCCCTAAAAGGAACCCATCAAATCGATTTCACCCAGGCTCCATTTGACACCAGTCCTTTATTCGCTATAACCGGACCTACAGGTAGCGGAAAAAGCACCTTACTCGATGTCATATCGCTAGCGCTCTTCAATCAAGTGCCACGGCTTGGCAAGATTTCAAAAAAGGAAATATTGGCGAAGGGTGCCCTTCTGACAAGAAATCAAAAGGATGCCTCCGCCAGTGTTAGATACCATTGCAAAGCTGGCATATTTACATCAAGTTGGTCCATCTCCACCAACAAAAAACATCAACTACGCGACTACGAAATGGAAATCGCCGATGAGGCCGGAACTATTCTAGACATAAAAAGGTCACGGGTAGCCGCACACAATGAAAAGCTTATCGGCCTTAATTACGATCAGTTCATAAAATCGGTACTATTGGCTCAAGGAGAATTCGCCCAGTTTCTAAAGGCCAAAAAAGATGAACGGGGCGCTTTATTGGAAAAAATTACGGGTACGGGCATTTACAGGGAGTTGGGGAGAAAGGCTTATGAACGCTTCAAGAGTGAAGGCCGTAACATCGAGAACCAACAAAATGAGATTCGGACCCATCAAAAAGAACTGCTCGAAGATGCTGTTTACGTTGCGTATGCCGATAAATTCAAAACAAAGAAAGAGGATATAACAACGTATGAGACTCTTATTAAAAAACTGGAAACAGACATAGCACTTAAGGAATCCCTAGATAAAATAAGAAGAGAAATTACAGCGGAGGCCGAAAGACAATTGTTGAATACGAAAAAAATGGACGTGTTTTTGGAAAAATCTGGCGCAGACTTGAACAATCACGAAAAAATACGCCCCGTCGCCGATGAACTCCGTAAATGGTCAACAGTTCGTGACCGTTACATCGACCTTGAAAAGCAATGTACAATCCTTTCTATAAACAAGGAAGAGAACAAGAAAGCCATAGATAACCTTTTGAAGCGAGTGGCCCGTTTCATTGGCATAGAAACTAAATCTTTTAACGTGGAAGCCGATATCAATGGCTTCTGCGAAATCGTTAGGGAACTTCAAAAGAAAGTCGGAGATAAGGAAAAAGAATATTCTAGTTTAAAGTCCCTAATCATGGAACAAGCGAGGGAAACCGATTTTACCTATCGCCCGAAATCCGATAATTACGGAAATTTAAAAAGACTACATTCGGAATCGGAGAAAAAACTGAGTGACTTGTTGAAGGTATCGGGTATTGGTCCTAATGCTAACATAATTTCTTTTCGAGAAGGTTTGAAAGAAAAACTGAGCCGCTCACAACAGCTTGAAAAAAAGGATATAGCCCTCAAACAAGAACAAAAAAACCTGGTACAATATACGACTGAGCTAGAACAAGTAGAACAACAACTAAAAGCACTACCAAGCGAAATGGAACTTGCCGAAGCTAAGGCAAAAAGGTTCAACGCAGAAGCAAATGCGCTGCAAAAGTCACTTGAAATCGAAAGCTTACGCGCAAGCTTGGATGAACACAGGACCAAATTAAAAAAAGATGAACCTTGCCCCTTATGCGGTAGTCTTGAACATCCGTTTGCTACCCATCTCCCATCAAACCATACTAAGGGACATGAATTAAATACATTACAAAAGCAATTCAAACAATGGAACGACGTGTTTCTTTCAAAGAAATCCGAAATAACAATTTTGAACCAAAGTAACCAAACCATCGTATCAAGAATAGCATCTGTTTCAGAGGAAATTAAAAATCTGATGGAACAGGAGAGAAAATTATCCGAGGGACTACCCTTCCCATCAGATGCTAACTGGGAAAATTTCACACATAACTGTCAAAAAAAGCTTGACGCAATCGATAATTTAGAAGCTGAAAAGAGGATTATTTCACAATATAATGCCCTACTTCCCAATTTGGAAAAACTGGATATTATAACCAATCAGGGTAAAGAAATCAGAACAGAATTATTGAAAAAATACGATGGAACCAATATAAATTCAGATAGCCAAGAACTTCTCACCCATTGGACGGAACTAAAAAAAGAAAAACACCATATAGACAATCGCCTTTCTGAGGCAAGAGCAGAAGCGCAATCGAAGTGGAAAGAAAATCAATCCCTAGAAAAACACTTATATCATTCTGATAGTTTAAAGGGCTTCAATGAAATATCTGAAGCGTACAAATCACTATTGGACGAACAAACCCTTTACCGACTTCAGTCTGAAAAGTCTGCAATAAGTAACGCACTTACCCAATCAGATACGACCTTAAAACTATTGAACACACAATTAGCAGCTGCTGAAAAACTAGAAGTTCATGAGCCAAAAACGCAATTGCAAAATCGTTTCGAAACTAAAAGAAATGAATTAGAGGTGATACGCGAAGAACGAAACGAATTTGAGCGCGTACTCACCAACCATACTATCAAAACTGAAAAAATCGCCATATTAAAGCAACATATCTCCGCTGAAGAAAAGCAATTAAAGCGATGGAAATTGCTCAATGAGCTTATCGGTGATGCCCAAGGTAAACGATTTAATGATTTTGCCCAAGACCTTACATTACGACACCTCGTTATACTTGCCAATATACGCTTGGCAGACCTTAGCGATCGCTATCGGCTTGATACCCCAAGCGATGAAGAAGATGATGGCCTAATCGTTCTTGATGACCATATGGGATCACAGCGCAGGTCTGTCAGAACACTCTCTGGCGGAGAAACCTTTTTGCTTAGCCTTTCTATGGCCCTCGCACTTTCGGATCTAGCATCGAACAACGTCGAAATAAATAGTCTCTTTATCGATGAAGGTTTCGGTACGCTCGACCCTGAAACTTTGGATCAAACCTTGGATACCCTTGAAAAATTACAATCCGAATCCTCAAAAACTATTGGTATTATCAGTCACGTAGATTCTCTCAAAGAACGAATCGCTACCCAGATTCAGCTGCAACGAAATGGACAAGGTTATAGTTCGTTAAAAGTGGTCTAAATTTTTTACAAAGAGAACAGATAAGAAACTAAAAATAACTGTCAGGAAAGATGCTAATAGGCAGCTTCAAAATGAGTAAGAAAGCTCTGGTTTAAAAAAATCAAATTAGAAATGTAACTCTACTTCTACTACAACTGCTTCTCGTGTTGACTGAATTACTTTCAAATAGTATCAACCGCAAACCTGAAATACACTATAAAATGCTTTCTCAGCTACATACCGATTTAAAATAGTTTGAAACAGAAAATTAGGAGAAATTCTTATTTAAAATGAGGTTAATGGTTTAGGAATACCTCAATCGTAATAATCTCTTTAGCCGCTACCTATTCTTAAAACCAATTTTGGCCCAAAGGGAATTTCCACTTTGAAACTCCTGAAGCACCTTGACCGCTTGGCCTTTTTTTATACTAAAGCCTCTTTTATCCCCTGCTCTGGGAAAGTCGGAATGACCTATGACGCCTGTATTGACGTTTCTATCCTGCAACGCGACATAAAAATCACCTAAATCGGATTTCACTTTTTCTTCAAAAAACTTTGTACGCCCATTCGAATCGACAAGCTGAACGTAACCTTCATCATCAAAAAGTTCATTTATAGCTTTCTTTACTTCCTCATTCCGCTTTTTGCCTTCAGTAACTTTCAGGTAAAACGAATAAGAATCTACCGAATTTGCCTTTTTCGCTTGTTCCCACAGGTCGGAATCCGCTTCCTCTATAACAGCCAATATTTTCTGTTTGGAATCAACCGCTACAGTCATCAGTGAATCGTTTCTAGTGGCCGTATACAATGCGATTTGCTCTTGTTCAATGGCTCTTTCAGTTGCCAAGCTGGCGATGTAGGCCAGATAAAATGCCAGACCTACGAGACCAACCACAAAAAACCAAAGGATGTTATTGATACGTCGGCTTTTTTTAGCCGCCTTTTTTACTTCTTCGATTTTTTCACGAATGTTGCTCATGGTAGTGGTTTAAATTTTAGATAACGGCATAAAGCTCAAAATCCTCTTCCAGTGCAAGAATGTGTTCTTGGCTATTCGGTACTATACCTTCTTCCATTCTTGCAACCCTCTTCTCAAAGACCCTGATTCCATCCAACCTTTTCTTTTTTTCTTTGGAGCTGTTCAGTGATTTCAGACCGAAAATCATGGGAAGACCTTCCCCAACAGCAATACCCATGATGTCCATATTCGCAGTGAGCTCTTTTATTTGTTCCGTAAATTTTCTCAATAATTCAGGCTGTAATACAAAAAAAACCAGCATAAGCAAGGCTATACCTATACCAATACCTGTATTTATTTTGGCTGCCCTGATTTGGGATTCCATTTCCTTTTTATACAACTGAATTCCCTCTTTAATATCTTGCAAGGGAATTAGTTGCTCTTGGGTCAATGCAGTATGTTCCATAAATAAGATATTTACATACGATACGAAGTATTGAAATTTTACACTGAAGTAAAAATCACAAATCGATAGTATTCGGGCTTAGAAAATAAACTAATCGGGGGAGATAATTTAGGTCTTGAAGATTTGGCTGGTTGGCAAAATCCTTAATGAAAGTAGTAATTAATTTTGATTGAACTATTATTAAATCTAATTTTTTAACATAATGATTGATTTTTCACTCGATAAAACTATTTTTTCATAACATAGATTACAATTTATATTTATACCTCTACGAAGACAGCAACTTTTCTTTCAAGAAAAGTAAGAAATCGTCGTTTGGATTATCATTATATAAAATTGAGAATGCTTTTTGAGCATCGGTGTATATCTTCATTTTTGAACGAATTCCTCCTTCTTCCGAAACCTTTACATAATATATTTTCGCCTTATCCAATTGATTTAGATAGATCAGAGCTTCACCCATGGTTCCGGATTTTTCAACGCTAGGGTAAAAATAGGAATCGGCAACATCGAACGCCTGCTGGGCATAAGCCCGCATCTGCTTTTTATTAAGATCTAACATCAGATACAAAAATGCCAAGTTTATGGCATTTAAATATATCTGTTCGTCATCTTCGTCACTGACAGCTAATTCCAAGCCATGCTCATGACACTTCAGGGCGGCCTGACCAAAATGCTCTTCGTTACTATTTATATATTTGCCTTTGTATAGATCACCGAGGGCATTTAATAAATCGGCATCCGCTTGGGTTCTATCATGATTTTCTAAAATCACTATAGCCTCATCGGTTCGACCTACAGCTTCCATAGCACTTAATAATCTAAGTAGATTACGTTCATCTAAAGCATCCAACCTGGGTTCCAAGTTCTTGATAATGGCTTCATGTGTCTCAATATTCTTCGGAAAAGTGCTCAAGACAACATTTTCAGACATCTGAAATTTAGCGAACGGGGTCTGTTCGATTTGATTTCCATACTTATCTTTAGATGCGGACGCCCTTTTTGGAACCTCCTCAAAAATATATTCTACCACATCTGTTATGGTGACATTAGGGTCTATAAAAGGGAATTTGTGTCTACCCGCCAGTACTTCCAATACACATTCGGTAAACAAGCTGTTGGCTTGGTGGGGAAGTCTCCATGATTTTTGATCGTCTTGACAAGCCGAGATGACCCACATGCCGCCCGTATCGTTCAATTTTTGCGCTAGACCCTGCATATTGTTCAGCCCTTCTTGAGTCATTCCCTCAGCGTGGCAACAATCTAATAGAAATACCAATTTATTAGATTTTAACGCATTAATTTTTTCAGTGAGCTCTTCGGCCTTTACCCATGTATCTTTATAATTTTCCGCAGTCATACCATACGGTTGAAGAAAGAATTTATGTTTGTCCTCATATTTACCGCCATGCCCCGAATAATACAATAACACCGATGAATTTTCGTCCGTTTTCTTTTGTAACAGATCAAAGGCATCAAATATGCCCTGCCTTGTGGCTGCTTTATCCGTAAGTAAAATAACATTTTCTTCAGGATAGCCAATTAGATTTGGGTCTACCAATGTATTTCGAATCTTACTAGCGTCCTCTATAGTGTAAGGTAAGTCATCTCCAACGCCTATAATCAATGCGTACATATTTTTACGGTCGTTCATAATTTTCGATGTATTAAATCAACTATAGCTTACTGTGAAGTTATTCTGAATCAAGAACGTAATTCTTTAGCTCTTCCAAAAGCAATGGACTTTTATTTCCAAAAACTCATTATCTTTTCAAAATCATCACTTGCTAGATAAGGCTTGAAAAGAATTTCATTTTGATAGGCATCTAGATTATATCTTTTGCCAGAAGCTACCGCTCTATATAGGTAGTCTATAGCCTCTTTATCGTCGGAAAGTGCAGCGTGGTATCTAGCTAGGGCATAGTCGACATTGCCATAGTCGTAGTTGCCCCTTTTATTTTGAAGTTTTTGTAGTACCGATTCGGCTCTATTTGGCTTTTTGATTTTTTGATAGGCTATTGCTAGATTGGCGTAACTTTCCGTCTTTCCGATGGAATCTATAACTAATAATTTTTCATAATTTGTTATGGCTTGGGTATACTTTTCATCATAGAAAAAGGCGTGAGCAAGCAACTGTAAATCTTCTCCAGTTGAGGCAGCTTGTGGAAAAGAGGTAATCAGTTGATTCCAATAATATTTTGCTAAATCAGGTTTGTTTTTTAGCAGGTATTCCTTACCAGTGGATAGCATCAACCTACGCCAGGCATCCTTACTAACCACATGATTGAAATTGACCAGTAAACTCTTTACGGCCTTAGCTGATTTACCGGATTGTACATAAGCCTTTAGCAAAACCTCTTTCAATCTTTCCTTTCCCTTTGTTTTGGCAAATGGCTTGACTAACGTAATCGCCGAATCTAACTTTCCCAACTGAATATCGGCGAGTGCCTTAATGAGATATCTATATGAACAATATTCACAATCTATCACATCCATCCCCTTCATCGAAATTTCATCGTAAATCTTTCCAACATCTTCAGGCCGATTCACAAATTGTTTGGCTACGGTCATGAAACTTGAGTTGGTTTCCAAGTCGAAGGGATTTATTGCGTATTCTTTTTTTAAATAGCGGTAAATATTTCTATTGTTACCTTGAAGAAGGGCTTGATAAATTTTGAGATTATTTAGTTGTCTCTCGTTGGTACTAGTCTCTTTCGACAGTACTTTGAGCAATGAGTCGGCAACCCGGTATTCACCCAAATTATAGTAGTGGGCCAAACGGTTAACCTTAGCCTCATAATAATTGTTATCTGCAGCTATTGCGGCATTTACATAACGAAGGTATTCATCGTTGTTATCATAATTATTTTTGGCTAATAGGAGGTTTTGGTAAGCCTCAAAATTAGGCGGGGATTCTTGAAGATTATCTAAAGGTTTAGACTCCGTAACCAAAAAGCCTAAGATACGTTGTTTCAAAGCCTCGATACACTCTAAAGGAGATTTGGCATCGCAATCAATGGGTTTGAAAGCAATAAGTGTCCGGTCCATATTTGCATCGGTTATCGAAGACTGTAATAGTAAACGGTCGCCCTTTAAATAAAAATCTCCCATAATAATTTTGGAAGGCTTTAGGTAATTCGTTACCACACTATCGTTAGCGGAAGGAAGCATTGAGGCCTTTAATACTTTGGAATAGTCATCTATAATTTTCGGCGAAATTACTTGGGCCAATCTATTTTCAGTAATTCCGTGCATAATCCAATCAACGGCCATCTTACCAACAATGTCATATTTTTCATCAGCGGTGTTATTGTCAAATGTTAATATCGCGATTTTATCACTTGCCTTGGTTTCCAAAAAGGCATTTGAAACCTTCAGATTCTCACTTGTAGTTATGGCTGTATTAATAATTAAACCGGCAACTGAAATTGCGATTATACCAATAATGCCTAAAACTATAAAGTATATTTTCTGAAAGCTTTTATTAAAGCTTTTTGCCGTCACAAAAGATTCATTATCAGGATTAAGTTCGATGGCAGATTTTGATGATGCGCTACCTAAATCTTCTTCATGCGATAATTCGGAAACTGCTTTCTTATTTAATGGTTTAATCTGATATTTCCACAAGAGAAAGATATAAAATGGAAGGCCGATCAATAAGAACAATAGGGAATAGGTAATGGTAGCTTTTGGAAGTTTTAAAGGGTCAGAAATTACTGATACGACTTGCAGGAAAACCCAACTTGAAACAATATATATAGATAGGTATTTTAGAACACCTTTTTCTTGACATTCATTTAAAAACTGGTTAAGATTCATCAGTTTAATAATCAGTTTCGCATACAATCCTCTAAATGAGTATACAAATTTGCTTTATTGCATCTATTTGACTAATATAGAATATAAAATTCAAAATTTTTAGTTATGGCAGACAATATGAGTAGTTCAAAAAAACCGGATGGCGCAAAAAATCAAATGCCATCTGAGAAGGTTAAACCTGTAACAAAAGAAGGCGATAATCTTGATATCGCTTCTGAAAAAACCGGAGTTCATATAAAACCTTCGTAACGGTTTATTTCTATTTTTCTCCCGAGAGTGCATAAATGCTGTAAAGAGCTTATGAATAGAAAAATCGAAGACATTTCAATAAGGGACTTATATGCTTTTGGTATCAGTCCTTTTTTAATTCTATAAAATATCTTACTTTCTTGAAAAGAATAGAAAAAGACTACATAATTAGGAGAATTTTACTGATATCTCATTTTTAAAGGGAATCGCTGTCCACCGCAGGATTTTTAGCCTTCATTAGGCACTTGATTATTTTTGTTAAAATGCAACTAAATTTGCTTAAAGCGGAGGGAGTGAATAACACATCAGGATATAATTACATCTAAGTGGATTACGGCATACTCCCACAATTTTAAGAATACTTCCAATAATTATTTGGTTATAGCTATTACGCAATCAATATTGAATATGCTTCCAGTTAGACGTTTAGGAGGTAATTATAAAAAATAAAGGGTAACGTAAAGAAAGACTTCTAGGTAAAACTGTAGACTAATATAAGCTTAAAGCTATTTGTTCATAAATAACAAATCGAACGTATCATCTATCCTATTCGTTCAACTCAAAAGTTCTCAGTTTTCAGATTGAATTTTTAGAAAAAAAACCACATCTTTTGGAAGTGGCTCGATGTTAATAGTGACCTCAACAGGATTCAAACCACCAACCCTCAGAGCCGAAACCTGCCAGCCGGCAGGCAGGTCTGATGCGCTATCCAGCCGTACATTTATATCAACCCAGTTTATTCTTTAGCAACTCCCTACCGCCTCCCGATTTGAAAAATTTCTCCCTGGACCTTGCCTCGGGCCTAGTGGCGAATTCTTCTCGATGGACAAGCTTCCATGGTCCAAATGCCCTTGTCGACCTGTTCTGCCCCAGATTATGTTGTTTCACCCTCTTAACGATATCTCCCGTGATGCCCTTATAGAGCCTACCGTCTTTCTCGCTACGAAGCACATAAACATAGAACATAATCCGAAAATAAAAAAGGACCTTGCGATGCAAGATCCTTTGTGACCGCGGAGGGATTCAAACCCCCAACCCTCAGAGCCGAAACCTGCCTGCCGGCAGGCAGGTCTGATGCGCTATCCAGCCGTACATTTATATCAACCCAGTTTATTCTTTAGGAACTCCCTACCGCCTCCCGATTTGAAAAATTTCTCCCTGGACCTTGCCTCGGGCCTAGTGGCGAATTCTTCCCGATGGACAAGCTTCCATGGTCCAAATGCCCTTGTCGACCTGTTCTGCCCCAGATTATGTTGTTTCACCCTCTTTACGATATCTCCCGTGATGCCCTTATAGAGCCTACCGTCTTTCTCGCTCAAAAGTACATAAACATAGAACATAGTCCGAAAATAAAAAAGGACCTTGCGATGCAAGATCCTTTGTGACCGCGGAGGGATTCAAACCCCCAACCCTCAGAGCCGAAACCTGCCTGCCGGCAGGCAGGTCT
>DRGL01000019.1 GCA_011050085.1 Pricia antarctica | reverse complement strand
GGAATACGCGCTTTTTTTGCTTTTAGCACCAATTGTTTTTGAATAAGGGGCACTTCTTGTGCAGGTACTTCAACCCCTAAATCACCACGGGCGACCATGAGACCGTCACAATACGCTACAATCTTATCGATATTCTCAACAGCTTCCGGTTTTTCAATTTTAGCGATAATCGGTATCTTATGTTCCGAGTGTTTGCTGATAATATTTTGCAGATCTATAAGGTCTTGGCTAAAACGTACAAATGACAAGGCAATCCAATCAACATTCTGGGATATTGCAAATTCGGCATCCTGAATATCCTTTTCGGTCAAAGCGGGAAGCGAAATATTAGTATTGGGCAGATTTACGCCCTTATTCGATTTTAACGGCCCTCCTTGAATCACCTTAGCTCTTACTTCCGATGTGCCATCCGTTGAAATAACTTCAAACATCAGCTTTCCGTCGTCTAACAAAATACGTTCACCCGGTTTAACGTCTTGTGGAAAAGTGGCATAGTTCATATACACTTTTTCAGCGGTTCCCTCGAAAGGTTCACCTGTCACGAATGTGATTTCATCTCCTGGAGAGACAACTACCTCGCTCGCCATAATGCCAACCCTAAGTTTTGGGCCTTGAAGATCACCAAGTATCGAGGTGTTGCTACCCATCTCATCATTTAGTTCACGAATCATTTTGATACGTTCCGCTACGTCTTCGTACTTAGCGTGCGAAAAATTTATACGGAAAACGTCCACCCCAGCTTCTATCATCTTGCGAAGGACTTCTTTAGTACTTGTTGCCGGCCCTAAGGTTGCAACTATCTTTGTCTTTTTATTTGAAGGCATTGGTTTAAAAAATTAAATTATTCCTAGATTTTAGCTTTTGTATATCTACGGTGTATGCCGTAATAATTTTTGGTATGGCAAACAATTTTGAAATTGTTCTTTCAATTTCCGCCTGTCGGTGGCTCTCCGAGCCTTCTTGCTCGATTTTTAAAAAATAATCTACTTCCCGATGTTCCGCTATCATATGATATTCAGGGAATGTGTCTTCTTTAAAAAGTCCTGTTTCTATCATGGTTTTCATACCCCTTCCCTTATTGGTGAAAAAGGTCCAATATCGCTCGTTAATATCATCTTTCCATTCAAATATTGGAACGGTGACATTATCGGATATTTCCAAATCTTTCCAACGCCGCTTGAAATTTGATTTTAGGTACAGGTTCAACGTATAGGCTAAACCGTAGTCTTCAAGGCTGCTGTGCATGGCGATCAAAGCAAAATAATCTTCGTAAAGATCAGAGGTTAGTTTATGTACTGCTGCCATAGGGGTAGAAAGCGTAAATATAAGATTTTTAAACCAATGAACGTATTGTATTTCTTTAAACACTAGCCTTAATAGCCTTAACGAATTTTGTCTTGCAAGGCATAATAGGCCCGTTTCGATGCCTTTTCTTCCGCTTTCTTTTTAGAGGTGGCCCGAGCTTTCCCAACAACGTGTTCATCAATTGTAAGCTTAACGGCAAAGTGTTTTAGGGCATCATTACCGGTATCATCGTATACATCGTAATCAAAAGATTTCTTTTGTTTTTGACACCACTCGATAATCAAGCTTTTATAACTGATAACCTTGCCCTCGAGCTGTTCGATATCCACATACGGAGCAATTACCTTCTCATGGATAAACTTACGGCAATACGTGTAGCCGCGGTCAAGATAGATAGCACCTACAAGGGCTTCAAATACATTGCCGTGAATATTATCCCCAAAATGGGACTTAGGTATCCGGCTTCTCACAAAATGTATAAGACCTAAATCTTTGCCCAATTGGTTAAGGTGTTTTCTACTGACAATTTTTGACCGCATCTTCGTAAGATAGCCCTCGTCACCTTCAGGCACTTCAATATATAAATGTCTTGATATTATAGTACCTAGCATAGAATCACCCAAAAATTCTAAACGTTCATAGTTCATAGGAATGCCTTCTTCATCTTTCTCGTTGACCGAACGATGCAGGAAGGCCTTTTTATAAAAATCTATAGTTTTAGGCTTGAAACCAAGAATTTTAGTCACGCCAATATAAAAATCCCCATCCTTTTTAGAATGGGAACCGAATATATTGAAGGTGAATCCCATTTGGATTTACTCGCTAATTTTTTTGAAGATCACACAGGCATTATGCCCGCCAAAACCAAAAGTATTACTCAACGCCACGTTAACTTCCCGTTTTTGGGCCTTGTTCAGTGTAAGGTTTAGTTTAGGGTCAATATTCTCATCGACCGTGGTATGGTTAATAGTTGGTGGCACAATACTGTATTTCATGGCAAGAATAGAAGCAATGGCTTCTATGGCACCGGCAGCCCCCAATAAATGCCCCGTCATCGATTTTGTAGAATTGATATTGATTGTATGTGCATGTTCGCCAAATACTTCAGTAATTGCCTTTAGCTCGGCTACATCCCCCAAGGGAGTAGAAGTTCCATGCGTATTTATGGCATCGACATCGCCCGGTTGAAGCCCGGCATCACGCAAGCAGTTTTTCATAACCTGTACCACTCCGATACCGTCGGGATGTGGTGCAGTCATATGATAGGCATCACTTGAAAGGCCGCCACCAGCAACTTCTGCATATATTTTGGCACCTCTCGCTTTGGCATGCTCATATTCTTCTAGAATCAATGCGCCCGCGCCTTCTCCCAGTACAAATCCGTCTCGAGTCGCATCGAACGGTCTTGAAGCCGTTTCAGGACTATCATTTCGGGTACTTAGAGCGTGCATAGCTCCAAAACCGCCCATTCCTGCAATGGTTACGGCTGCTTCGCTACCACCTGTCACAATAACATCACAATGACCTAAACGGATATAGTTTAGGGCATCGATCATAGCGTTTGCCGCGGAAGCACATGCAGAGACAGTAGTATAGTTGGGGCCCATAAACCCATGTTTGATCGAAATATGTCCTGGGGCGATATCCGCAATCATTTTGGGTATAAAAAAAGGATTAAATCGCGGCGTACCATCACCCTCGGCAAAGTTTATCACCTCGTTTTGAAAAGTTTCCAGACCTCCGATACCGGCACCCCAGATAACCCCGACCCTGAATTTATCTACTACGTTTAGGTCTAACTTTGAATCTGCAATTGCCTCGTCTGAAGAGACCAGCGCATATTGTGCAAAGCGATCTAATTTTCTTGCTTCTTTGCGGTCAAAGTAATCTAGTGCATTAAAATTCTTGAGTTCACATGCGAATTTGACCTTGAATTTCTCAGTATCATAATAAGTCACGGGAGCAGAACCACTCTTACCGTTTTTTAAAGCTTCCCAATATTCATCGATAGTGTTGCCTATAGGCGTCAAGGCGCCCAATCCGGTGACCACAACTCGCTTTAACTCCATTGAAATTGGTATTTGATTGTTGAACTCGTTTAACCCAGCGTAAATTAAAAAAAAATATCCATGCGATAAGGTCACCGCATGGATAATTTGTGATTTCTTCAAGAAATCATAAGAAATTACTTCGCTTCTTCTATATAACTAATAGCTTGGCCAACGGTTGCGATGTTTTCGGCTTGATCATCTGGAATTTGAATATCAAATTCCTTTTCGAATTCCATGATCAATTCCACGGTATCCAGTGAATCTGCCCCTAGGTCGTTCGTAAAGCTAGCTTCGGTTACAACTTCATTTTCATCAACTCCCAATTTATCAACGATTATAGCTTTTACTCTTGATGCAATGTCTGACATAATAATATTGGTTTTAAATTTTAATTGATGGCAAAAGTAAAAAACTTTGTCGTAATAATACTATTTGCCGTTAAATAGTGTCTAAATTTAGTGATTTTAAGAATATATACTACTGTCGGAATCGAAAAAATAAGGTGAGGGATGGTTATTTTATGTAGGTAAGTTTGTCTAAATTATTTGGAATTTCTTTCCATTTACATGTATTTTGCCCTCTTTAGTAGGATTAATGCCTAATTTTCATCGTGAACACAAAAAAAATCATCCTTTTAGCTTCCGGTTCAGGGTCCAACGTAGAAAATATAGCACGTTATTTTCAGGATAGACCTGAAGTTTCTATTTCCGCTGTGCTTTCCAATAAAAAAGACGCCAGAGTTTTGGATCGCTGTGACACCCTATCTGTCAATGGCTTGTTCTTTAATAAAACATCTTTTTACAACACTGACTGCATTCTCGATATACTAAAAGCCTTAAACCCAGATCTCATTGTACTCGCCGGGTTTCTTTGGAAAATTCCCGAAAAAATCATTTTGGCATTTCCCAATAGAATAATCAACATTCATCCTGCACTATTACCAAAATACGGCGGAAAAGGGATGTACGGTAACAAAGTTCATCAAGCGGTAAAGGCCAATGGGGACGCAGAAACAGGAATTACAATTCATTATGTCAACGAGAATTATGATGAAGGCGCCATCATTCACCAAGCAAAAATTGAGATATCAGCGGATGACGACGCGGCGCAAATCGCTGAAAAAATTCATGTTTTAGAACACGAACATTTCCCAAAAGTCATTGAAAAACTTTTGACTGGAAGAGCAGTTGATTAAATTCGGATGATAAGAATGCCCTTGTGATTGTATTAGGCTAATCTGGCAACGGAGAAATAAGTTGACTGGTCTACCACACAAGCCCCATCGAAAACAATCCATATTGTAATGGCTAAAAAACAAAAATTTTACACAGTTTGGAAAGGCAAGCGACCTGGTATATATGATAATTGGAAAGATTGTAAGGCGGCTATAGATGGCTATAAGGGCGCGCAATACAAATCATTTAGCACATTTGCCGAAGCTAAAAAAGCGTATAATGGCAACTATGAAGAATACAAAGGAAAGAAAAAAGGAGTACCATCGCTCTCTCCAGAGCAATTGCTGAAATATGGAACGCCCAATTTTCATTCTATCTCCGTAGATGCCGCCTCTAGCGGAAACCCCGGCGTAATGGAATATCGAGGGGTCGACACTAAAACCGGACAAAAGCTTTTCCATCAAGGTCCTTTTGCGCAAGGCACCAACAACATTGGTGAATTTTTGGCCCTCGTACATGGCCTCGCGTTTCTCAAGCAAAAGAATAGCGACCGAATTATCTATACAGACTCCCGCACCGCCATGAGCTGGGTGCGCAAACAGACTTGTAATACCAAACTCAAGGAGACCCCAAAGAATAAGACACTTTTCGAGTTGGTTCGGCGCGCTTTGGATTGGCTGAAAAATAATTCCTACAACACGCCTATCGTAAAATGGGAAACAAAAGCATGGGGAGAAATTCCTGCCGATTTTGGGCGGAAATAGTGCTAAAATATTTGTGATTTTGCCGATATGGTTAATTGAAATACTAAATCTTTTCAATATCAATAATCAGCTCACAAGCGTTCGCATGGCAAAACTATAAGGTAGCTTTTTATCCTATCTTTTAAAGTTTAAGGTTTTGCGAAATACCGCACAGGATACGAAAAGTGAGATACCGACTAATACAATAAAAAACTTTTTTTGTAATTGGAAGGGACTAGGATTTAAAGAATAAATTATACAGTAAAACTATATGCTAATTCCACACTTCGTTAACAGTTTTGGCGTAGTATCAATAGGTATTAAAGCATTTAATGATGAAAAATAAAATAATTAGCGCTGATTTTTATACTGAATAGAATTGCTTTGTACGTTTAATAGAAGGTTAACATATTCGAATCAAGAATTCATCTTTTTTCAAGATGTATAGAACGTTGTCAAAGTTGTGGTAAAGGCCTAAATTTGTAAACTGAACAAGCCGCCATGATTGAAGTTTTAAAAAAACATATCTTAGAAGTTGAAGATTTTACTACAGATTCTACAGCTGCCGTAGAGGCATTTCGAATTAAATATCTGGGTAAGAAAGGACTGCTCAATGACTTTTTCGCAGAGTTCAAAAACGTGCCCAATGAGCAAAAAAAACAATTTGGTCAGACCATAAATGAACTCAAGACCGCGGCTACTGCAAAAGTGAATTCGCTTAAGGAGACTTTAGAAAATAAGTCCACTGAAAAGTCCATCTATGGGGATCTGACTCGTCCTGGCGAACCTATTGAGCTAGGAGCACGACATCCTATTTCCATCGTAAAGAATCAAATTATAGAAATTTTTTCTAGAATAGGCTTTAATGTTTCCGAAGGCCCCGAAATTGAAGATGATTGGCATAATTTTACAGCGCTGAACCTTCCTGAGCACCATCCGGCAAGGGATATGCAAGACACCTTCTTTGTACAGACCGATCCAGACATCCTCTTACGTACCCATACGTCATCGGTTCAAGTGCGATATATGGAAAATAAT
Organism: Pricia antarctica; assembly: GCA_011050085.1. Classification (GTDB taxonomy): domain Bacteria; phylum Bacteroidota; class Bacteroidia; order Flavobacteriales; family Flavobacteriaceae; genus Pricia; species Pricia antarctica_A. The sequence goes on along the minus strand of DRGL01000019.1, from coordinate 44,925 downwards.
AGACCTCCGATTCGAACTATCTCTCCGGGAAGGGTATACCGTAATGAGGCTATTTCGGCACGCTCACATTGTTTCTTCCATCAAGTAGAAGGACTATACATTGATACTGATGTATCTTTTGCCGACCTCAAACAGACCTTACAGTTCTTTACGACCGAACTTTTTGGAAAGTCTAAAATACGACTTCGGCCCTCGTATTTTCCGTTTACCGAACCCAGTGCCGAGGTAGACGTTTACTGGGGGCTAGAAACGGAGACCGATTACCGCATGACCAAAGGCACCGGTTGGCTCGAAATTATGGGTTGTGGCATGGTCGACCCCAACGTACTTGATAATTGTGGCATTGATTCAGAAACCTATTCGGGGTTTGCCTTTGGTATGGGTATCGATAGAATTGCCCTGCTATTACATCAAATCTCAGACATTCGACTGCTAAGCGAAAATGATGTGCGATTTCTTAAGCAATTCAGGAGCGCCTTGTAAAACATAGTATCCAGAAATGAGGATATGAAGAAAGATATCGAGATACCCGTAGCCAAAGATGTTTATGTTGCCATTATCCACGAATGGAACGACGAATTTCTTTCGAAAGATTGGAATGCCTATGTCATTAACGCTAGAAATACGGCTATAGAAATGGTATTGGTCGTATCCAAAGGATTTGATGAAAATCGAAAGACTTCAGTTATGAGACACGGAATTGGGTCGATAGCACAAAAATCTTTCAAAAAAATAGAGCTCGTACAAGAAGATGTTCTTGCCCTGAATAATGAGTTCTTCGTTACCTTCTTTGCGGAAAATAAACTATTTGAAAGACGCTTTGTTTTCCCTAAGAATTCTGTAAAAACAAGCGCCTTAAAATTGGTACCTCTTATTCAGAAGGAAGGTATATTGGCAAAGTAATAATTCTTCCTACTTCTATGTCAGATTAGCATAATCCTGTGCAGTACCAACCCTTAAGGCCGTAATTTTACTACCAAATATAATAGTTAACATAATTTTATACTTGATTAGTTCGGTAGTAACCGAACTAATCCTATTTTTGCATCTTTTTTCACATTTAACCTAATTGATTTTAGCCGTTCACCTTTCATGAAATGATTATTTGAGCATGGCGAAATTAGACAAACGATGTGTCAAAAGTGAATTATGACAAAGCAAGAACTAGTAACAAAGAAAGAACGTCTAATAGAACGGCTGGGTGTCTACATCGAATGTAAAGACCAGCTGGCTCCTGTCGCCGCCCGTATAGTGTCTACCTTAATTCTTACTGGTAAAAAAGGGATGACCTTCGATGAACTCGTTGATAGTTTGAGTGCCAGCAAAAGTACAATCTCTACACATCTCAATAACTTGCAGCAGGTTGATCGCGTGAAATATTTTACGAAATCTGGAGATCGAAAGAAATACTTTATCATGAACCCCGATGCAATGATTCATGGCTTGAATAAAATGATTGAAAATTGGGAGCGTGAACGGGAACTTCACGTTGAAATCATGGATTACAAAAGAGAAATCAATGCAACCCTCGATGATGAAGACAGCTCACGATTCGAACTTGAATTTCATACGGCGTACCTCAATTTTTTTGAACAGGTAAGTAGTTCAATGGAAAAGATAAGGAAGACTTTAATGAAGGATGAAAAACTATAATTAAAATAAAAACCAATTACGTATTCCCTTTTACAAAAATCAATATGAAAAAGCAATTTATACCCTATTTAACCTTGGTTGTATCCCTAATGTTCCTGTTGACAGGTTGCGGTAATAGCGAGAATGAAAACCCGCAAGCAGGCCCAGGACAAGGTGGGGCGCCCTCCTTTTCTGTTGTCAAAATTCCTAAGAAAACGGTCACCGGTTATACTACTTATCCCGCCAGTATAGAGGGTATTGTAAACAGTGAGGTAAGGGCCAAGGTGAGCGGTTACATTACCGACGTTTTGGTCGATGAAGGGCAAAAAGTACGAAAAGGGCAAACCCTGTTCAAACTAGAGACCCAATCACTAGATCAAGATGCCGCGGCGGCAGAAGCAAATGTTAATGCTGCCCAGGTCGAAGTAGATAAACTGAAACCTCTGGTAGAACAGAAGATAATTAGCGAGGTACAATTAGAGACCGCAAAAGCAAAATTACAACAGGCAAAAAGTGGATATAGTGGTATTGCCGCAAATATCGGTTATGCAAATATAAAAAGCCCTGTAGATGGTTTTGTTGGATCCATCAACCTTAGAAAAGGAGCTCTGGTGAGTCCTACTAACGAAAACCCTTTAACGACAGTTGCCGATATTAGCAAGGTTTACGCTTATTTTTCGATGAACGAAACGGCATATTTTGATTTCATTCAAAATGCGGAAGGGAAAACTACCACCGATAAGATAGAAAAGCTTCCCGAAGTAAGTTTGCTCCTAGCCAATGGAAACGAGTATGAGCAAAAAGGAAAAATTGACGCCATTAATTCCCAGGTCAACGCAAGTACGGGTTCTATACAGTTCAGGGCAATTTTTGAAAATCCAACACAGATGCTGACCAATGGAAACAGTGGTAACATAAGAATTCCGAAAACCTATACCGATGCTTTGGTCGTGCCTATAACCTCGACTTACGAGCAGCAGGGTAGCACTTATGTTTACAGCGTGGGCGATGACAGTACAGCGGTTTCTACCCGTATCGCAATCACGACCGAGCTCGATAATGTTTATGTAATAGCTGACGGTCTCAAAGAAGGTGACCGGATTATAGGAAAGGGCACGGGCAAAATTAAAGGTAAGACCAAGGTCAGCCCACAAGAGGTTCCTTTTGACAGCATCGCCAAACCTATTGAAAAATCGTTTAGATAAGCGCCGACAGAAAAGGCCGAAATAAAACAGCTATGTTAAAAACATTTATAGACCGCCCGGTTCTCTCTACGGTTATCTCTATTATCATCGTAATTTTGGGTATTCTTGGCCTTACCGGGCTTCCGATTACACAATATCCTGATATTGCACCACCAACCGTGCAGGTAACCACTACCTACCCTGGTGCCAATGCAGAGACCATTTTAGAAAGTGTGGTCATTCCCATAGAAGAACAAATCAACGGGGTAGAAGGCATGACCTATCTGACCTCGACTGCTACCAACACAGGTTCGGCCAACATCACAGTATATTTTGATCAAGATACCGACCCCGATATTGCGGCGGTAAACGTACAGAATCGCGTAGCTCGGGCCAATTCCGTTTTGCCGGCTGCAGTCTTGCAGACGGGCGTCATCACCCAAAAACAGCAGACCGACGCCTTGATGTTTATCTCCTTTTACAGTGAGAATGATGATTACGACGATACTTTCATTCAGAACTATCTTAAAATAAACGTCATTCCTGATGTGCAGCGGGTCAAGGGTGTGGGTAACGTGACCGTCTTCGGACAGAAGGATTATGCCATGCGTATCTGGCTCAAACCAGAGAAGCTAGCCGCCTACAACCTCATTCCAACTGATATTACCGCTGCCCTAAACGAGCAGAGCCTTGAGGCCTCTGCCGGGTCTTTAGGCGAAAATGACGGAGAAGCTTTTTCCTATACTATTAAGTACGGGGGTCGCTTTAAAACGGAGCAACAGTACAGCGAAATCGTCATTAAAGCACTTGGTGACGGACAATATTTAAGGCTTGACGATATAGCCGATATAGAGCTAGGTGCACAAGGATATTCTTCATCTTCCAGAACTTTTGGTAATCCGTCCGTGGTGATGGGTGTTTTCCAGACTAAGGGATCCAATGCGAAAGAAATTATAGAAAACATCGATACCAGGCTAGAAACTATCAAGTCGGAACTTCCCGAAGGTATAAAGCTGTTCACCCCTTTTAATGCGAACGATTTTTTGGAGGCTTCCATAGACAAGGTGGTAGAAACGCTCATCGAGGCATTTTTATTGGTCTTCTTGGTAGTCTTTATCTTTCTGCAAGATTTTAGGTCTACCCTGATTCCTGCTATAGCGGTGCCAGTGTCTATTATAGGTACTTTCTTCTTCCTCAACCTGTTTGGTTATTCTATAAACCTATTAACGCTTTTTGCTTTAGTACTTGCCATTGGTATTGTAGTAGATGATGCCATTGTTGTGGTAGAGGCTGTACATGCCAAAATAGATGCTGGGGAAAAAAGCGCTAGAAAAGCCACTAATGTGGCTATGAGTGAAATTTCGGGTGCCATTGTATCCATTACCCTTGTTCTTGCCGCCGTATTTATACCTGTTACTTTTATCACAGGACCTTCAGGGGTATTCTATGAACAGTTCGGTGTAACGCTTATCATAGCAATTTTGATTTCTGCCGTGAACGCCTTAACGCTTAGTCCTGCGCTTTGTGCACTACTCTTAAAGGGGCATGATGAAAAGGAAAATGGGAAAAAGAAGAATTTTATTCAGCGCTTTTTCGTGGCATTCAATCGCGGTTTTGATGCGACGGTTGATAAATATGGTAAATCGGTACATTTTTTATATCGCCATAAATGGATTACGGGCGTAGTCTTGCTGCTTGCTGTCGGCGCTATCTTTTGGTCTTCTTCCGTCGTGAGAACGGGCTTCGTTCCCCAAGAGGATCAGGGAATCATCTTTATGAACGTAGAATTGCCTCCGGGGTCATCGGTCGATAGAACCCGTGAAGTCAACAATAAGTTGTACGCCAAAATAAACGAGATACCGGGTATAGAGGGAATGTTTGTTATCGATGGTCGAAGTTTACTTAATGGTGAGGGCAGTAATTATGGTTTTGGTATTGCCAAGCTTATCGATTGGGAAGAACGTGGAGCTGATTCCCTTTCACTGGAGAGTATCACAGCGAAGATGTTCGGTATCGCCTCCCAAATTCCAGAAGCCGAAATTATATTTTTTGGACGCCCCAGTGTACCTGGTTTCGGGAACTCGGCGGGGGTTGAGGTCAATTTGCTAGATCGTACTAGCGGTAGTTTCAAAGATTTGGATGCAGTGAACCAAGATTTCATGGGGAAACTTACCCAACGGCCAGAATTCAAGTTTGCACAGTCTGCTTTTAGCACTGAGTATCCTCAGTACGAGTTAAAAGTCAACGTGCCCTTGGCCAAGGAAAAAGGGGTTGCGATCAGCAGCATTTTTTCAACCCTTCAAGGTTACATCGGTAGTATATTCGCAACTGATTTCTCCCGCTTTGGTAAACAATATCGCGTTTACGTTCAAGCACTACCTGAAGATCGAGCGAACAAAGATGCCCTCAACGGACTCTTTGTACGAACGCAGAATGGAGAAATGGCACCCATTACCGAATTTATTGATCTAGAACGGGTGTATGGTCCACAAGCCGTGACACGCTTCAATCTTTTCAATTCAACTAAAATAACGGCGGCGATGAATCCCGGGTTTAGTACGGGAGACGGAATTGCTGCTGTTAACGAAGTAGCCAAGTCCCTTCCCAGTGATTATACAACGGCGTATTCGGGTCTTTCACGTGAAGAGGTCAATGCCGGTAATCAGGCTGCTATAATCTTTGCCCTTTCCATCGTTTTTGTTTATTTCTTGCTAGCGGCGCAGTATGAGAGCTACCTAATTCCCTTTTCCATACTGTTATCACTGCCTTTAGGTGTTATGGGAGCCTACTTGACGACACAGTTTACGGGGCTACAAAATAACATCTATTTCCAGATAGCATTGATTATGTTGTTGGGGCTATTGGCTAAGAATGCGATTCTTATCGTGGAGTTTGCCTTGCAGCGTAGGCGACAGGGCGAAAGCATACTCGACGCGGCCATCGACGGAGCGGAATCGCGGTTGAGACCCATTCTTATGACGTCATTCGCGTTTATTTTAGGCCTAATGCCTTTGGTCCTCGCCAACGGGGTCGGCGCCGCAGGAAACCGTTCCATAGGTACCGGAGCGGTAGGTGGACTTTTTGTAGGCACCGTGTTCGGGGTATTTGTTATCCCTATCCTATTTATCCTTTTCCAATGGTTACAGGAAAAATTGACAGGAGTTCCCGAAGCAGCGAAAGAAAAAATCAATATTGAAGAAAATAATTGATATGAAGATGAGAATTTTTTACAGGATTTTCCTTACGCTGGCCATACCGGTAGTATTATCCTCGTGTTTTGCTGCAAAGAATTACGAACGGCCAGACATTGTGGACCAGTCCGGTTTTAGAACGGATAGTCTTCCGCAAGATACGCTGTCCATTGCCAACCTTCCTTGGAACGAGGTGTTCAAAGATCCCCTTCTTCAAGGATATATAGAGGAAGGTCTTGCGAACAATATAGACATTCGTATTGCCATTCAGCAAATCGCAAAGTCGGAAGCATTTTTCAAACAGGGCAGGGCAGGTTTTTACCCTACTTTGAACGGTAACGCGCAGTACACCCATCAAGAACTTTCGGATAATAGCCAATTCGGAGCGCAGTTTTCTAAGCTGGATATCTATCAGCTAAGCGGAAACCTTTCATGGGAGGCAGATGTTTGGGGACGGATCCGTAGTCAAAAACGAGCTTTCGATGCATCCTATTTGCAAAGCGTTGCGGCGCACCAAGCGGTCAAGACCGAGCTGATTGCCAGAATAGCCACGGCTTACTATAGCTTGCTTTCGCTCGACGAACAGATACGTATTACCGCAGAGACTGTTAAGACCCGTGAAAACGCCACCGAAACAACCAAGGCACTCAAAGAGGCGGGTAATGTCACTGCTGTTGCCGTCAAACAGACCGAAGCGCAGGTCTATTTTGCAAAGGGCCTATTGATAGACCTGACCAGAGAGGCCAAATTACAGGAAAATGCACTTTCTATCTTATTAGGAAAAGAGCCTGTTGACTTTGAAAGAAGCAACCTTGATGCGCAAAACATCGACGCTGTGATGCGTACCGGTGTTCCTATTCAATTATTGCGCAACCGGCCCGACGTTATTGCCGCCGAATATAGTTTGGTCAATGCCTTTGAGCTTACCAATGTGGCACGGGCCGATTTTTATCCCTCCTTAACCTTAAACGCTACGGGCGGACTGCAAAGTTTGAGCTTTGATAGACTCTTCGATAGTTCTTCGCTATTCGCCACCCTCATCGGGGGCCTGACCCAACCTATTTTCAACGGTCGGCAGATACGTACCCGATTTGAGGTTTCACAAGCTGAACAAGAGCAGGCGCGATTGGAATTCAGGCGAGCTATTTTGACCGCTACCAAAGAAGTTTCAGATGCTTATTATACCTACGAAGCGGCCAAGGAGAAAATAGAAATAAAACAAAAGGAATTCGAAGCGTATGATATCGCTACGGACTATTCCGAAGAGCTGCTTGAAAATGGTCTTGCCAATTATCTGGAAGTTTTGAACGCTCGCGAAAATGCGTTGAACTCAAGTTTAAATGTTATCGATGCCCGCTTCAATCAGCTTTCTTCCATGGTAGAGTTATATCGCGCGGTTGGTGGTGGATGGAAGTCCACACTCTAAAATTGGATGGATTTTTATGTTAAGGATGGATTTCGAATAGGCGGTAATCAAGTGATTTAAACTTCACACTCGGTCAATGGCTGCTCCAATTCTTAAAGGGTTTTTTGCTGAGCTGGGAATTGTAATATTTTATGTCGCCAGTGACCTCTTTGGCAAGCCAATCGGGTTTTTTAAAAGATTCGTTTTCATGATGTAATTCAATCTCGGCTACAATGAGTCCTTCGTTTTCACCGTGAAATTCGTCTACTTCGAAAATATGACTTCCTATTTTTACCTCGAAACGAGTTTTTTCGATGGCACCCGGTTCACACTGTTCTAGAAGTTGTTCTGCATCCCCTACATCGATTTTTGTCTCCCATTCAAAACGTATAGTGCCTGCTTCGTTCGATTTCCCTTTAACAGTTAGAAATCCCGAATCCCCCTTAATACGAACACGTACCGTACGCTCAGGGTGGGTATTCAAAAAGCCTTGTATAATGCGCGTCTTCGAGCTTGCTTCTGTACGATAGGTCTGGGAGCTCACCAAAAATTTTCGTTCTATTTCAAGCATTAGTTACGTTTTCAGTTGTTTTAGGATAATGGGCACCGCTATAAGTTATCGTAAATTTACCCTATGGAAACCGATTTTCCCCTACGAAAGATTATTCATGTCGACATGGATGCGTTTTACGCTTCCGTCGAGCAGTTGGATAATCCTGAACTACGGGGAAAACCTATTGCCGTAGGCGGAAGCTCTCAGCGCGGGGTAGTGGCCGCTGCCAGCTACGAGGCGCGGAAATTCGGAGTACGCAGCGCTATGAGCAGTGTTCTGGCCAAACGTAACTGTCCCGATCTGATTTTCGTGAAGGCGCGTTTTGATCGATATAAAGATATTTCAAAACAAATTCGAAGCGTATTTTACGAATACACCGATTTAGTCGAACCTCTTTCTTTAGACGAAGCTTATCTTGATGTTACCGTAAATAAAAAGGGAAATCCATCGGCGACTTTGATTGCCAAGGAAATCCGAAAAAAAATTTTGGAGAAAACAGGATTGAACGCTTCTGCAGGTATCTCTATCAATAAGTTTATCGCAAAGGTCGCCAGTGATATTAATAAACCGAACGGTCAAAAAACGGTGAACCCCGAGGAGGTCATCGTTTTTTTAGAGAATTTGGAAATTCGTAAGTTTTATGGCGTCGGCAAAGTTACTGCCGAAAAAATGTACGGGCTGGGTATTTTTACCGGAAAAGATTTAAAGGAAAAATCACTGGAATTCTTAGCCGAAAAATTTGGGAAAAGCGGAAGCTACTATTATCATGTTGTCCGTGGAATTCACAACAGTGCGGTAAAACCCCATCGTATTCCTAAATCGGTTGGGGCCGAGCGCACTTTCAGTGAAAATTTAAGTAGCGAGATTTTTATGCTCGAGCGTTTGGAACATATCGCTGAAGAACTCGAGCGCCGATTGAAGAAATCTAAAATTGCCGGTAAAACAGTAACATTGAAGATAAAGTATAGCGATTTTACCTTGAATACCCGAAGTAAGACACTATCCTATTTCATCGTAGATAAACATTTGATACTGGAAACCGCGAAGGCGCTACTGTATCAAGAAGAACTTCAGAACTCAGTGCGATTATTGGGCATCTCGTTAGCCAACTTGAATACTGAGGATAAAAAGCAGAATCCGGAAGGGGAAACCGTTTCGGTTCAGCTAAAATTTGACTTTTAAAAAAGGGGATAACACCTTTTAATGCTAGAATTCAAGCAATCAATGACACATTTGTGTGATGTTTATCAAGTATGAAGGGTATCGTAACAGGAAAGTTGTTGCAAATTTATCTACAAAGTATTCTACTGAATTTATTATTTGATTTTCAGTATGACTTTTGCCGCCAATGTATAGTTAGCCTTACCGCAAATCCGGCCGCTGCCTTCGTGCCTTTTTCTCCGCATTTTTTTTCTTGGATTTCAACCGTTTCTCTATTGCAGACCTTTTAGGTTTGGTCTTTCGCCGCACTTTTGGGACTCGCAGACCAATTCGCATGACCTCCAAAAAACGTTTTATCGCTAAATCCTTATTTCTATGTTGACTTCTAGTTTCATCACAAGAGAGATTGAGTACATTATCTTTGGTCAACTTGCTGTTTATCTGACGAATAACCCGGGCTTTTTGATTTGGAGAAAGGGCATTAGAATTTTTGACGTCAAAAGATAATTCTACCTTGGTGGAAACTTTATTTACATGTTGACCGCCTGCCCCACCACTTCTGACAGCCTTAAAATCGAGTTCTTGAACAGCTATTGTTTTATTCATGTCAGGGTATCGGCCATCCGTTGATTGATGGTTTCCAACGAAATATTTAGAAAAACCACTTTGCCACTTTCGAAGGGAGTATCGTGGTGAAAATAGATGTCCTGACCTTCATAGATGCCGACTATCATAAAATAGTTGCCCATATAGTAGGCACTCTTTACAACAACTTCGAGTCCGGAGCGTGCCGAAACCTTGAATTCGTGAGCGTATACGATAATTCGTCGTTTGGTGTCGGCATATGACTTTACAATATTAATGGGAATTTTATTGGCCTCTCCAAATAATGAAGCGACATAGATATCTTTAGGGTGTTCATAAAGATTTTTCGGCGTATCCTTTGCTATAATATAACGATCTCTGAGCACCACCACCCGGTCTGCAAAAGGCAGCATATCATTATGATCGTGGGTAGCGGTCAATACGGTTATCTTTTTCCGCTTCAAATATCCGAATAGGTTACGACGTAGACCGTTCTTGCGAAAATTGTCAATGTGACTAAAGGGTTCGTCGAGTAGTAATATTTCCGGTTCTTGCGCTAAAACGCGTGCAAGTGCGACCCGTTGTTGTTGACCACCGCTAAGGTAGCGGACCTTTGTATCGGCAAAATCGGTCATTTCGAGCATTTCCATCAATTCAAGACTACGTGCCTGCATCTCTTCAGGCTCGAAAACAGACAGAAATTGACTGATATTTTCTTCTACGGTAGTGTAAGGCATCAAGTCATAATCTTGGGAAAGATATTTCATATATGGCTCTCCCGGCACTAGATTATGTAGAGGCCCCAAAATTTGGGTATCGTTCCAATACACTTCACCGACCTTGATATGTAAAAGTCCATAAATAATCTTCAACAAGGTGCTTTTACCACAACCGCTTTCACCAATAATAGATATATGCTCCCCCTTGGCCACTTTGAGATTGATATTTTCCAAAATGGGAATATCGTTATCATAGGCAAAAGAAACATGATCTACTTGTAACATATAGTTGGTGTTCTGTACTAAAAGTCAGGCTCAACAAGAAACGGATTTTCATCCAAAATGGCGATGTTCTAATGATTATTCTTTGAACGCTTTCAAAACGGACTGGTTAGGCAGCTCCCGTAAACCCATATTATAAAGCGTAAATCCGAAAATATCCGCATATTGTTCGATAGTCTTGCTGACTGGGGTTCCTGCGCCATGACCGGCATTGGTTTCGATACGGATAAGAGTGGGATTTTGGCCTGTTTGCTTTACCTGTAATTCTGCAGCGAATTTAAAACTATGGGCAGGTACAACACGGTCATCGTGGTCACCGGTGGTCACCAAAGTTGCAGGGTATTCTGTATCTGCCTCGATATTATGAACGGGCGAATACCCCTTTAAGTAATCGAACATTTCTTTACTGTCTTCAGATGTCCCATAATCATAGGCCCAACCTGCACCCGCGGTAAACGTATGATAGCGCAGCATATCCATAACACCTACAGCAGGCAAGGCAACCTGCATCAAATCCGGGCGTTGGGTCATGGTCGCACCAACAAGAAGCCCGCCGTTGCTTCCGCCACGTATTGCCAAATAATCGGAGGATGTATAATTTTTATCTATGAGGTATTCCGCCGCCGCAATGAAATCATCGAAAACGTTTTGTTTCTTCATCTTTATACCAGCTTGATGCCACTTCTTACCGTATTCTCCCCCGCCTCGGAGGTTCGGTACTGCATAGATGCCTCCCTGCTCCATCCAAACGGTATTGGCTATACTGAATGAAGGTGTGATGCTAATGTTGAAACCACCATAGGCATAAAGTATAGTGGGGTTTTTACCGTTCAGCTCAAGACCCTTTTTATGAGTGATTATCATCGGAATTTTCGTACCGTCCTTGGAGCTAAAAAAGACTTGGTTCGACTCGTATTCGTCGGAATTAAAATCAATATCAGGTTTCCAATACAACTCATATTCTCCACTATCCACATTGTATTTGTAGGATGAGCCGGGCGTAATATAATTGGTAAAGGAAAAGTAAAAATCGGAATCTTCTTTTTTCCCACCAAATCCGGAAGCACTGCCCACTCCTGGAAGTTTTATCTCCCTGACCATTTTGCCATCGTAGTCGTATTGCATCACTTTAGAGACAGCGTCGACCATGTATTCCGTGAAAAAATAACCGCCTCCAGTACTCGGAGAAAGTACATTTTCGGTTTCCGAAATAAAATCTTCCCAGTTTTCAGGGGATGGTTTTGCGGCGTCGACGGTTATTATTTTTTTGTTAGGGGCGTTCCTATCTGTAACGATATAAAGTTTTGAACCTACGTTATCAATAAGATAATTGTCCGAATCCGTATCGGATACGATTGGAACGAGCACTCCGTTCGAATCTTGGAGGTCTTTGATAAAAAGTTTGTTACCTGAAGTAGAAGTAGCTGCGGATAGGGTCAGATACCGCTGATCTTCACTTATTGATGCTCCGATGTACCGATGTTTTTCTTCCGGACGATCTCCAAATATCAAACGGTCTTCCTTTTGTACCGTCCCCAACGTATGAAAATAGACTTTATGTTGGTCGGTTTTAGCCGATAGTTCGCTGCCTTCAGGTTTGTCATAACTTGAATAGTAGAAACCTTCATTGCCTTGCCATTCCAATCCGCTAAATTTGATATCGGTCAAAGTATCTTCTACGATTTCCATTGATTTGGTATCGATAACGATGGCCTTGCGCCAGTCACTACCCCCCTCGGAAATAAGATATGCGGCTAACGAGCCATCTTTGGTAAAGCTCAGTCCGGCAAGTGAAGTTGTGCCATCTTCTGAAAATGTATTCGGGTCTAAAAATACTTCCGGTTCTGTATTGTCTTTTTTTCGATAAACTACGTATTGATCCTGAAGCCCGTCATTTTTATAGAAGTAGGTATATTCGCCTTCTTTAAACGGAGAACCTAATTTTTCGTAGTTCCAAAGTTTTTCCAGTCGGTTTTTTAAGGCATTGCGAAAGGGAATTTTTTCTAGATATCCGAAAGTCACCTTGTTTTCCGCTTTGACCCAAGCTTTTGTTTCCTCACTGCGGTCATCTTCAAGCCAACGGTAAGGATCCTTTATATCGGTGCCGAAATAGGTATCAACGGAATCAACTTTTTTGGTTTGCGGATAGTTCACTGTAATAGTTTCTTTTTTTTCTGTGGTTTCACAAGCAAATAGGAGTGTGCCTAGTAAACCCGATACAATTAGCTTTTTCATTTTTGGGGAAATTTTAATGCACTAAAAACACCAATAGGAAATGGAGAGGCGGCGGTTTTTAACCTAACTTTTAGAAAGACCCGCTTTGGTGAGGATATTGAATGCAAATTTTTAAGTAGGCTTGTATCTAAACCAACTTATTTTCAACCAAATACTCTGCAATTTGAACGGCATTGGTGGCAGCCCCCTTTCGAAGGTTATCGGAAACAATCCACATATTCAATGTATTTTCTTGGGTTTCATCTCTGCGTATTCGGCCGACAAAAACATCGTCTTTATCGTGCGCATAGATGGGCATAGGGTAGGTGTTGGTATCTGGATTGTCTTGTACCGTAACTCCAGGAGTATCATTTAGTAGTTTACGGACATCGTTTATATTAAAATCTTCTTTAAATTCGACATTTACTGATTCAGAATGTCCACCTGCTGTTGGAATACGGACTGCTGTAGCACTGACTGAAAAGCTACTGTCATCTAGAATCTTTTGGGGTTCGCGGGCGAGTTTCATTTCTTCCTTGGTATAGCCATTTTCCATAAAGACATCGCAATGGGGCAGTGCGTTTCTGTTGATGGGATAAGGGTACGCCATTTCACCCTGTATTCCCGCCATCTCGTTTTCAAGTTGCTTTACAGCCTTTACACCCGTACCAGATACCGATTGGTATGTCGAGACGACGACGCGTTTCATTTTATATTTTTTATGCAGGGGCGCTAAAGCCATAACCAATTGTATAGTAGAGCAGTTGGGGTTGGCAATAATCTTGTCTGTTTTTGTTAAAGCTTCTGCGTTAATTTCAGGAACGACCAATTTTTTGGTGGAATCCATACGCCACGCCGATGAATTGTCGATAACCGTAGTACCTGCTTCCGCAAATTTTGGGGCCCATTCCAATGAAGTATCCCCACCAGCGGAAAATATGGCTATATCAGGTCGCGCAGCAACGGCATCCTCTAAACCAATAATGCTGTATTCCTTTCCTTTATAGGATATTTTTTTGCCTACAGAACGTTCTGAAGCGACCAATAATAATTCAGTTATTGGAAAATTACGTTCCGCTAATACTTTTAGCATTACTTCGCCTACCATTCCGGTGGCCCCTACGACTGCTACTTTCATTCATTCCAAATTTGATGGTAAATGTAGATGAATATAGCAAATTGAACAAATGCATTTGACAAGAAGTTTAATTTTAAAACAAAATGTTTCAAATACAACATTTAGTTAGGAGTAGACTTTTTACTAGATCTTAGTAAGTTCAGTAATTGTCCACAGTTAGTTCTATTGTTTTTTGATTTCTGAAAATTATAAAAAAACCGCCAGCTGAAATTGCGAATTTCTGCGGGCGGATTAAAGTTAAAAAATGTAATGTAGCGGTGATATTCCGAACAACATCGGAATTTGAATGCTATTTAGTTCTGCTTTTTCAATTCGTCTCGAATCTCTGCAAGTAATTCTTCTGTAGTTGGCCCTTTGGGTGCTGCTTTGGGCTTAGGTTCGCGTACTTTATTATATGATTTTACAATTACAAAGAGAACAAAACCAACAATGACCAGATTAATAATGGAATTTATCCAAGCACCGTATCGGATAGAACTATCCGGTTTTTCGACGGTTCCATCCGCCGCCACAATGGCTTCGGATAATACTATTTTCATATCCGCAAAATCCATACCTCCAGCAAAATAGCCAACGATGGGCATCATGATGTCATTTACAAAACCGTTAACCACTAGTCCAACGGCTCCAGCCAATATAACTGCCACAGCCAAATCGATAACATTGCCGGTCATAATGAAATTCTTAAATTCTTTCCACATAGTTTTTGCGTTTAGATGTTAACTATTTATAATCGTGCAAAGTAAGAATAAAAATTATTCATAATGAAACGTTAATTCATATTTATTCGGCTATAATTTTCCTTTTAACCCGCTTGGAAATTCCGGTTAAAAGTTCGTAGGAAATTGTTTTGGCACCTCGCGCAAAACTATCCGCGGAATGCTTTTCTCCAAAAACAATTACCTCATCGCCCTCATGGCAATTAATATCGGTGATATCGACCATGATCATATCCATACATACGTTACCGATTATCGGAGCTTTTTTGCCCATTATGGTAACGTAGGCTTTTTCATTACCATATTGCCTGCCGATACCATCAGCATGTCCTATGGGTAATGTTGCCGTAACCTTTGGTGATTGGGTGATCAATGCGCGGTTGTAGCCAATACTTTCCCCGGATGCGATAGTGTGTATCTGTGAAATAACCGTTTTCAGGATGGCTACGGGCCGTAGCTGCGCATCAATTTTGGCCTCGTTGCCAAAGCCATAAAGCCCGATACCGCTTCGAACCATGTCGTATTGAGATTCGGGATAATTGATAATACCGGAGGTGTTCAACAAATGACGAAAGGGCTTGGTATCCAAATTTTTATCGACCTCCGAGGCAATATTTTCGAAGCTTTTTATCTGGGTTTGGGTAAACGCTTTTTCATCGAGGTCTTCGGAGGCCGCTAGATGTGATAAAATAGATACAACTTTCAGGGCTTTCTCGCCGTTCAGCTTTTCGGCCAAATAGGTTACATCTTCAATCGAAAAGCCTAGGCGGTTGAGTCCGGTATTGAATTTGAGATGCACGGGATATTTATGTTGCCCTTGTTTTTGGGCTGCTGAAATGAATTCCAACAGAATTTTCCGGGAATATAGACTTGGTTCCAAGCATCGCTCTATCATCTCGTCGAAACTGACCGGTAATGGATGCAGTACTAAAATGGGCGTTCGAATACCAGCATCACGCAAGACTACACCTTCTTTCACATAGGCAACGGCTAGATAATCTACCCCTAGGGTTTCGAGTTTTTTGGCAATCGTGACTGAATCGCTTCCATAAGCAAAGGCCTTCACTACTCCTAAAAATCGGGTCTCAGGATTCAGTCTTCCTTTTAGATATCGAAAATTGTGCTCCAAGGCACCAAGGTCGATTTCGAGCACGGTTTCGGTTGCTTTAACCATCCGTTTTTTTTACGTTTGCGGTCACTTCCTCTATGTCGACATCTATTTCACTTATCCTTTCCCGCAGCATTGCTTTGTAATATGCGCCGCGACTCAAGGGTTCATAAGACTCCGTTTCTCCCAATAGGACCAAATCATCATTGTTCGATTTCCGGAAACTATAGTTGGCTAGATTACCGGTTCTCGTACAGATGGCGTGAACTTTGGTCACATATTCAGCAGTGGCCATTAAGGCAGGCATAGGACCAAAGGGATTACCCTTAAAATCCATATCAAGACCGGCGACCACTACTCTCACACCCTTATTGGCCAAGTCATTGCAAACGGTCACAATCTCATCATCGAAGAATTGCGCCTCGTCGATACCGACAACATCGCATGTGTCACCCAGAATTCGAATGTTTGCTGCAGCTGGAACGGCCGTAGATCGTATTTCATTGGCATCGTGCGAAACTACCCTATCCTCATCATACCTTGTATCGACAATGGGCTTGAATATCTCCACATTCTGCTTAGCGAATTTGGCGCGTTTTAACCTTCGAATAAGTTCTTCGGTCTTACCCGAGAACATTGAACCGGAGATGACTTCGATCCATCCGAATTGTTCTTTGGGGTTGACCGTGTTTTCAAGAAACATTTTGTAATTTTAGACGAAAATACAGGGTTTTTCGTTGTTATTATAGTAAGGATAAAGTTAATAAAGATAGAGATCGCTTACTTGCGGATATAAAAAAAAGGATTGATGAAGAAAAAATTGAAGGAAGAACTGCGAAAATTATCCACCGACATTATTACTTCACGAGATACAAATAGTATCGAAGAGCTGTACGAGTCGGCCAAAGATTTATATGAAAAGTTGGCCGTTTTGCGATTTATCGAAAAAGAATTGAGCCACATGGATGTCGATATATCTAAAAATGTCATTGCCGCAAAGTTTGAACAGATGGCAAATTCTGTACTTAGCGAAAATGCATCGGTTCCGGAAAACAATCCCCATCAAGAAGATATCATGATACCCGGAATGGACACTATTAAAGACATGGTTTCGGAAATGCCCGGTGATATTCCGGTCGATGAAGTTTTAGCTGAATTTTTGGCCAAACCGGAATACATGAAAAATGATAAAGAGCTTTTCATGCCACAGAAGGATGCCGTTACCGAATCTCCAAGAAAAGAGATACGCACCAAATCGCTGAATGATAAGGGCTCGAACAAAGCATTAAAAGTTGACCTGAATAATCGCTTGGCTTTCGTTAAACACCTATTCGGTGGTAGCACCGAAGATTACAACCGTGTGCTCTCGCAACTCAACACCATTGATAGCCATGAGCGTTCGATATCGTTTATAGAAAACATGGTTAAACCCGATTATGCGTATTGGGCTGGCAAAGAAGAATACGAAGAACGGTTTATGTATTTGATTGAAAGAAGATTTTCATAGTCAATAGTTTGCAATTCACGTTTTAGTGAAAGATTCAGCCAAAATCGTCTACATAAATTCTGTCTATTCCCTTTTCATAACAAATGTTGACATCTGTCCATTTTTTCTAAACTAGAGTTGTTTTTTTTGCATCTTTCAGCTAGACAGTTCATTTATATATTTCTTTTTTCCTCAATCCTGCTAAGTAATTTCTAAACGACCTTCAATAGTCAAAAAATGACTAATTTTCGATTAAACGAAAAGGTATAAGCCAGTTACATGGGAAAATTGTATTTAGTGCCTACTCCAATCGGCAATCTTGAGGATATTACACTACGCGCTATTCGTGTTTTGAAAGAGGTCGACCTTATTCTCGCTGAAGATACCCGTAACAGCGGAAAGCTTTTGCAACATTTTGAAATTACTACCCCAATGCAGTCGCATCACATGCACAATGAGCACAAAACAGTTGAAAGACTTACAAAACGGATGCAGGCCGGGGAAAACATGGCCCTGATTTCCGATGCAGGCACGCCCGCCATTTCCGACCCCGGATTTTTGCTGACGCGAGCCTGTGTAGAGCATCAGGTCGAAGTAGATTGCCTACCTGGCGCAACTGCCTTCGTTCCGGCCTTGGTCAATAGTGGGCTACCTAATGATAAATTTGTTTTCGAGGGATTTCTTCCTCCTAAAAAAGGGCGGCAGACCCGAATGAAGTTTTTGGCCGAGGAGACACGAACCATAATTTTCTATGAGTCCCCTTACAAATTGGTGAAAACCTTAGGTGATTTTGTCACTTATTTTGGAGCTGATCGCCCTGTTTCCATCTCTCGTGAGCTAAGTAAGATCTATGAGGAAACGATTAGGGGCACCGCCGAAGAAGTCTTAGCATACTACACAGATAAACCACCTAAAGGAGAAATTGTAGCCGTCGTAGGAGGACGGAAATAAGGCGTTAATCTTTTATATACTGATATGTGTTATAGAGGACTGATTAAAATAACCTAATATTAAAATGAGTAATAACAAAGCCATCTTGATTTGGATTCATTCCCAATTTCAAATACTGGGTTCAAAAATACGTATCAGTATGAATAATCAATCATTCTTAAATACGTATACATAAGTGCAGAAACTGCTATCCGAAATAAGGAACTGTAAGGCTTGTGCGGAAAATTTGCCATTAGGTCCACGACCAATCGTAGCTGCAAATGAAAATTCCCGAATAGTGTTGGTCAGTCAGGCTCCGGGTAGAAAAGCCCATGAAAAAAACAAGGCTTATGACGATCCAAGTGGTCGAAAACTTAGGAAATGGCTCGGGGTAACGGAAGAGCAATTTTATAATCCAGATAATTTTGCAATACTGCCCATGGGATTCTGTTATCCTGGAAAAGGAAAAACGGGTGACTTGCCGCCAAGAAAAGAATGTGCCCCCCTTTGGCACAATGTATTCCTAGGAAACCTGAAAAACGTTCAGTTGGTGGTTTTGATAGGAAAGTATGCCCAAGACCAATATTTAGGCAACTCCGCTAAAAAGAACTTGACCCAAAATGTCTCAGATTATGCTGATTTCTTACCAAATTATTTTCCAATTCCCCATCCGTCGCCCGTCAATGGATTTTGGTTGAGAAAGAACCCATGGTTTGAGACCGACGTGGTGCCAGCACTTCAAAGGCATATTTCTGAACTTATATAATATATCAAATATGAAAAGTTTATTAAAAAAATAGATTATGCTAATTATAAGTTAAACACTTGTATGTACAAGTGTTGTAGTGGTGATTTTTTGTAGCTTTCAGCAAAT
Source organism: Pricia antarctica (assembly GCA_011050085.1). Classification (GTDB taxonomy): domain Bacteria; phylum Bacteroidota; class Bacteroidia; order Flavobacteriales; family Flavobacteriaceae; genus Pricia; species Pricia antarctica_A. The sequence goes on along the minus strand of DRGL01000019.1, from coordinate 25,744 downwards.
AAAAAAATTAATATGAATTATAAGGATAAAGCAGAAGATATTTATAAGCAGCTACAGGAAGGTAAACTACTGGATGCCTTTGATCAATATTACGGAAAAGATGTAGTAATGACTGAGCCACGCGGTACTAGAACAGGTAAAGCTGAGTGCCGAGAATATGAGGAACAATTTTTAAACAGTATAGAAGAATTCCACTCCTTAGAAATTGTAAATCTAGGGTCTGATGAAGGGAAAGCGGTGTCTTTTGTAGAATCAGTAATGGACGTTACTTTTAAAGGCGGTCAACGTGCAAAGATGGAACAGGTAGCCGTTCAACGCTGGAAAGGCACACATATCGTACATGAACGATTTTACTACGATAATCAACAATAGGTAAAAAGTTATTTTTTATAAATGAAAACCCTGCCAATCGGCGGGGTTTTCATTTGAAATCTCTTCTCTCAAATTTGGCATTCTGGTTTTACTAGTCGATTCATACTAATACCAACTATTTAAAATACTATGGCATAATAGAGTATCTGAAGTTTATCCTAAAATCAACCGGAAGAACACTGTCGAAAATTGGGTGTTTACAAGCTCAATTTATCATGTTTTCCCTTTTCCCAACCCTGTTTTTCTAAGTATTGCAATCTACTTTCAACTGCAGCATCCTATACGGAGATTCCCATAAAGTCATTCCAGCGATTAAGATATCCAAATAATGAAATAACACCGAGCATCTCAACAACTTCGCCCTCGTTCCAATGTTGGTAAAACCGCATCTTGATTTCGGCATTGACCCCAGTGGGTATTTGAGACTCAGCTAACGAAAAATCTAATGCTGCACGTTCAGGTTCAGAGAAAGCGGAGTGGGTACGGTACTCTTATATATTTTCCAACTGCTTTAGTTCAGTACCATAGCGTTCGGTGGCAAAAATGGTTTGGGCTTGGAAACATCTGCACCCGGCAGTGTTGTTGCTTACCTAGGCTGTCATTCGTTTTAACGCTGAGGTCACCTTCCCTTCGTTGGCCATTACCGCCTTATTAAAGTTGATAAAGGCTTTTGATATGGCAGGCCGATGCTGCATGGTACATACCAAATTTGGACAAAACTCGAGGGTCTCTTTAAAGATTTTGGTAAGTTGTTGGTTTTCTGGACTGTGGTCGGGGTTTAGCAATTTTAATAGAGGCATAGTTTATTTAATTTATATCAAACACAACTTCTAGACAATTACGTTAATTGTATTCAAATTGTCGTTTTCCAATCTTAATTGGCCGGATTACTAATAACCTTTTTCTGCTTTATTGTATCTTTTGTATTTTGACTGCGTTCTATAAAGACCAAATTCGAATGATCCGAAATGAAAATTTAGATTAGTATACATTTGCACCTAATAAGAAACGAAAAATATGTCGACTACAAATCATATCACTACGAAATGGCTCGGTAAAATGGCCTTCGAAAGCAATAACCCATCCGGTTTAAATCTGAAAATCGATGCAGGTCCCGATGATGGGGGAGAAGGTTCCGGATTTCGGCCAAAAGCCCTTATGCTCTCTGGGCTAGCAGGCTGTTCTGGCCTGGATATTGCGGGACTTATAAAGAAGATGAAACTCGAAGTTGACAATTTCCATATTGAAACTATTGCCAACCTGACCGACGAACATCCTAAATACTACGACAAGGTTTTGGTCGAATACCACTTTCATGGTGACCATCTAGACGAAAAGAAATTGAAGAAGGCTGTAGATTTATCCGTTAAGAAATATTGTGGCGTAATGGAAATGTTCCGGCAATTTTCAGAAATGGAAATCAAAACAATATTTCATCATATATAGGCGTCTTTTTGCACTAAATGCGAGAAACCCGCCTTGACGCAATATTTCATTGATCCTAAATAAGATTTCATTGTACCATTACACCTTGCCTGTCTAACGGAAAGCAAGGTTCACAATTATTACCAACCGCTACTGCAGCTGAATACTTTATAATGCGCTGGACCATCAAAGCTAAACCTGAACAACATCAAATCAACACGCTTTGCAATGATTTGAACGTTGATAGCTTGATAGCGCAACTATTGATTCAACGTGGAATAAAAACATACGACGAAGCGAAAAAATTCTTCCGCCCCAAACTATCCGATTTGCATGATCCGTTTTTGATGAAGGATATGGATGTTGCGGTAAAGCGGATTCAGAAGGCGATTGCCAATAATGAGAATATATTGGTATATGGTGACTATGATGTCGATGGTACGACTTCAGTTGCCTTGCTTTCATCCTATTTATTAAGCTACTATCCAAACGTTGCCACCTATATTCCCGACCGATATACCGAGGGCTATGGTGTTTCGTTTCAAGGTGTAGATTTTGCGGAAGACAATGGGTTTTCTCTTATCATCGCATTGGATTGCGGAATTAAGGCCGTTGATAAGGTAACCTATGCCAAAGAAAAGTATATCGACTTTATCATCTGTGATCATCATAGACCCGGTGAAAATTTACCCGATGCTGTAGCCGTGTTGGATGCAAAACGTGATGATTGCAACTACCCATATGATGAGTTATGTGGCTGTGGGGTAGGCTTTAAACTCATTCAGGCACTTGCATCGCATCGCGGGGAAACTATCGACGACCTAATTCCCTATCTCGATTTGGTCGCTACGGCCATAGGGGCCGATATAGTTCCCATGACCGGTGAAAATCGTGTTTTGGCCTATTTTGGTTTACAGGTTATCAATACCAAACCGCGAATCGGCTTTAAGGCTATTATTCAGCAAGTAAAAAAACCACAGCTTACCATAACTGATGTGGTTTTTATTATTGCTCCCCGTATCAATGCCGCTGGTCGGATGGAGCATGGTCAACACGCAGTGAACCTGCTTACCGAGACCGATATGGAACGGGCAAAGGTTTTTGCTGCCAAAATCGAAAAATTCAATTTTGATCGGCGCGGGTTAGATAAAGAAATTACTAAAGAAGCCCTCTTGCAAATTCGCGAAAATAAAGAAGAGGAACGTTTTACCTCCGTTGTGTATCATGAAAATTGGCATAAAGGTGTTATTGGCATTGTTGCATCACGTTTAATAGAAACCTATTATCGCCCTACTTTAGTTTTTACCAAAAGTGGCACTAACCTCGCCGCATCAGCCCGTTCGGTAAAAGGTTTTGATGTATATAATGCATTGCAAGGTTGCTCTGAATGTATCGAACAGTTTGGAGGCCATAAGTACGCAGCAGGACTTACCTTACTCGAAGAACAGTTTGAACCTTTTAAGGCACAGTTCGAAAAGGTAGTTTCGGAAAGTATCGATCCTCATTTACTCGTTCCTGAAATAGCGGTCGATGCCCAAATCGAGTTCAGCGAAATCACACCTAAATTAATACGGATTATTCAGCAGATGGCACCTTTCGGACCAGGAAACCTTACTCCTGTTTTCATGGGAGAATCGTTATTAGATACCGGCTATGCAAAAGGGGTCGGCGAAAACGGAACACATTTGAAACTTTCGGTAACACAACATGGCCTAGGTCCAATAGGTGCTATCGGTTTCAACCTTGGCGATAGACTGCCATTGGTTACGCAACGAAAACCTTTCAGTGCCGTTTTCTCCCTCGATCAAAATAAATGGCAGGGCAATACAAGTTTACAGTTGAGACTGCGTGATCTAAGATGACGTCAAGCCTGGAAACTTTCCTAAAGCTTTTGCCTGATAGCTTTTTAATCAATTAATCTTTGATTTGGATTGTTTTTTTTTGGGAATGCCATAAAAGACGTATGGGTTATTGACTATGATCTACAGACCAACCGGTCGGGTTTCGTATTCTATTATAGAAAACACAATTAATACTTGTCATTCAGCCAATTGAGATTTCCGTTTATCGGTAAAACCCAAAGTTCTGGTAATTGCTCAGCACTTCAGAACCGACCAAGCAGTTTTCTTTCTCTTGTGGGGATAATCTTAAATTTCGATAATTTCACAAGGCCTCCAATGGTATGGAGTATTATCTTTGCATTGCTATTTTCTAATGGATTTGCAAATTAAAAATAACACATCGTAATTTAAGTAGAGGATTAAGTAATACTCAGAACTTCTACTAAAATTATTTTAAGGAATTGCTGGAATCGTAAACAAGAATCCGGAAATTTTTTGCTTTTTATTTATTAACATTTGGTAATGGTGCACGATTCGAACGTATGCAAAACTCAAAATAATTGTTCAGTTTTCTTTGTATGAGCAGCGATGTCCTATACATCTAGCGCTGTCATTTGGGTTAATTTCAGAATTAGATACGTTGATAGCAAGACTTCGGTCTGTTAGCTGCAAGATGCAAGATAATTCTAGAATTAAACGTGACGGATACTATAGAAGTACCCTATTTGACTCAGAGGGCAGTAGAATTGAAATCACCTTTTAAGTTATGCCAAAAATTGACCCCTACGCTGCCCTTCGATTTCGGGAATTTAATATTTTTCTGTTGGTCCGATTTGCTATGGTCTTTGCTTGGTCGATGCAATTTATTGTCATCGAATGGCAAGTGTACTCCATGACAAAAGATCCTTTGTCTTTAGGTATAATTGGATTAATGGAAGTGATTCCAGCAGTATCGACCGCTCTTTTTGCGGGTCATATCGTCGATCAAAAGGAAAAACGGAACTTATTGGTCAAATGTATCTTTGGTTTTTCGGTCATAAGTTTCGGGCTTTTTATCTTAAGCCTGCCTTCAATTGTATCAGAGTGGCAAACGCAAAAAATACTGTACGGTATTTATTTTTTGGTCTTTTTAGGAGGCATCGTACGAGCCTTTATAGGCCCTACTATTTTTTCCCTGATTGCCTTGATAGTTCCGAAGAAAATTTATCCCAACGCAGCAACATGGAGTAGTACTACTTGGCAAATGGCCGCAGTATTGGGCCCTGCCTTAGCTGGATTTTCAATCAGTTTGATTGGAGTGCATTGGTCAATGTGCGTTATTTTCGGATTTTCAGTATTCGCATTGATAAGTCTTTCCCAAATTGCTAAAAAGCCTATTTTAAATCCAAAAATTGGCGAACCTGTTCTGGAAAGTTTAAAGGAGGGCTTGAAATTTGTTTTTGGGACAAAAGCTATTTTAGGAGCTTTAACCCTCGATATGATAGCCGTTCTTTTTGGGGGTGCGGTAGCGCTTCTTCCAATTTTCGCTCAAGAAGTGCTACATGTCGGCGCTGAGGGTTTTGGAATTTTAAGGGCTGCGCCTGCAGTCGGTGCGGCCTTGATGATGTTCGGTTCGACCCGCTTCCCTTTGCATAAGAATGCCGGAAAAAAATTACTATTCGCAGTTTTCGGTTTTGGTATATGTATCATTGTATTCGGCCTCTCCACCTCTTTTTGGCTGTCGGTCGCTGCGCTATTTATAAGTGGTGGGGTTGATGGTATTTCTATGATCATCCGTCAAACGATTTTACAATTGAAAACACCCGACCATATGCGGGGCAGGGTAGCCTCTGTGAATTCGATGTTCGTGGGGTCTTCAAACGAACTAGGTGCTTTTGAAAGTGGTGTGACAGCTAAGTTGATGGGTACAGTTACCGCAGTGGTTTTCGGAGGAACTATGACTTTAATAACTGTTGGCCTTACGGCTTTTGTTTCTCCGAGTTTTAGAAATTTAGATTTGCAAAAAGAAGTCGAAGACCACGAGGCGGATGAGTTGCCTAAACAGTGATTTTTGTTGTCGCAGCTATTTTAAATTAAAGTGGCTTTTCCAATTCATAATCGGATAACCTTTAACGCACTGCTTAATTATATTTTGGTGTTATAAAAGTTTTTTTAAATTCTTGCAAGCTTACATGCTCTCCATCAAAAACCGCATACGTATAATACTGAATCCAATCTCCCAGATTTATATATTTCGATTTTCCGTTCAAATCTATGTTTAGGGGTAGGTGACGATGTCCGAACACAAAGTAATCATAGTGCTGTGTTTCCAGTTTACGTTTGGCGTATTGTGCCAACCATTCTTTATCGTTCCCCAAAAAAGTAGCGTCGTCATCACCGGAAATCAGTTTGTTCTTTACCGAAAAATACTGAGCCAAACGTACTCCAATATCAGGATGTATCCATCGGAAAAACCACTTGGACGCCGGATGGGTAAAAAACTTTTTCATTCTCTTAAATCCCTTATCTCCAGGTCCAAGACCATCTCCATGGCCTAAGAAAAAAGTGACCCCGCGCATTTCGAACTGTTGGGGTTTATGAAATACCTGAATGTTCAATTCCTTTTCGAAATATCCGTGCATCCAAAGGTCATGATTACCCACAAAATAGTAAATAGGAATACCGGAATCAGAAATTTCCGCCAATTTGCCCAATGTCCGGGTAAATCCTCGTGGCACTACCGTTTTATACTCGAACCAAAAATCAAAAAGATCGCCCAGTAGAAATATGGCCGCTGCGTCTATTTTAATTTCGTTTAGCCACGCCACAAACTTTTTTTCACGCGGAAGACTTTGTTCTGCAGTAGGGGCTCCCAAATGGTTATCGCTGGCGAAATAAACTTTCTTTCCTGTGGGGATGTTGATGCTAGTCATTGGTCGCAAATATAGGAAAAAGATGTCCGCGCTATAACCCTATTCAATTCACACTAGATCATTCTCGAGATCTTAGTCAGGAGTGGTTTATATGTAAGGTGATTAATAGAACCTATCAATTGTCACTCGCGAACCATTCGGCAAAAGACGTGTCGGTTTCTTGGAGCCTTAGACTAAATAGTTGAATATTTTCAGGCAATCTAACCCTTATTTTAGCCGCAAAATCAATGACCATATTTTCACTCGTAGGCTGATAATCTGCCAAAATAACGTTGTGATTTCTATCTATCAGTTCTTTGGCCAATTCGAGATGGGGGGTGTTTTTATTGAAAACCGTGGCATGATCGAACTGATCTACGATTTCTTCCTTGACAATTTTTTTGAGGTCGCCGAAATCGATGACCATTCCGAGTTTTACATTTGAAGTGTCATTAATCGGTGTTCCTATGACCGTAACGGAGAGCTTATAACTATGGCCATGTACGTTGCGACATTTGCCGTCATAGCCATATAGGGCGTGGCCGGTCTCAAAATTGAACTGTTTGGTAATACGTATCTTACCCATATAAAGAAGTTAAATATCAAAGGTACGATACTCGAATTAAAATGTAAGATTTTACTAAAGTGGACTTTAATTATGGTATTGCTGATTAGCGCACTTAACGCTTAAATTTTTTGCGAGTTCGAATCCTATCCACGGTGTAGATAATGACAATAAATAGGGCTAAAATAGGCAGTATAATATCGCTGTTTAGAAAATTCAAAAGGTTCATAATTGGGATTTAGTGGGTATAACGACCCCTTTGAACAATTATTATGTGACATTGCAGAATTTCTGTTTTATTTAGGAAGTAGTCAGTAATTAGAAAACCTCGCAAAAATTATTTATGATTCCAATTTCGAAATTAGTTGATTAAACGAATTAAAAAAGCGTGACCCTCAATGTAAGAGAATCACGCTTTTTTCAAGATAGGTATCATCTAACGATGTATTTCCTGTTTTTTAACTGCCAGTGCGTATATAACAAGTCCGAAGCCAATTTTATTAATGGCATCTGCAATATTATATACTACATCAACACTACCGGTACCTATGATGCTAGTATACCAACCATCAGTACCTAACATATAACCTAATGGATAAATGGCCCATCCAACCAGTACGAACCAACATAAAATCTTATGTGAATATAAAATATCTCCTCCGGCTGCAACGGCAAGTCTCTTAGCTCCACCTAGCCAGATTTCATATACAATGTAAAAATAAGCCAGACCAGAAACACCACCCCACAACGCTGCTTGGCTCATAAATACGGCCTCACCGAAGTACCCGGTGACCAACATAACGACAGACGCGAAAATCAATTTCCACATTAGTGATTTTTTAGCGCCGGCTACCTTGAGTATGAGATAAAACTCCACACACATCAGCGGCACGGTCAATAACCAGTCAACATACCTAAAGAAGGTCGGTGACTCTACGTTGGCGAACCAATAGTCGCGCATATAGAAATAATGAACGGCCGCAATAAAGGTAATAAGCCCAGACACCAGAATGGAAGTTCTCCATTTGTTATCAAATTGACTTAACGACAAGAAAAAGAATGCGGAAGCGGCCATCATGGCCATACTTCCAACAAAAAACGTGAATCCAACATAATCGGTCGGATCAAGTTTAGTGGTTACATCGGCAACAAGTAATAGTGAATTCATAGCATTTGTTTTTTAGTTTTAAATTTGTTTAATCAAATTCATTTAAAGTTAAACAAAATTTTTTTTGATTCGTCAAAAAAAATATACTATTATTAGTGACTAAATAAATTCTTTGAAAAATTTAAGGCAAATTATTATTCTGATTAGTTTTTTCTGTATCTGGTTAACTTCTCTGATTAAAAGCGAGCACGAAACTATTTTGGGTTTTTTTCTCATTCTGTCTTTCGGTATTTTGCACGGATCAAATGATATTTTTTTAATATCAAGAATTCAGACATCGAAGGTATCCGCCTCCTTTGGGCGTATTTTAAGTTTTTATGTACTATTTGTATTGTTGACTTGCGGTATGTTTTACTTTTTCCCGATCGTTGCACTTGCAATATTCATAGTATGCAGCGGATATCACTTTGGGGAGCAACATTGGGAAAATGAAGTTTTGTCGGTCAATAATGTTTTGAAGCGGATTCTTTATGTTTCCTACGGTATGTTTATACTTAGCCTGTTATTTTGGCTAAACAGTGAAGAGGTCATTAAAATCGTAACGGCAATTAGTGGCAGTGCTGTTTCGAAAATCACAATCGAATATCTGTTTTATACCAACCTTACGATTTTGGCTCTTGTCTGGATTTTCTTTGGCGTGAAGGATAAGGTCTTTAGGCGTAAAACACTTGCCGAACTACTTTATCTAGTTGTATTCGCTATTATCTTCAAAACTTCTTCGCTGATTTGGGGGTTTGCTATTTATTTTATTTTTTGGCACAGCTTACCGTCTCTACACGACCAGATTCATTTTCTCTACGACAAGGTCGATAAAAAGGGTATTATAGATTATTTGAAAACGGCATTTCCTTTTTGGATGATTTCCGTAGCGGGTATCTTGGCACTCTACTATGTATTTAGAGACCGCGATATCTTTTATGCCTTGTTTTTCTCGTTTTTAGCGGCGGTAACGTTCCCGCATTCGCTGGCTATCCATGAGATGTTCAAGAGAAAGAAGTCCGAGGATGATGAATTTTGAGCAGTGTTAAACACTTAAGTTTACCTTGATATACTGCTTACTATGCAATAGGAATATGCATATCTACAATACACTTGTTCTCCGGATGCTCCCTAAAGTCGTTCTGGTAGATTTCAAACGGATTTCCTTCCGCTTTTCTATACCCGTTTTCGTTCATCCAAATAAAAAGTCCGCTCCAAGCTTTTTCGAATTCATCAGGTGTTATTTCAAAACGGCCAACGATACATTTTGAGGGTTTGATAGTTATTTCATGTATCTCACCATCGGCTTTGAAAGGCTTGTCGGTAAGTAAACCGACACTCATACGCACTTTATCTGCCGATGTGATTTTAAAACTATCGTAGAAAATCCTAGCCATTTTTGTATTTGGATTATCGAATAGACCTTTAGGTACCGCCCAATGTATAAGACGTTCAAAGGCTTGCTCTATACCCCTCGTTCCGATTTGAGTAATACTGGCTAGATGTAGTTCGGAAATTTCCTTGCTTTCAATATTTGAATTCATCTCAATCCATTGTTTTAGAGTATTGATGTTACAAATATATTTTTCAAAGCGTTGCTGTACTTGACCATTCTTGCTTTCCGATTGCCGTATTTTGCTATGCCGATCAATGTATTGTTTTCTGAACGCCCTGGGCGATACTCCGTAGAAGTTCTTGAAGGCTCTGGTAAATGAAGATTGACTTGTAAATCCATAGCGGAACAAAAGCTCCGTAACGGATATTTCTTTTCGATGCATTAACACTGAAGCGGCCTTCTCGATACGTGTTCGTGTAATATAGTCGTTCAGCGTCTCGCTGGTAATGGCCTTGAACAATCTGTGAAAGTGATAGGGGGAATAACAGGCAATGGTTGCGACTGTTTCCAAATTCAGTGGGGTATCCAAATTATGGTCGATAAAAACCAATGCCTTATTGATGCGGTTAATGTATTCGGGTTGAAGCCGGATTTCTTTGGATGTCATGGGATGCAAAAGATTTTCAAATACCTAAAATTGGTTTTACTTTAGTCTTTTTGTATCTCGATGAGTTCCAATGCCGCGATTGTCAAGTCCACCCTCTTTTTGATAAAAGTATCAAAATCGAAGTCTTTTTTTGGAACAATATTCGTAGCGAAAAAATAGGTATTGTGTGCCATTTCCATATAGCCAACGAACCATCCATTATAATCTTCATTTACATTTGACAGTCCGGTCTTTCCGCTTAGCCGGTACTGATTCGTTTTTTCGATAATCAATAATTTCTTTATTATTTCATGAGTCCTTTCTGAAATGGGAAGTTCAGTAGAATAGAATCGTTTTAAAAAATCAATCTGTTGCATTTGACTTATTCGGGAGTCGCCCATCAACCAGAAAGTGTCGATTGTTTTCGAATCAACATCCATATCACCATAATGAAGTTGTTCAAGATATTGGTTCATCCGGATTTCGCCGATGTTGCGGGCAACATCTTGATAACAGGGTACACACGATACATGAAAGGCATCCCTCAATACTAAGTCTTGCTCCCAATTCGTGTTCCCCTTTGGTTTACCATCCCATTTAAAAATCATACTATCGTTTTCAATGACCCCAGTTTCAAGCCCGATAATCGAATTGGCTATTTTGAAGGTGGATGCAGGCAATTTTCCTTCCTTTGCCCATGTAAAGTTATTCGAATAAAACACATCCTTTTCAAAATCATAAAGTAGTACTGCACCCTCAACATCGGCAGCATCGATTAAAGACTGAAATTCAGTTTTTACAATTTCATTGTCTATGTTTGCCTTCCTTTTTATATCATGGATAGTTTTCTTCGTTTTATGACATGAAGAGAAGCAAATAAGTGCAATCAGGATCAAGGGTATCTTCATTTTATTGCGACATTTGGCCGTAAACGCTACTTAATACTGTGAAATAAAGTATGCCATCCATTGGATTTATAAATCTACTTTTAGATAAGCCTCTCTAAACCAATTCTCTAATTCGCTATTTACTTGATTGGCGTTAGATAATTTTACCCGATGTGTACATATCGTTCCAAAAGGCCCGGAATTTAGCAATCGCTCGGTTGTCGGTTTATCCTTTAACGTTAACCCTAGATTAATTCTTGTTTTGGTGCCCGGTTTTATGCGTGCGAATGGCAATTTCAGTATAATGCTGACACTTGTTTTTTTTAGGAGAAATCTACTTCCTCCGAGTGTTTAGTGAACGATTTTGTTTTGAGAAGCACTTTCCATTGGTTCAGCAATTTCCCTTTTTTCGCCGGCTTATTGTCGATTATGGTTTGTAATGCTTTTTCCATTTTCGTACGATAGTTTAGCTTTTGATTTCAGGTCTTTTTTATCCTGCTTTATGCTAAGTTACTTAATTTCAATAATTCCGTTTCTGTACAAATTCAAAACATCGGACAATAACCCCTCGATAGTATTCAGGGGTAGGTCTTTATACGGATCTATTCTATAGATTTTCATTCGAGAACGCTTACCCTGCTCCAGTTCGGTGTGGTCAAGGTGTTTTCCTTCGACAAAAAGGATGTACGGTTCTTCCGTTTTTTTGTCCTTCCAGAGATAGCAGAACATCTTCTTTCGATAGCAAAAGCACGGCATACCATATTTGAGCGTTTCTGTAATCGCTTTATCCTGTTCCAAAATGATTTTTCGTAAGGCAAGCAGACAGCTTTTGTTAGGTTCTTGTTGGTTGAGATAGAAGTTGTCGGTTGTTGCCATGGTCAAAAATCAAAATTCGGAATGGGATGATACATTGACCAATAATCCGTCCGGGTTTTTTAACAGTAACCTTCGTTGCCAATTCTACCATTTCACTACACCATTATCATCGGCCTGGCCTACTACATCGTACAAATTGAGGTTTTATACCAATTAGTATTAATATATTTTTTGGCAAATACTTTTACCGCTACAATCCTCTTTTACCAATTCATAGTGCTTTTGTTTCATGATTGCTCGAGGTTTTAGCTGACATGAAAAATGACTGGGATACTTAATATGTTTCGAAAAAGTTTGCTATGCCGGCTCATTTACCGTGCATCTTGTTGCCCCGCCAACGATTGAAAATCCAGATAGCGACTACGATGACCGCAAGTAGAAGAAAAATTATATTTCCGCTCATAATGCATTTTTTGAAGGATTACTTTTTGAATTTTGAGATTGCATTTTTAGTGAATTCCGATAGCACTAATCTACCGGTAATGCCAGCGCGTTCCTTTAGGAGGTTATCCCAATGGGACGTTCCTTCCCAAAGAACCTTCTTCCAATCGGCTAAGGCCTGTGGGTTATAGTTGGATAGCTGTTCGGAGAAAAAAACCAAAGCTTCATCTAACTCCTTTAGATTGTCGAAAACCTTTGAAAAAAGCCCTTTTTCTTGCGCCCAATAGGCACTTTTCCATTCCGTTGGGGAAAGCGATAGTTCTGAAATTGCCGCTTCACCTATTTTTCGGGTTACGGCCGGTTCGATGACCAAGGCTGCGATACCGATAGAAAGTTCGGATAATCGTATGGAAGCTGCCTCAGAGGCGAACACATAATCACAGGAAGCGGCAAGGCCTACGCCGCCACCGACCGTTTTGCCCTGAACCCTTCCGACAATTATCTTCGGGCAAGTGCGCATGGCGTTAATGACGTTGGCAAAGCCGCTGAAAAAGACCTTACCTTCATCAAGATTCGAAATGGACATCAGTTCCTCGAAAGAGGCACCGCCACAGAATGCCCTTTCACCTTCCGATTGTAGAACGATGACTGAGATAGTCTCGTTCATCGAGAGTTTATGAAGCTCCGCGGCGAATCGATCTAGCATTTCAGCGGTGAACGAATTACCTGCAGGATGTCCAAATTCTACCTTGGCAACTTTACCAGTGATGTCGATAAAAAGGCTTCCATTTTGTCTATCTGTTCCCATAGGCTGTCGTTAAGAAGTTCGCCTTTCAAATTTAAGCGTTTTGCAACAATGGCCGAAACTTTCTTCGAAACTTCCAGACCAAGGCGATGCCCCGGATAAGCATCCAAACGGTAAAAGCTATCCATATACCATAAAGTTTCCAATCCAGGTATTTCCCAAGATACAGAATGGGAACAAATCCTAAAAATGTGGCCGCTAAAAGGATGTTCCGCAAGTATTTCATTTCTCCCAATCCTTTAAAAAGACCATCCAAAACAAAAGCCACCGTATTTATGGGCAATCCTAAAATTAGTATAAAGAACACGGCATAAAAGGTCTCAAGAACGATGGTCTCATTAGAAAAGATATTCCCTATCGGATAGTAAAAAATAAAAGCGGCAAGCATCAACACCAAACTTACCACAGCACCGTATCCGGTAATTTTTTTGGCCAACTCCCAAAGTCCGTCAAAATTTTTGGCGCCTAGAAGGCGTCCGCCCATAATGTTTGCTGCCGCGCCGTATCCATCAATAAAAAAAGAAGAAAATAACCATAGATTTATGGCAATAGTATGCGCTCCGATATATCTGGGCCCCATATCGGTAGCCTCCCGAACCGCCAAGAGCATGGCCATATTTAAGGCAATCGTGCGTACAAAAAGGTTTAGGCTCATTCCGATAAGCCTACCGAGTTCAGGATTGAAAGGTAATCGCAACCGAAGACTTATATCGGTTTTAGTATATAGCAATACAAACGCCATAACGGCCATAGTACCCTGTGCAATTAAGCTAGCATAAGCGGCACCTTCAAGATAGAGGGCAGGAATACATCCTTCTATACCATAGACCAAAATGAAATCGAGTCCGATATTGAGCACGGCCCCTACAATAGCGATTAGCATAGGGTAATACGTGTTCTGTAATCCCCTGAAAATACCCATTACCGCGAATACAAAAAGTGTCAATGGAAAACCCCAGACGCGAATGGAATAGTAAGAGATGCAATATTCCAAGATTTTTCCGGTCGCATTGAACAACGTAAAGATGTCTTCAACAACAAAAATGGTGGAAAGTAAGATAAGAAGACTTAATGCAATGTTTAGAAAGATGGCCTGTGCCGGCAATGTTTTGACCTCTTCGATTCGTCCGGCACCGAGATATTGCGAAATAATAGCAGAAATGGCACTACGGGTCTGGCCCAATACCCAAATCAACATTGAAAGAAACGAACCCACGATGCCTGCCGCCGCTAGCGATTCGACCCCGTCTATAGGTATGTTGCCAACAATGGCCGTATCGGTAATGGACAACAGTGGTTCGGCAATACCCGCAATTGTCGCCGGAATGGCCAAGCGGTTGATTGTTTTAAAATTAATTGCATTTTTCAAGTGCGGCAAGGTATGCGGAATTTAAGAGCTGGTCAAATGAAGATTGCATTATTGGAGAACCAATTCATAACAATGAAATGGATACTCGCTCTGTTTTGGAAAAAAAATGTCACCGAGTCTTTGATATCCTCTGGACTCATAGAACTTTTGATTCCGTTTATTTTGACTAAATGTATCCAACCGAACGGATGCGCATCCCATTTGTTGGGCATGGGCTTCCGCAAAATCCATCATTTGCTTGGCGAATCCTCTGCCCTGAAAATCGGGATGCACCGATAAGCGATGTATATATGTATTTTTGCTATCGGCTGTTAGCCAATCAATTTGGGAATATTCTTCATCCATATAGGTTGAAATCACAATTGTACCCATAATCGCATTTCCATTTTCCAGCACATACAGTTCATCACGTTGTATATCTTTTTCAAAGGCCTCTCTTGAAGGGTAGTGCTCATTCCATTGAAAGATTCCCTTTTCTATCATGCTTTCCGCACAAGCCTTGGTAATAGAAAGTATATCAGGTATTTCAGTTATCTTTGCCCGTCGAATCATGTTTGAACGATTTTATCGTAAATTTAAAACTTTAACACTAACCGTTATGATAAAAAATATCTTGGTGCCCATAGGCACATCTTCCGATTCTTTTCACACTTTACAATATGCTACAGATTTCGCGGCTGAATTTGGGGCAAAAATTTACGTAATGGAAGTGTTCAATGTTTCGGTCGGTGCCGGTAAAAGTTTGGCGAATGTCGAGAAAAAAGTAGCGAAAAGCAGCAATGAACATGTAAGGGCTGTCATCGAAAAGGTAGATTCCAAAAATGTGCAAATCAATATTGCCACGTATAATGGTGATATTGTAGATGGTTTAAAGGATATCGATAAAGAACTCGGTATCGATTTGATTATTATGGCCCCGCGAAGTAATGATGTAAAAGAAGAATTGTATTTGGGATATACTTCAGGTAGAATTGTTAAACGGACAGATATACCTACGTTGATCGTGCCAAAGGGGACCACGCTCAAACCGATGAAAACGATTCTAACCGTATTTAAGTCGGGTATTTTGAAGCGTAAACGTATTCTGGATCCTTTGATATCGATTCAGAAAATGTCAAATGCCAAAGTGAATCTTCTCATGGTAAAGACACCAGGGTATTCAGATGACGACCTAAAGATAAATACGGCTTTAATGGATATCAGTTCGCAACTGACCCTTACTGAAGCACCCAGCACGTATTTAGGCGTACTTGAGCACTTACAATCGCAACAGCCAGATCTTTTGTGCGTGTTCAGAAGAAAAAGAGGCTTCTTTAAAAACCTTTGGGAAAAGGACACGATACCTAAGTCAGAGTTTTCGTCACGGATACCTGTTTTGGTGTTGAGCGTCAAGAAAGACTAAGCTGAGGGTGTAATTACTTTATGAAGTATTTTGATACGTTGGTAAAAAGTATTTTCTTTGCGCCAGCCAAAATGGGGGATTAGCTCAGCTGGCTAGAGCGCTTGCCTGGCAGGCAAGAGGTCACCGGTTCGACTCCGGTATTCTCCACTAATTTTTATAGAGCTTCAAAAGTTTTTGACTTTTGAAGCTTTTTTCATTTATATGCAGAACAAACAGGCTTTAAAATAAACTTACTATTATTTGGTATACTTTAGTTTGACAGGATACTTCTTCATAAATTTCTGGATACTTACTTATTAAACACCAGATTTTTACAAATTTTGAATTTGAATTTGAATACTTGAAAAATCTAAATCCCCTAACAGCTTAATTTGAGAGAATATTAAAATGGATGACATTTGAGACTCTCTCTGATAAATATTTGAGTTTTTGCTATACGGTTCTCTAAAACCACGGTTATATTGAATTCCAATCTGAGTTTAGTTTTTAATCTATTTCCTTGAGGGTTAAATACTGAAAGGATAGCTTGAATGAAATAGTATGATGACATTCGTATTTTGTTCTAACAATTGTGACTTCTAAAGACTGGAAATTTGTGTTACTTTTACTGAAAGAGCATGATAATTGGATAAGAGAGAACGTATTTTGACCGCAATGCTAAAGTTAATCGTAATGAAGGGATTGCACGCTGTCACCGTAGCTGAGATAGCCAAAGCAGCCAATGTTGGGATAGGTACCATTTACAAGCACTTCAAGAATAAGGAAGATATTGTACAACAACTCTGGATTTTTCAAAAGGAAGATGAATCGGCCTATATTTTCACAAATTATAACTCTACTGGAACGGTCAAAGCGTGTTTTTGGTTTCTATGGGATAGGGTTATCCGATACTATATTTGCCATAAGGATGAGTATTACTTTTCATATCATTTTACTGCCTCTCCTGTCTTGACGGAGAAAATCCACGCCATTGCGATGAAAGACTTTCTGGCTTTTGATGAAATGCTGGGGAGAGGTGTGGAAGAGGGGTTGTTCAAAAAGGGATTGAGCGCCAGACAACTAAGACTTTATACTTATAGTACCATAAATGGCTGGATCCTTTGGTCGTATTACCAGAATATGAAATTTACCGATAAAAACATCGACCAGTTTATAACGATGGCTTGGGATGCTATCAGAAAATAATATTCACCGATAAAAAATCAACCAGTTCATAAAAAGTGCCTGGCATACAATTTGAAAAAATATCCTATAATTGAATGAATATTCAGTCAATTAGTTTATTTTTGTTTCCCAGTAAATAATAAATATGTTATTATGAGTAAAATCAATCTAACAGAAAGTGTAGTTGAAGTTTCCTTTGCAAAAGCACCCGTGGAAAGTTTTATAATGGCGATCGCCAAGTAATTCGGAACGGGGGAGTTTCGGTAACCACTATTGCGCAGGGCACGATGTACAATTCGTACTTCTACCCATAGGAAGTGTAGGATGCCCTGGAATACCAGAAAAATGTATCGACACCGGGCGGACTGATTCAGATAGAGGAGATTGTGCCTCTGATTGACTTTATGGTGAATGATTGACGGTGGATTACAGAACAGATCATCTTGGCGATGGGTGGCTATTACTCAAAATAATACGCCTGAAACCAGGAGCAGTTCCTTGAAAATATCTGCTTTCATTCTTTAAACTATAATCATACCATGAAGTCAAAGAGTGCTCTACAACTTGTAAAGGGAATGAAATTCGTAAAAGAGTCCGGCGTTTGGGCCGATCTGGGTTGCGGTAGCGGACTGTTCACGAGTGCACTCGCCTCGCTTTTGGGGGCGGATGGCCGGATATTCGCAGTAGATAATCGCCCAAACCCACTTTCAACCGCTGTAAAGGGGAACATTGAGTTCATAAAGATGGATTTTATGGAGGACGATTTGCCCTTCACTGACATAGATGGCTTTTTAATGGCGAATTTGTTGCACTATGTCGACGACAAAATGGGATTCATCAAAAAGCTCGTGAAACATCTCAGTCCTAACGGACAGTTCTTGATTGTCGAATATGAAACGGACATGTCGAGCTATCTTCTTCCCTTTCCCATAAAATATAAGGACTTACAACAATTATTCGCCCAGACGGGATTTAAAACCAGCCAGTATCTTGGCGATAAACAATCTTCTTACCATTTTGGAAAAATGTATGTCTGCTCATTCTCCAAATAGTCTTCTATTTTGAAATATAATCTGTGAATAAACTATAAGTGTACAATAACGAAAATGGCGACTTTAGTCATAGTTCTAATCATTGTATCAAACTGGAAGCTTTCTAACGGGCAATCATAGAAATGTTCTGGAATTCCGGGTCCATTAAAACCGTGGTAATTTTTCTTTAGAATAACTAGTTTTTTGATTGCCGTTATAATCGCCTATCCTAATAACTTTAATAATCATCCTTATCAAACTTAGAAAAACCTGCACGCAAATAATTGGTTTTGCTCGATATCAACTGAACACATATTTAATCAAAATATTGGTTAATAATTAGTTATGTACCATTTTGGTTCTTTTTAGGGTCCAAATCCGTTGTATACTGATGTTTTTTAAACAAATAGTTTTTTAATGATGTTCATCCAGGCTAAACCATTTCAATTTCCAATACTAACTATTCCTTTTACCGGTTATGAAATTGTAAATTATCAGACCTACTGCAGCTAGTAAAAGCAAATGAATAATTCCACTTAAAACTTTGAAAACAAAAACTGCAACTACCCAACCCACAACTAGAATGATAACTAATGGCCATACTATGTATTTCATAAATGTTTGTTTATTAATTATTAACCAAGATAGCTTTTTTCATTAATTGTGACGAAAGTTATATGTTGGATTAATAAAAGTTATCGAACTTTCATCGCAGTAGCTTTAGTATCACTTCCCCGGTTTCATTTAAGATTTTATAGAGGAATTTGAGAAATTAGACTTTCAATGCTAAGTCCAGTACTTATTTTTATATAAGGATATTTGTGCATCCAAATAATGGACAAAAAAAAGTCAATTAACCACTATCCTTAATTCTTAGTCGGTAAAGTCCAATTCATGATTTCATCTTGTATTTCTTTGGTACTGCGTTGTCTTCTTTCAGCTAAGCGATCGATGAAAGTAGAGAAGTCACCATTTTCTTCATCCGTCTCTATGTTATCCAAATCCGGATAGTTTGCAAGATACTCATCTCTTACACCTAACCATTGCTCTTGAAGTCCCGGCTCAAGATTCGTTGATTCCACACCACCATTATCTACCGAATTCATATCCTCGACTTGCTTTTCATCAAAAGTGTTTTTATTATAATTTTCGGCCATCCCTCGATTTTGCTGAACATCATTTTCTAGGCTTCCTTCATTCTTCTTATTGTGTATGTTTTGATTTTCGTTAATCATTTTCTAATAATTAAGTTAATAGACCTATGTAAGCTAGGTAAGACCTAAGATTAGAATAGCTCAAATAGATTTAGAAATAACTTGAAAATGTAAAGGACCAGGTTTGTGGAAATTATTAATTTGAAGCTTGCTGCGATATTACAATGCTCTGAAAATATGTACTTGAAGCATTATTCAATTAAATTTTAGAAAAATTCGACTATATCCTTTTAGGGTGTTCTCTGTTACCAACTGTGTTTTCTTCCGAGTATGCATTGCAATTCCATTTTTGACATTACAGATACTAGATATTATCCACTATTTTAAATCCTGAGACAATTTTGAGTTTTTAGTAGATAAATACCATTGAAATAGTACTTTTAACCCCTACCAACTTCCTAAAAGTATTTTATGAAAATAGTACACACTGCCCGAAACTTATCCCTACTAATTGCTACTATTGGATTAACATCGCTTTGCATGCAATGTAAAAGCGAAACCAAAAAGGAGGTTAAAGTAGCTGTTAATGAAACCATTTTGATAGCTCCCGAAGGCTTTTCCGTTGAAGAGATAGGCAAAGAATTGGGCGCTGTTCGGCATTTGACCGTTGCCGAAAATGGCGACATCTACGCTAACAAATCTGTACTAAAAGACGGTAAGAGCATTATACTTCTCAGGGATAAGGACAAAGACGGCACTATAGACGAGCAAAAGGAATTTTCCGATGTTCCCGGCACCGGTATTCTTGCGAAAGACGGTTACCTCTACGCTTCTTCGAATTCCGGGGTATATCGCTATAAATTGAATGATGGTCACGATATTAGCGATGCCGATACTCCGGAACAAATCGTTGACGGGCTTATCGATATGGGGCGCGACAATGCCAAGCCATTTGCAATCGATGGCAATAATAACCTCTATGTTACAATAGGTTCTTGGAACGATGCCTGTAGGGACGAGCAAACGGAAAAAGGTATGATGCCCTGCACGATATTGGATTCCGCAGGTGGCATCTGGAAATTTAACGCCAATACACTGAACCAGACTTATGCCGACGGAACCCGATATGCAACTGGTATTAAAAATGCCGTTGGTATCACATGGAACTCCAAAACGAATTCTTTATTTGCTACCGATCACGGCCGGGGGGGCTTGGGCAATTTCTATCCAGACCTATTTACCGAAAAACAGAATAATGAACTGCCCTCTGAAACATTTTATGAATTAGAAGAGAATGATAACGGCGGATGGCCATATACCTATTTTGACCATTTTAAGAATAAGAGAATACTTGCCCCGGAATATGGTGGGGACGGCGAAAAAGCAAGTAATGAAAAATTTGTTGATCCCATTGTGGCTTTCCCCGCACATTTAGGCCCGAACGATGTGCTTTTCTATACGGGGGATATGTTCCCCGAAAGATATAAGAATGGGGCGTTTATTGCTTTCCACAATCAATCATCCGAGCTTAAAAAAGGCTTTTTTGTTGCTTTTGTTCCTTTTGAAAATGGAAAGCCGAGTGGGGATTGGGAAATTTTCTTGGATAATTTTGCTGGAATTGATTTGGCAAACCCAAAGGATGGAGACGGACTAAAACATCGACCTTGCGGTTTGGCACAGGGTCCCGATGGAGCGCTCTATGTTTCTGATGATTTTGGAGGTAGCATTTTTAAGATAACATCCTGAAATTTTTAGAATCAATTAGATATCATTTTTAGGAACTTCCTTTTTTAATTGTTCGGTTAGACTTAATTCCGTTCGACTGTTCCCAGCCTTGATGCATTCGATAATACTAACCCTTTCCAATTAGTAAAGCGCTATGAATATATTAACCAAAAATTCTGAGTGCTATGATTTCTTTGAGCTGTCTATAGAGGTTTCGGTGATGTTCTTGAACTTGACACCTTCTCTTCCGGTTGCTTCATCCACTGCATAAAGTGTATCAGACTGCTCACCAGCAGATATAGTTCCCATGCTAAGAGAATATCTCCCTCCCGTTTACCAATCTCATATTTAGCCTTTTAGAGTTGAAACCATCTGTAAATTGGTTTTCAAAAACCAAGAGGTAAAGGCCATTTAATGGAAAACTTGAAATTCTATGTTTTTTTTGTTTTAATTTAGGAGGCCAGCGGTAACTCAATCACTTCTTCAATTCTGTTGAACAGGTCTTCTGGAGTGAAGGGCTTAAACACAAAACCATTCATTCCACTTTCAAATATTTTGTTCTTTACTTCAAGGAATACAGAAGCGGATAGAGCTAATATGGGTAAAGTGGTGTTGAACTTTCTGATTTCCATTGCGGAGGTGTATCCGTCCATTACCGGCATTTGAATATCCATTAGAACTACATCATACAGGTTTTCCCTAACCATAGTAACGGCCATCAAACCATCAAAGGCAACGTCCACAACTAGATTTTCCTTCTCCAATACCTGTCTGCAGACCATGATATTGATTTTGTTATCCTCTACCAACAAGATTCTTTTCCCTTTTAGATTGCGCTCCTTTCTATCGGTGTTATCGTCCGACTTTCCATCCGATGCCGGCTTTAATTCGAGATCAAAGTAAAACCGACTACCATTACCTACCTCACTCTCTATTTCGACTGTTGAACCCATAGCTTCCAATATACTTTTCACAATGGGAAGGCCAAGCCCTGTGCCGCCATAAAAACGACTTGTACTTACAGAGGCCTGGGTAAATGGTTCCCATATGTTTTCCAATTGTTCTTGTGCAATACCGAATCCGGTATCTATGACCTCGATACGAACAACTATACTTCCCGTTTTGTCTTCCTGCTTCCTAATCTTTAAGGTTACACTACCTTTTTCAGTAAATTTGATGGCATTGGAGACCAGATTGTTTAAAGCCTGGATGAAACGATCTATATCCAACCACACACTCGGAAGTTCTTCATCGATTTCCAGGTCCAAAGAAATTCCTTTCGTTATACAACCTGGCTCGTGTATTTGTTTTATCTGCCTCGCAGCTGCTTTTATGTTGGCGGGAACTGGATTGAGCTGGATTCCGCTCGATTCCATTTTGCTAAAATCCAATACATTGTTCAATAAGTTCAGTAATATCTTTCCCGAATAGTTCAATGCCTCTATGTTATCCTTTTGATCCTCTCTTGGGTTCGAATTTCCCAGTATGTGTGAAAGCCCGGTAATCGCATTTAATGGTGTTCGAATCTCATGGCTCATCATGGTCAAAAATTTGGACTTGGCATTGGATGCTTCGATGGCTTTTTCACGTTCCCTATGAATGCTCGAATTGAATTTAAGGTTACTGACGGAAAAAAACATCAATTGGTAGGTAATAAGAGTTGAAGTGGTTACAATGGAAATCGGATAGATGTATTTTCCGGCCAAAAAGACATCCATCTTGGTAGTCGTAAATATATTGAAATCGGTAATGTACAGAAGAAACCATAGTACCATGGTTACTACTGGAAAAATTATGACATAGACTTTTTCCTTTCTAAATGAAAAAAACACAAAAGGCAATCCAATGACGAACATCAATATCAACTCCACACTACCGGCCTTTCCGATAAAGGAAGAAGTTATGGCAACGCTCAAATTAAATGCAATGAGATAAATAAAACGGGCCAATGTTAGAGTACCCTTCCTGGATAGGATAGCGGATAACACAAAAAAAGGAACCGTCGCCCCGATAAATCCGCTCAATTCGTATAAATCCAAACACAATGCTATAAAACACCAGCAAACGGAAATAAAAATAGTCAGTAAGGAAAGTTTGAAAACAAGTTCTACTCTACGTTTAGAGACTTCAGCCATAATTTAAATAATTGAAATTCGTTAACCAGGTTACTTTTAGTGCCTAAAGCTGTAATAGAACGATGCTAAGCTTATAAATTTTCTACTTTAAGTAAAAGCAGGTTTGTTTTTATAATTCATAAGTCATTACTGTGGCAATTGGTAAACTGGTTTACTTATTATCTTGATTTTATATTTTCAATAAATCAGTTACTGCCACCAAGATCATATATTTTGTAAGAAAATACATTAATTATGTTGTCAGGTTCGTTTATCTGTATACAAAAGCGGCGAGCCATGTAGTCAAGATTTCCTAACAAAAGATTTGAATATGGATTTTAGTATTAATGGAGAGTTCATAGTATTACATTATTACCAAAAATTATCATCCTTAATATTTTAACCTTAATTTTTGGACCCAGTTCGGTAATATGTAGAGCTATATATTGAGAATAGCCTTACAGCTATCATCTGGGTTTTTATTTCGATGTGGATTTTTGTGTTGGATTACAAAAAGAAGTCAGTTCAATTTAGCAATTAGTTTCTTCTTCAAGGATTACTAATAGGAATAGTTGGAGTAATTATTCTATTTTTTGATGATAAAATCATTCTAACAACATATGTACTGCCATTGCATCAACCATGTTATTCCTAAAGGGTTACTTGTTAATAAAATATTTTGCGGAAGGAAGTATTGTGCCTTCTATGAAAGCTGCCGTTCAGATAATAGAAGTTGGTTTTCTGTCATTTGGTCTTGCCATTGTTTACGTTGATACGGAACAGATCAGAGTGTTAAAAATATCTCCGGGCGCAATTTTTTCTTTTCTCTATTTGACTCTATAAAACTTATTTGGCCTATACATGTTTGCTTGATAAAGTTTGTTCTGAAAGAGTGGGCAGATATACCTACGTGAACCACATGGGTAGTGGTAATCTTAGGTTATGTATTCTTGGATAAAACAATTACGGGGTCGACAAAGGGCTTGCTTTGGTAATAATTTTAGGTAGGATTATTCTGATAAACTTTTTGAAACCAAAAAAAGTAGTGGGTTAGCTCTCAAAAGTGCAAATTTAAAATTGCCGATAATAGAGTACTGAATTTTCAAGGGGTCGGCATGCAATAGGTCACCCCTTACATAACCACTTCGTCTTTCAATGACTTTCATTTGGAACACCTTAGTTGATAAAAAGGATTAGAACCATTGCGGTAAGTAATATTTGCTTTCACTTTTCATTAAGATGACTTCAATTCCAACCTAAAGGCATAGGTTGTCAAAACCGCTAAAATCATAATACATTATAATGAATCTCGAATAATTTGTATACTATAAATACAGATTTCCCATATAGATAGCGTCAAATGCTACAATATTACTAATGATTGCTTCAGATTTAATAGTACAAAGACCACTTACAAGATATATTTGCTTAACATATTCGTAACATTTTAAAGTGGCGGATAGTATTGGTGACCAATGTAACTCACGCAATGAACAGCTGATAAACATAAGCCAAATGTTGAACTAACTTAAACTCAGAAACATGATTAAATTGAAAATGGCAGTTCTTATGCTGCTTATGGCTTTCACACAAACCCTTCTTTCACAAACGACCGTAACCGGTACTGTGTCCGATCAAGAAGGTGTGCCACTTCCTGGAGCAACAGTTGTGGTCGAAGGCACTTCTAATGGAACCACAACCGATTTTGATGGCCAATATGAATTAGACAATGTAGCGACAGAAGACCGCTTGACGTTTAGTTATATCGGTATGAGTCCACAAACGGTTAATGTCGGCACTCAAAGCGAAATTAATATTAGTTTGGCTGAAGATACCCAAGCACTAGATGAGGTAGTCGTAGTGGGTTACGGTCAACAGAGCCGAGCCGATGTTACTGGGGCCATTTCTACAGTTGATTCAGAAGATATTACCGCTACTCCGGTAACCAATGCGGAACAAGCTTTGCAGGGCCGCGCCGCTGGGGTTACAATTACCAACAGTAGTTCTCCAGGCTCTAGTCCCAATGTTCGGATACGAGGTCTGGGTACAGTAGGAAATAACGAGCCACTGTATGTTATCGACGGTGTTATCACCGGCGGGCTTTCGGGAATTAACCCTAGTGATATTGAATCGGTGAGTGTCTTGAAAGATGCTTCTACCACAGCAATTTACGGTTCACAAGGTTCTAATGGCGTAATCGTAGTAACGACCAAAAAGGGAACCAAACAAAAAGGCGAGCTTTCATTCAATACCTATACCGGTTATCAGACAAACACAAAAAGGTACGATGTACTCAATACATCGCAGTATTTACAATATGCCAATGCACTTGGTGTTATCCCAGCAAGGGATCCCAATATTTTTAACAATAATACCGATTGGCAAGATCAAATCTATACCAGTGGTGTAATCCAAGACCATAACTTGAGTTATTCAGGCGGAGGTGAAAGTAGTAATTACCGTTTCTCTATGGGGTATCTAAGTCAAGATGGTGCTGTAATTAATACTGGATTTGATCGCTATTCTTTTCGGGCGAACAGTAGTTTTAGCTTTGGAAAACTGACGGTAGGAGAGACGATGGCAGTTACATTTAGCAAGCAAGACCCTTTATTG
>DRGL01000018.1 GCA_011050085.1 Pricia antarctica | reverse complement strand
GGAGGGATTCAAACCCCCAACCCTCAGAGCCGAAACCTGCCTGCCGGCAGGCAGGTCTGATGCGCTATCCAGCCGTACATTTATATCAACCCAGTTTATTCTTTAGGAACTCCCTACCGGCTCCCGATTTGAAAAATTTCTCCCTGGACCTTGCCTCGGGCCTAGTGGCGAATTCTTCTCGATGGACAAGCTTCCATGGTCCAAATACCCTTGTCGACCTGTTCTGCCCCAAATTATGTTGTTTCACCCTCTTAACGATATCTCCCGTGATGCCCTTATAGAGCCTACCGTCTTTCTCGCTCAGAAGCACATAAACATAGAACATAGTCCGAAAATAAAAAAGGACCTTGCGATGCAAGATCCTTTGTGACCGCGGAGGGATTCAAACCCCCAACCCTCAGAGCCGAAATCTGATGCGCTATTCAGTTGCGCCACGCGGCCATTAAAACCATTCACTTTAAAATATCCTAAAACAATATTATACTGCTTATCAGAAAACAATATTATACTGCTTATCAGAGTCGAAACCTACCTGCCGGCAGGTCTGATGCGCTATTCAGTTGCGCCACTCGGCCTCAATCCATAATCAGATAAAACGTTCTGATTATATGATAAATAAATATTTAAACTAACTTTTTCTTTACGATTGTTGAGATAGTCTTGCCGTCAGCCTGACCCGCTAACTTTTTAGATACCAAGCCCATTACCTTACCCATGTCTTGCATACCGGAAGCACTAGTGATTTCTATCGTCTCTACTACGACCTTCTCGATTTCAGCTTCGGATAGCTGAGCGGGCAAAAATTGCTCGATAACACTTACCTGAGCCAACTCGGGCTCGGCAAGATCGTCCCTACCCTGCTCTTTAAATATAGCGGCACTATCCTTCCGCTGCTTTACTAGCTTTTGAATGAGTTTAACCTCATCTTCTTCCGTCATTTCAGCACTGGAACCGGTCTCGGTTTGTGCCAACAACAGGGCCGACTTGATAGCACGCAAAGATTCAAGGGCAATTTTATCCTTGGCCTTCATAGCGGTCTTCATCTGTTCCATTACCTGTTGCTGTAAGCTCATCACCTAAGTGTTTTTCGGATTGCGAATATAGAGAATATCCGCATATATTAAATGCAAAAAACCCGAAAAAATTAGATCTTTCCGGGTTCGGGTTTGAGTTAGTTAAGCGTTTCCGTTTAAAATTTCAATCTACATTGTCATGCAAAAACGAATTGTTAGATCGTAGTTGTATGTCATCATTACTGTCTTCACCTAGCGTCGTACGAGAAACCTTGCTTTCGTACCTTGGACCTGAGCTTAAATCAATGCCCTGACGTTTGTAAGCTGGTTCTTTTTCAATTTCATCGATACTACTTACGCTATTCTGAAATTTATAATTAAAATCTTTTAATTTTCTACGTCGCTCATCGGCCCGTTCCTTTAAAAGTGCATCAATGGGACTATCCATTGGATTAACAGGTTCAAACCTTTCTTGCCTTGGCTGATTCGTTTCTGCTACAGGGTTTTGATTTGAGATAGATGATTCAGCGACTGACTTTCTTTCGATTTGCATTTCTTCTTCAACTACCTCAGCTTTCCTTTGAAGAGAATTTGATTTCGTATGGGCTGCTGCTTTTTCTGCATCCATATAATCGTCAAGACTGTAACGGGTCTCCCCTTTCTTATTATACTCAAGTACTGTTATTACCTCGACAGGATTCTTTACGTCGATATTCTTTACATCATCATCTAGACTAAACGTAATAACATTTTGTTGGTCTTCCTCTACTTCGACTTTTTTGGTCTCCGCTAAAGGCATATCAAAACTCATTGCAATCTGTTCCTCCCTCAACTGATTGAATGGTACTGTGACGGCATCGACCACGACGATATCATGCAAGGCGTCTTTAGAGTCTATGATAACAAAATCATCTTCATTGCCGCTTACCTGAGCGACTTCTTCCAGTACCTCTTCGTAAAAGACATTGAAGTTCTTGATGTAATTAGAAGTCGGTATAAGATCCATACCAGGCTCTTCGACATCATCGACCAGCGTATGCTTTATCACTTTAGGTTCTGCCACTTCCGGTGCAGAGAATGTTTGAACAATATTCTTTCTCTCCGTCAGGTCGCGATGCGCCTTTTGCTCGTCTTCAAGGGTATGAATAATTTTTTTTGCCTCGGTATTGACAATTTCGTTCTGTTGGTCTACGTCAAAACCAGTGGCGATAATTGTTACCGCAATAGCTTCACCCAAATCTTCATCTTCGCCGACACCCATGATGATATTTGCACCATGGCCCGCCTCTACCTGTATGTAATCGTTGATTTCACCTATTTCGTCAATAGTTATTTCCTGTCCGCCCGAAACGATCAATAACAGAACATTTTTGGCGCCGGTTATCTTATTGTCGTTCAAGAGTGGGGAATCCAAGGCTTTTGTGATCGCCTCGCTAGCGCGCATAGAACCAGTAGCCGTCGCAGAACCCATAATGGCCGTGCCACTATTGGATAATACCGTCTTGGCATCACGAAGGTCAATATTTTGTGTATAGTGATGTGTGATGACCTCGGCAATTCCTCTTGCAGCAGTCGATAATACTTCATCAGCTTTGGAGAAACCAGCCTTGAAACCCAAGTTTCCGTAAACCTCACGTAGCTTGTTATTGTTGATAACAATCAAAGAATCTACGTTTGCTCGTAATTTTTCGATACCGATACGGGCCTGTTCGCAACGCATCTTACCTTCAAACTCGAACGGCATGGTAACGATACCCACGGTTAGCACATCAAGTTCCTTTGCCTGTTTGGCGATAACGGGAGCAGCTCCTGTTCCGGTGCCACCACCCATTCCAGCGGTTATAAAAATCATTTTTGTAGTACGGGCAAGCATCTGTTTGATTTCTTCCATACTCTCTAAAGCAGCCTGTTCCCCTACTTCTGGATTGGCACCAGCACCCAATCCCTCAGTTAGTGAAACGCCCAGTTGTATTTTGTTCGGCACGGGGCTGTTGTTCAAAGCTTGGGAGTCGGTGTTACAGATGACAAAGTCAACCCCATTTATGCCCGATTGAAACATATGGTTTATTGCATTACTACCACCGCCGCCGACGCCGATTACTTTTATTACATTGCTTTGATTCTTGGGGAGATCAAATGAGAATCCGTCAAATTCCGTGTTAATCATAGTATTTTTTTTCTGGTTAGAATATTAATAGGATGTTTCAATTGTGGGATATTGCACTACGCAGGTTATCCAAATCAATTTCAGTATCCTATGCTATTATTTTTTTATTTTTCGTATCCCTATTTTCTAATGGGATATTCTATTCGTATTCTTTTTGCTTAAATTTTAAATCAAAATGCCTACTCCGCATTGTCCAAAAAATCCTTTAACTTTTCGGACCATTTATCAAAAACGGATTGTCGTTGTCTGACGGGCTTAGTGTTAATTTCCAAAGCTTCATCTTCTTCATGACCGGCTAGAACCAATTCCTCTTCCTGTTCTTTGGCAACTTCCGCAGCTTTGGCCTTGTCTCCATTCGAAACTGCGTTCATCAAAAGACCGACCGCCGTCGCATAAAGCGGACTTGCAATTTCTGCATCGGAATCACCGGCCAAATGCTCGTTAGGATAACCGATTCGTGTATCCATTCCTGTAATGTATTCCACTAATTGCTTTAGGTGTTTCAACTGACTTCCGCCACCGGTCAGTACGATACCGGCTATTAATTTCTTCTTCTGTTCTTCATGTCCGTAGGTTTTAATTTCGGTATATACCTGCTCGACAATCTCTACTACCCTGGCGTGAATTATTTTTGAAAGGTTCTTGAGTGTAATTTCCTTGGGCTCCCTTCCCCGTAACCCGGGTATGGACACAATTTCGTTATCTTTATTTTCGCCAGGCCAAGCCGATCCGAATTTTATTTTTAGCAACTCGGCCTGCTTTTCGATGATAGAACATCCTTCTTTGATGTCTTCGGTGATAACACCACCTCCGAAAGGTATAACCGCCGTATGCCGTATAATACCATCCTTGAAAATGGCCAAATCGGTAGTTCCACCGCCAATATCCAATAATGCGACACCTGCCTCTTTTTCCTCCTTACTCAATACCGCATCCGAGGATGCCAATGGCTCTAGAGTAATGTTGCCAAGTTCTAAACCTGCACTTTTTATACATCGTCCCACATTTTTAATCGAAGATACCTGTCCGACCACAACATGGAAATTAGCTTCCAAACGGCCGCCGTACATTCCGATAGGCTCTTTAATCTCTGCCTGTCCGTCAACTTTATATTCCTGAGGCAGCACATGAATGATTTCTTCTCCCGGAAGCATGACCAATTTATATACTTGGTTGACTAGTTTGTCGAGATCTTCTTCGTTAATCACTTCTTCGGAATCAGCTCTCGTGATATAATCGCTATGGTGCAAACTGCGAATATGCTGGCCGGCAATACCAACGACAACTTTTTTAATTTCGAGACCGGCGTTCGCTTCAGCTTGTTCGACAGCCTGTTGTATCGATTTTATCGTTTGGGTAATATTATTGACCACACCTCTGTGCACTCCTAAACTTTTTGACTGCCCAATGCCTAGCACCTCGATTTTACCGTACTCGTTTTCCCTTCCGATGATGGCAACGATCTTAGTCGTTCCTATATCTAATCCTACCGAATAATTACCTCTTTCCATAACTTAAATTTTGGTGCACACTACTTGATTGTTAAACTCCAGGCTTACGATGTCATAATTTGCCAAGGTATCGTCCAAATTGGCCTTGGCATAAAATGCTTTGAACTTATTGAACTTCTTCTCGAGGTTCTCGACACCGCCCAAGTTCACCGTGAACTGTTCGGTACGAAAACGCAACTGATACCTGCCTACATCTTCAACGTGAATACCTATCACATTTTTTCGAAGAAAATCGTCGGCATTGATATAGTTCAAAATTTCATAGGCATCTTCAAGACTATCACCTGTAATTTTACCCGTAATTATGGGCACACGAGCGGAATGGCTCGATGACAACGGCATGCGCTTCCCATCTGCATCGAGATAAAACTTAGTATCCGCCTCTACACGCCCGATCGGTGTACGCTGTAGGATTTTGGTCGCTAGCGTACCGTTGACGGAAAGGAAGACTTGAGCATTTTTAACCATTTTGTTGGCCTCGATGGTCTTTTCGATAGTATTCAAAGCTAATTTTTCTTTAGCCACATTTTCAAGGCTTCCAAAATTTTGTATCAACAATTTATTAACCGCCCCTTGGGTGATGTATAAATTTTGATCTCCGACGAATTCTATTTCGATTCCGGTAACTTTTTTCTGTTCGCTTCTGTCGTTAGAAAAAGCGTAAAGACCTGTTATGACTGCCAATAAGGCCATAAATTTTATGTAGTTCCAATTAATCTGCATGATCAAGCGCGGTTTTTATTTTTTTTATTTCGAGTCCGATATCCCCGGCACCCAAGGTGACCAGTATTTCAGGACGCTGCTTTTTTATTTCTTCTATTAAATCTGCTTTTTGTATGACCTTTTTCTTCGGACGATCAATTTTTTCCAATAACCATTCAGAGGTTATTCCCGCAATCGGTTTTTCCCTTGCGGGATATATGTCCAATAAAAGGATACTTTGGAATTTAGATAGACTTTTTGCAAACTCATCTGCAAAGTCTTTGGTCCTAGAAAACAAGTGTGGCTGAAAGACAACCAGTATTTCCTTACCAGGGTGCATTTCGGATATTGCCTGGTACACCGCATCTATTTCGGCAGGGTGATGGGCATAATCGTCGATAAAGGTGAAATCATCGCGTTTTACTATATAGGAAAACCTTCGCTGTACACCTTTAAAAGTTTCTAAGGCCTTGCACAATTCGCTGGCTACTTGACCAGACTGTACAGCCATTGCAAATGCCGCCAATCCATTAAGTAGGTTATGCCTTCCTGGCTTATTGAATTTTACTCCCGATAGCGTTTCTTCAGGTGTTATCAAATCGAAAATATACGTACCCTGTTCTATTCGAATGTTTTTGATGCAATAATCCGATTCGTCCTCAATACCATAGGTGATACCACCTAGTGGAAGCCCTTTCCTCACGAACAATTTACCGCCGGTTTTGATACGTTGGGTGAACTCTTTGAACGATTTTTTCAGTTCGTTCTCATTTCCATAAATATCAAGATGATCGGCATCCATTGACGTAACACAGGCCACATTAGGGAATAACCGTAAAAACGAACGGTCGAATTCATCTGCCTCTACTACGGAATAGTCCGTTCCTTCAAAAACAAAATTACTATTGAAATCTTCGGATATTCCACCTAAGAATGCGGTAAAAGGGATGTTGGTTTCTTTGAGTAAATGGGCAAGAATGCAAGATGTTGTGGTTTTACCATGGGTTCCCGCCACTGCAAAACAGAAAGTGTCTTTCGTAATCAGGCCAAGAACCTCAGAACGTTTTTTCAACTCGAAATCGCGATTTAAAAAATATTGATATTCAGAATGATCAACCGGAACTGCTGGCGTATATACAACTAATGTATTGGCCACATCGTAAAATGCTTCTTCAACTAAATTAATATTGTCTTCAAAATGGATGTCTATTCCTAAACCCATTAATTCTTGGGTTAGCGGTGTCTCTGTTTTGTCGTACCCGGCAACGTTCTTTCCAATGAAACTAAAATAACGCGCAAGGGCAGACATGCCAATGCCTCCGATGCCAATGAAGTAAATGTTATTTATTGTTTTTAGGTTCATTTTATCAATTTTAATACTTCATCCACGATATCGGCAGTGGCATTTGGCAAGGCCAATTTTTTAATATTGGTGCCTAATTCTTTTTGCTTCCGTTTATTTTCATGCAAATCGTTAAATACAGTCTCAAACTGAGCTTCAAGACTATTTTCCCGAATCATCAGAGCGGCGTTTTCCGCCATTAAGGCTTGGGCATTTTTGGTTTGATGGTCTTCAGCTACATTGGGAGACGGAATGAAAAGTACGGGTTTGCCCACAATGCACAATTCAGAAACAGAACCAGCACCAGCCCTTGAAATAATAATGTCAGCGGCAGCATATGCATAATCCATCCTATTTACAAAATCGAGTACTTTGACAGTGTCCGATTCATATTTTCTATACTCTTCAATGTATAGTTTTCCACATTGCCAAACCAACTGAATATCCAAAGCCTTAAACAGACCTAAATTATCAGCAATCAATTGATTAATACGTCTTGCGCCGAGGCTGCCCCCTAAAATCAACAGGGTAGATTTGTGGCTATCCAACCTAAAGTGGTAGAGGGCCTCGGACTTATCCTTAAAATTTTCTACCAAATCGCCGCGAACGGGGTTTCCGGTTTTTACAAGTTTATCTTTCGGAAAAAAAGCATCCATATGGTCATAGGCGACACAAATCTTGGCAACTTTATCCTTCAATAGTTTGTTCGTAATGCCAGCATACGAATTCTGTTCTTGCAATACACAAGGTATCCCTCTACCCGAAGCGACCCTTAAGGTCGGCCCACTGGCAAAACCTCCTGTACCAATTACGGCATCGGGGCGAAATTTCTTTATGATTTTACCTGCTTTTAACAAACTACTTATCAATTTAAAGGGAAACAGCATATTTTTAAAGGTCAGTTTCCGTTGTAACCCGGCAATCCATAATCCTTCTATTTCATAACCCGCTTGAGGTACCTTTTCCATTTCCATACGATCTTCGGCACCAACGAACAAGAATTCGGCATCGGGATGTCTTCGCTTCAGCTCGTCGGCAATGGCAATAGCCGGATAAATATGTCCGCCCGTACCACCACCGGATAATATGAATCTATAATTGCCCACTTAATACTTCTAAAGGGTTTTGGGTTTCATCAATTTTTACTTTTGACCTAGTCACCTTACGCTCATCAGTTTTAACACTAACGCTCAGAATAATACCAATAGCCAAACAGGTCATCCAACTACTGGTTCCACCACTACTGATCAAAGGCAGGGTCTGACCCGTTACCGGAAATAATTCGACCGCGACGGCCATGTTCAATAAGGCTTGAAAAATAATGGGCAAGCCGACACCCAAAGCAACCAATTTTCCAAATACGGAAGTGCTCGCATGGGCTACTATGATAATTCTAAAGAGAAATAGTAGATAAAAAAACATTAAGGTAAAACCGCCTACAAGTCCATATTCCTCAACAATAATGGCGTATATAAAATCAGAGGAACTTTGCGGAAGAAAATTCTTCTGAATACTTTTTCCGGCACCCTTGCCCATTACACCCCCTGTAGCGATTGCGATTTTAGCTCTTTCTATTTGGTAATCCGCCTCCGTATCACGGTTATCGGCAAAGTTTTCGATACGGCTCGACCACGTGTCTACACGATTCGGAAACATTCCCGGAAAAGCTTTGGCAGAAAGCACAAAAATAGTGAGGCACAAAGCTCCCGTACCAATTATTCCCATTAGGTATTTGATGGGATATCCACCCAAAAAACAGAGCAACAGTACCATTGAAAAT
Source organism: Pricia antarctica (assembly GCA_011050085.1). GTDB lineage: Bacteria > Bacteroidota > Bacteroidia > Flavobacteriales > Flavobacteriaceae > Pricia > Pricia antarctica_A. Next base: position 6,178 of record DRGL01000018.1, on the reverse strand, counting down.
ATAATCCCTGCCGTTGAAAAGTTAGCCGGTAATATCATGGCTATAACCAGAAAAACAGGGAGCCATAAGGGAAGTAGGCTCTCTGTAAAAGTTACGGTCTTATCCTTTATCTTGGTCAGATACCGAGCCACGTAGATCATCAATACAACCGCAGCCAAATTCGAGGTTTGAAATGAAATGCCTACAAGTGGCACACTAATCCATCTACTCGCGTTGGCTCCGTCGATGGTCGTGCCTTGGGCCAAGGTAAATGCCAAGAGCACTAAAACGATTGGCATTGCGATTATGGACAAGCCCTTAAAAAAACGTGTCGGAATACTATGCACTCCGTAGATTATTCCAAACCCTAATACCAGTAAAAGCGCGTGCTTAACCAAATAACCAAAGGTCGTACCGCTACCTACCACATAGACCAGATTGCTACTGGCGCTGTAAACAGGCAAGAACGAGAATAGACCCAACAGCGCCACTACGGCCCAAATGGTTTTGTCTCCTTTGATATTTTGATAAATTCCGTTCACTGTTTTATTCTTAATTACGAATAGTTTTTACTGTTATAATTTTCCTTTAATGCATTTAGAACCAACGCATAATTTCTACCTTCCGGTTATAAATTTTTGATGGCCTCCTTAAATTGATTTCCACGGTCTTCGTAATTTTTGAACAGGTCAAAACTGGCGCAGGCCGGTGATAGCAGTACGGTATCACCACGTTCGGCAATCTTGTAAGCCACCTTTACGGCTTCTGACATTGCATAGGTCTCAACCAATAAATCTACTACGTTTCCAAAAACATCCTTTATGGTTTCATTGTCCATTCCCAGGCATACGATTGCCTTTACCTTTTCGCGAACCATGCTCATAAGGGGCTTGTAATCATTGCCTTTGTCTTCGCCACCTACAATCCAAACAATTGGCGTTTTTATGCTATCCAACGCATAAAAGACCGAGTTTACATTGGTCGCCTTTGAATCGTTGATATATTGTACATGATGTATTTTTAAAACCTTTTCAAGTCTATGTGGCGCGCCTTCAAAATTGGCAATACTCTCGGCTAGGCCTTGTTTGCGAATACCTACCAATTTTGCAGCGGTCATACCCGCCATAGTATTCTTTACGTTGTGTTTTCCTTCCAGTGTCAGTGTGTCTTTCGTCATTTTTAGTGTCTCGTTATTGGTTTGTATTCGTATTGTACCATTTGTTATATCCGCCCCTTCATCTACCGCTCGCTCGATGGAAAAAGGAAGCAATTTCGATTTGATCGGATGTGCCTTTAGCCAGTCTACGATAACCGGATCATCAGCGTCATAAATCAGATAATCTTCTTCGGTCTGGTTCTCGGCAATTCGGAATTTAGAGGCGATATAGTTCTCGAAATTATAATCATACCGATCTAAATGATCTGGCGTAATATTCGTAAGAATCGCTATATGTGGTCTAAAGTCCGTAATACCATCTAACTGAAAACTGCTGATTTCTAACACGTAGAAATCATGGTCCTTTTCAGCTACCATCTTTGCGAAACTATCGCCGATGTTACCTGCCATGCCAACGTTGAGCCCACTTGACTTCAACATATGATGTGTCAACATTGTTGTGGTGGTCTTTCCATTGCTTCCCGTTATACCGATAATCGTAGCATCGGTGTAACGGGACGCAAATTCGATTTCGGAAATCACAGAAATACCCTTTTCCCGTAATGCCTTAACCAAGGGAACGGTATCAGGTATACCAGGACTCTTCATTACCAAATCGGCACTCATAATTTTTGATTCCGTATGCTGTTCGGCTTCCCAATCAATATCAAAATGTTCAAGAACGTCTTTGTACTTATCTTTAATCTTGCCTCGGTCGGATACAAAAACTTCATATCCTTTTTGCTTTCCAAGAATGGCCGTGCCGACGCCGCTTTCACCTGCGCCCAAAATGACCAATCTGGAACCGTTTATTTTATCATCCTTCTTCATTCTAAGAGTTTCACTCTTTCTTTCGCGCTTACCTTCTTCCATCATCTTACTTTTAGCGTGACGATGGTAATAATTGCCAGTAGAATGCCTATAATCCAAAAACGGGTTACAATTTTACTTTCGTGATATCCCTTGACTTGATAGTGATGATGCAAGGGTGACATCAAAAAAATACGTTTGCCTTCACCGAATTTTTTACGGGTATACTTGAAATAACCTACCTGAAATATCACAGAAAGCGATTCTGCGAAGAAAATGCCGCATAGCACGGGAATCAATAATTCTTTACGGATAATTAGCGCGATTACCGCAATAATCCCACCTATAGTTAAGCTGCCCGTATCGCCCATAAAAACCTGTGCTGGGTAGGCATTGTACCATAGGAAACCTACAAGGGCCCCTACAAAAGCCGTAATAAAAACAATCAGCTCACCGGAATTCGGAATGTACATGACATCGAGATAATCCGAGAATATCACATTACCTGAAACAAAGGCAAAAATACCCAGGGTAAACACGATGATTGCAGAAGTACCCGCTGCAAGCCCATCGATACCGTCGGTCAAGTTTGCACCATTCGATACGGCCGTTACGATTAATATTACGATGGGAATGAATATCAACCAGGCATAGTTCTTAGCGTTCTCGCCCGCCCAACCGATAAACTCGGCATAATCAAGCTCATTATTTTTCATCAGGGGCACTGTAGTCCGCGTAGATTTTATCTCTAGGAGCTCGACCTTCTCACCCTCATACTTTTGAGTTATTTCAGTACCGCCATCCTCTTTCATGGTAACTTCGGGATGAAAATAGAGCGTTGCCCCCACGGCAAGACCCAGTACAATCTGACCCATAATTTTAAACCTTCCTTTTAAGCCTTGTTTATTCTTTTTGAATACTTTGATGTAATCATCGGCAAAGCCGATAAGGCCCATCCAAATTGTGGTAACGATGAGCAAGAGTATATATATGTTATCCAATTTGGCGAATAGGAGTACAGGAATCAGAGTGGCCATGATGATGATAAGCCCGCCCATTGTCGGTGTTCCTGCTTTTTGCTTTTGACCTTCTAGCCCCAGATCACGAATACTCTCGCCAATTTGTTTTTTCTGTAAAAAAACAATGATTCGCTTACCGTAGGCCGTAGCTATCAGCAATGAAAACAGAATGGCCATTGCCGCTCGGAAAGTGGTGAACTGAAATAGGCTCGCCCCGGGCAACTGGTATTGTTTTTCTAAATAATCAAAGAGATAGTACAGCATAATTCTTAAATTTCTAGGTTAGTATCGATTTGAAAACCTAGAGGTTTGGCGTCTATGTGCAAGACGTTTATTTCTTTCTTACTTGTTCAAATCTGTCAAAAGTTCTTTTACTATTTTAAAATCATCAAAATCAACCCGCGTTCCATCTGTTTCCTGATAGGTTTCATGGCCTTTACCGGCAACTAAAATGATATCATTCGCATCGGCCAATTGGCAGGCGGTCTTTATGGCCTGTCTTCGATTTTCGATGGACAGGATTTTTTTCACGTTCTGCGGCTCCACCCCTGCTTCCATGGCCTCTATGATTGCGGTAGCCGATTCCGTTCTTGGATTATCGGAGGTGAAGATCGCCTTATTGCTCATTTCAGAAGCAATATGCCCCATAATAGGACGCTTAGTTGTATCTCTATCGCCGCCGCATCCTATTACGGTAATAACATTTTCATTGCCGGTTCTCAGACTGCCAATAGTTTCAAGCACGTTCTTGAGCGCATCTGGTGTATGCGCATAATCGACGATAGCCGTTATTTTTTTCTTTGAAATAAAATATTGGAAGCGCCCATCTACGGTTTCTAGTTCGCTCAATAATCGGAGGGTTTCCAATTGCTCTAGCCCCAAAAGATCGGCTGTAGCATATATTGCCAAAAGATTGTAGGCATTAAAATGTCCGATCAATCTTGACCAAAGTTCATTACCGTTAATCTTTAATAGTTGGCCACTAAATTGATTTTCAAGTACCTGTGCACGATAATCTGCATAAGTGCGAAGAGCGTATGTTTTTTGTTTGGCCTTCGTATTCTGTAACATAACAGGGCCGTTCTTATCATCGATATTAGTGAGAGCAAATGCCTTCTTAGGTAACTCATCAAATAGAATTTTTTTGGTGTCGCGGTATTCGGCGAAGGTTTTGTGATAGTCTAGATGATCGTGGGACAGGTTAGTGAAAATTGCCCCTGCGAAAACCAATCCCTTGGTCCTTTTTTGATGGATGCCGTGCGAACTGACTTCCATAAAACAGAATTCTACGCCCGCATCGTTCATCAGTGAAAGATGTTTGTTTATGGTCAGCGCATCCGGGGTGGTATGTGTGGTCTTGTACTCGGTTTGGTCTACCAATATTTTAATGGTTGACAAAAGCCCCACCTTATATCCCGATTTTTTGAACAATTGATACAATAAGCTGCTCACCGTGGTCTTTCCATTTGTTCCGGTGACCCCGACCAATTTTAAATTTTTAGAAGGATTATCATAGAAATTGGATGCCATTATGGCTAAGGCAGTATTTCCATCATTTACGGCTACGTAAGTCACGCCGTTCACAATCTGCCTTGGAAGCGTTTCACAAACTATGGCCTTCGCACCCGTATCAATAGCCCTTTCTATATAAAGATGACCGTCGGTTAAAGTTCCCTTGATGGCCACGAACACGTCGTCCATTCCCACTTTTCTGGAATCGAAACAAACCGCGTTCACCAAGATATCAGTCGAACCATTTACAGCCGATATGCCCGCACCGAACAATATGTCTTTTAATAGTTTCACGATAGTTCGAGGGTTATGCGTTCTACATGCTTAATATCCGTTCCTTGTGAGATGGATTGCTTCTTTACCTTTCCATTCCCTTTTACGTCTACTTGAATTCCCAAATTTTCTAGAATCGATATGGCATCCATACCGCTCATGCCTTTAACATTGGGCACTTTCTCGTACTTCTTCTGCGCTTCGGCAAAATAATTTTGGTATGATTTCTCCAAATCTTCGTCTTCCATCCCATCCATATCGACCTCATCGGTCAAAGGAGATGTCGCATATACCTTTTGGGCAATAGATTTGAACACAGGCCCTGATACATCAGCACCATAATAGCCTACACTTTTATCCGGTTCATGGATGACAACGATACAGGAATACTTAGGCTTGTCAGCAGGAAAATAGCCTGCGAACGTCGAAATATATTTTAATTTATCGGGGTCTTGCGATGCGTAATTTTTTTGTGCCGTTCCCGTTTTACCAGCCATGGAGAAATTTGGCGAATATAATTTGTGACCTGTTCCATGCTTATCTTCTACTACCTTTTTCAACAAGTCTTGTGCTATGGCAGCAGTTTCCTTCGAGCAGATTGCGGAACTGATAACCTCCTTTTCGAATTTTTCGATTGTCCGGTCCCACTCCCTTACTTCCTTGATAAGCCTTGGCTTTACCATTTCACCATCGTTGGCAATCGCATTGTAAAAGGTCAATGTTTGCAGCGGGGTCATGGATACCTCATACCCATACGACATCCAAGCCAGTGAGATACCAGACCAACCCTTATCTCCGGGGAAGCGTATGACCGGTTTTCCCTCTCCTTTAATGGGAAGATCTAATTGGCGGTGCAGGTTCATCTTCATCAGACGATTTACGAACTTTTCGGGGTCATCCTTGTAATTATTGTTAATCATTTTTGCAAAGGCCACATTCGATGAGACTTCAAAGGCCCTGGCCAATGATATTTTTCCGTAACCGCCCCATTTTGAATCCTTAACGATACGGTCATAAATGGGCCAACGGCCATTTTCGGTATCTAAGACCGTACTGGTATCGATAACTTTATCTTCAAGTGCCGCCACTAAAGACATTAACTTAAAAGTAGATCCTGGCTCGTGCGACTCGCCAATCGCATAATTGAGACGCTCATAATATTTACCTGATTCGGTCTGGCCCAGATTGGAAATAGCCTTTACCTCGCCAGTCTCCGTTTCCATAACAATTACGCAACCGTGGTCGGCCTTATACTCCTCAAGCTGTGCTAATAAGGCATGGTGAGCGATATCCTGTATGTTGATATCGATGGTTGAAACCAGGTCGTAACCGTCTTGGGGCTCTACGATATTATCCCAACCAATAGGCTTCCATTGGCCCTTGGCAATTTTTTGTTTTAGGCGCTTGCCTTCAACACCCCTCAAGTATT
>DRGL01000017.1 GCA_011050085.1 Pricia antarctica | reverse complement strand
TGATAAGGCAATAGAAACCAATAATGGAATCCCGAAGACATTTTTTGACCGACCGGCTACCGCTTTGAATAGTTAAAGAATTTAGCTTAATTCACTATATAATTGTTCTAATCTATTATGACAGGTCCGTTCCGAAAATGCAATTTTCTTCTTTCTATCCACTACATCAGGAATTTCCTATTTTTAGGTTGATATAATTCAGTTGGAAGACTCACTACCCCTAACAACATCTCGAGAAAATGACAAACAAGCGAAAAATCAGAATTTCCATGGCCGTTATAGCCTTTTTATTGATTGGCTATTTTGTAGCAGATGCTTGGTTATTCGATGGCGTAAGACCAAAGGCTATCACTGAAAATGGGTTCCAGGCGGACCTTTTCGTTAAGGATGATGTAAACAACAAAACTGCAATTGTGCTTATTGGAGGTGGACCGTGGGGAGACTATTGGGCAAATGAATTTGCGAAAAACAAAATGGTCGGTTTATCACTACCCTATGTTTATGAAGAAAATCTACCAAAACTTCCCGAGAAAATTGACTTGGTCTACTTTAAAAACGCTTTACAATGGTTAGGTCAGCTAGCAGAGGTTGACCCTGACAAAATAATTGTGATGGGCGCATCTAGAAATGCTGAACTTGCATTGCTGATTGCTTCCAAATTTCCTGAAATCGTAAGTGGTGTCATCGCCTATGCACCAAGTTCCGTTTCTTGGTCAAATTCCGTTTTACCCTATAATTCGGATACGTTAAAAGCAAGTTGGACATACAAAGGAACTGATATTCCGTATGTGCCCATGGAAAAAATCACTCCAAACAACGCTGACAAAATTGAGATGTTAGCCTACTGGGAAAAGGGCTTGTCTAAAATAGATTTTGTCAATAAAGCCCTTATCAAAGTTGAGCAAATAAGAGGTCCGATTTTACTTTTTTCCGGTATTGACGATGAGGTATGGCCTTCAGCGAAAATGGCTAATATGATAGAGCAAAGGCTAGCAGAAAATAACTTTAAACCTCACTTTTCAAATATCAAATATAAAGATGCCGGACATTCGATCTCAACCAACCCCGAACAGATTTCGGATGTTAGAACTGGGAAAATCAAAATTAAGGGAAAGAATTATACATATGATTTTGGAGGAACCAATTAAGGCGATTTTAAGGCAAAAAAAGATGCGAAAATAAAAGTGATGGAATTTTTAAATGGTCTTTGATTTAGTTAAAAATGTCCATTTTTATAAGAGGATAAATTATTGTTTGTCTTTGGTTTAGTTCAAACAATTTATGCCATCAATAGCAATCGTATCAAGAATATTTTGTGGTGAAATAGGGTAAAGCCTATAGACTTATAAAAGGGTGGGATGATTAAAAAAACGCTTTAAATAGCTGATTTTGATACAAATGACACTAACATGACATCTATATGTCGGGTAAAAGGCAAGCGGTGTGGAATACATTTGTTTCATACTAAAAATCTAGAATTATGAACAATCATTCCATTGCCGAGAGCGTAAAATATCATAGACAAAATAAAGGGTACTCCCAAGAAGAACTATCCTTAAGAACAAATGTTACTGTACGTACCATACAGCGTATCGAAAAAGCTGAAGTTAATCCACATTTGAATACCATAAAGTTACTCGCGGCTGCACTTGAGGTTGAAGTAAACGATTTACTTCCCTTAGATAATCCCAAAGAAGAAACCATAAAGAAAAAATGGCTGTTGCTGTTACACGCCACTCCACTATTAGGCATGTTTATACCCCTGTGTAATGTGCTACTTCCTCTTTTTATCTGGATACACAAACGTGAGGATAACCCCATCTATGATACACATGGTATCAAAATAATCAACTTTCAAATCACCGCATTGCTACTCACTGCTTTATCATTTGTAAGTTTATTGACCATTGAGAAATGGGGATTTATAATATTTATTTGCACTGTTCCGGTGTGCATAGGGATTATTATATTCAATATTGTATATGTTCTCAAATCTGACAAATGTTACTATCCGTTATCCATCCCCTTTTTAAAATTCAGAGCAGAAGGTTCAGTATCTAAGATTATACTTCTTGCCGCTATTCTCTCGCTGGGCAGCTGTGTAAGACTGAATGCCCAGAAAATCGAACGAGTTGACGGCAGTAAAATTTCGAAAGATTCGCTGACCCAAAAAATTGACCAATGGGCAGCCGATGCCCATGTGCAGGGATTGGCCCTTGCTATTTTCAGTAAACGGGAACCTGTTTACCAACATATATTCGGGTACAAGGATAGTTCTAAAAAGTTGGTCTTGACAGCTTCTACAAATATATACGGAGCTTCTTTAAGCAAAGCTGTTTTTAGTGTCATCGTCATGAAATTGGTGGAGGATGGCATTATTGATTTGGATACGCCCCTAGAATCGTATCTGCCCAAGAAAATGTATTCATATACCCCACTAACGCGATGGCACGATGACTATTCGGACCTTAAAACGGATAATCGCTACCATAAAATAACGGCTAGAATGTGCTTGAGTCATACTTCCGGATTTCAAAATTGGAGGTCACAGGATACTAAGTTGCAAACGATCAGTGAACCTGGTAAGGAATACAACTATAGCGGTGAAGGCTTTGTATACCTACAGGTTGTTTTAGAAAAAATAACGGGAAAAGGCTTGGAGCAACTTGCACAGGAAATTGTCTTTAGGCCCTTAGGTATGAAAAATACTTCCTATGAATGGAAGTCAAGGTTTGAAAAAGATTTCGCGCAGAGTTATGCAACCAATTGGGGTATTTTTGAGAAAGACAAAGACAACGAGCCCAGATCGGCAAGTACACTGGAAACCACGTTTGCTGACTATATCATCTTTCTAACCGCAGTTTTAAATCACCAAATTATTAGTGAAGAATCCTATGATGAGATTTTTAGTCCACAATTTAAAGTTTGCCCTTTAGCACAGCTTATCGAGGATAAAAATGCAGCTGATGGGGACTATAAAGATATTGGATTGAGTTATGGCCTGGGTTGGGGCTACCTTGACACAGCCTATGGTACAGGATTCTTCAAAGAAGGACGCGGTAGTGGCTTCCACCATTACTCCATAGTATTCCCAGAATTGGAGAAGGGCGTTTTGGTTATGAGCAATTCAGAAAATACAGGAATTATCTTTAAGGATGTATTGGAATCCACTATCGCAGATAAACATATGCCTTGGGAATGGTTTAAAGAGTTACCCTATAAATAATTATGGTTTAGTATCGCAAACACCGCACAAGTTTTTAAAATTTACGTGTTGAAGTATACGCCCATTTATGGACTTTTTTCTTGTCGAAACATATAAAGGAAACCTATCATATGGACTTTTGAAGCTTTGAAAATAGGCTAAACTTGCAGCCGATAAAGGATAAGTGAAGTAGTAAAACCTAAAATTAATCGCTCGGATATTTTATAGTGTATAATTCACACATATTTACTACATTTAAACTGTACCGAAATTAGGTCACATTTCACAAAGCGATTCATCTTAGTCTATCCTGAAAATTTGATTTATAATGTCCAAAATCTTATGGAACTAAAATTTCATAATAGGCATCGAGGAATATTAAAGAATAAGTATCAACGTATAAAAAACCAGTAATTATGTCCAAACCAATTAAGTATTTCAAAAATATCTTTACACTAAGTATACTTTTCCTGCTTTTTGGTGCTACATCAATACTAGCCCAAGATGGAACGATTTATCCACTTGACGCCCCGGCAGAACCAAATGCAATTCCACTCGAAACAGGTGGTGTCGATGACCAACCTGCCTCGGAGACCTGGTTTCGCCAGTGGGGCGATCCAATGGCCCGAAACATTACCAAGGCAACCTTGACCCCATTCTTACCGGAAGCCGGAAAGGCAAACGGTACCGCCGTAATTGTGGCTCCGGGCGGGGGCTACAGATGGCTTTCGCTAGGTAACGAAGGCTGGGAAGTAGCCGAGGCGCTTGCAAAGCAGGGTATTGCTGCCTTCGTACTGAAATACCGACTTATGCCAACGCCAGATTCAATCGACGAATTTACGGATTGGATGAATAGGCCACGAACACCACAGCCCCCGACATCGGATAGTACACAAACGAAAGCACCTTCGTCTCCACCTCAGATGGATCTTTCTAACCAACTCGAGGATGCCGAAGCCGCTTATGCGATGATTCTGGAACGCGCTGATGAGTGGGGAGTCGATACAAACAGAATAGGCATGATTGGCTTTTCAGCTGGAGCTGGTCTTACCATGCACTCAACGCTCAACTCCAAAACCATGAAACTAGCTTTCATCGGACCTATCTACGGCGGTATGGGTCCGGTAGATGTACCCAAAGATGCGCCACCCATGTTCAATGTCATTGCTACCGATGATTTTCTCTTCCGGGGGCAGTTTGGCGTGATTGATTCTTGGTATAAAGCAGGTATACCCGTTGAATTTCATCTGTACCAGAATGGCGGTCACGGTTTTGGTTTGGGAAATCCCGATCGAACCAGTAATCGTTGGTTCGATGCTTTTACACATTGGTTGGATGTTAATGACTTTCTTACGGCCGAAGCCAAAACAAAAAAGTGATACTCGAAAATTACTTCCAAGCTTGAAGTTGAATGCTGATATAAACAGCAGATATCCAAACGAAGCGAAGTAAACAAGATTGTACCCGTCTTTCTCGAGATAGGGTAATCATCTTGGGGTATATCCGTATTTAGGTCTGGGTCACAATTTGCAAACTTTAGCCATGTCGCGGATTTCAATTAGGCCATGAGGATTTGGAAACAACCTGTATCGGCTACACCTGTACCAGTACCCTTCGAATTGCGGTGTGATTAAAAATAGATATAGATTTTCGCTACAAACACCAGTAAGGGCAAAGTGAAAATCGAACGAGGATATGGCTATGAGAGATTATGGGAACCCTTCTGTACTCTTATTGCGTAGCTTAAATACATGGAAATCGCTGATTTTTAAAACAGGCTGACGTTGGCAGCCTGCATTAAAAAACCAAACCTATAGCCAAAGGTGTTCCACAAGACTCATGTGCGAATATCAAAGAAAAAATATATAGTTTCTATAAAAAGGAAGCAAGCCTTGATACTCGAATTGCTAGAACTAGCAATACAATTGATGAAAAGCATATAGTTCAATTCTAGTAATCGCTCCCAAGAAAGTATTTCCATCCTATTTGACAAGGATTGAAAAACATACTTCGTTTTAGTAGCGATTCACTTCATTTAGGTACAACCTAGGCCCTTATACGAAGCTATAATTAAATTTGTTAAACGCATTTCTTTCCATTTATAAAAGAAATATTGAGCTACCACCAAAATTTTTTAACTTTCAAAATTCAAACTAAACCCTTTTAATGAAAAACGTATTATTAACAACGTTGATGATACTCATTTTGTTTGGTTGCAAGAGTAATCCGAACAAGCTGCAGCGTTCGACGGAAACTACTGAGCCGAGAGGTGTTGAAAATGTGGCTTATAAGTGGGGTCAAATGGCTTTGAAAGCAACAGCTAACGATACAGAAAAGTTTAAGCCAAGACCGACAATAACTTCTCGCTATCTAGGTCTAATTTTCGTTTCGGTATTTGATGCTTGGTCACGCTATGATGACAAAGCAATTCCTGTTTATCTTGATTCAGTTGAAAGAAGACCGGTGAAAGAACCTTCGTTACGTAACAAAGAAATAGCTATTAGTTATGCGGCTTTCCGGACCATGTGCCAATATTATTATTCGGACAAAAAGATGTTCGAGGATTTTATGAGAGAATTAGGTTTAGATCCTGAAAATAGGAGTTTAGACCCAAATACGCCCGAGGGTATCGGAAATTTGGCGGCTAAAGCCACAATCGAATCACGAAAGGGAGACGGGGCAAATCAATATGGAGAGGAAAAGGGAGCAAATGGCGAACCCTATACCGATTATGTAGCATATCGACCTGTCAATTCTGCGGACGAGAACGTCGATCCGAACCGGTGGCAACCGAAATATTTTTCAGACGGCAAAGGTGGCAAATTCGCTCCAGGATGCTTAACCCCCTATTGGAATAAGGTTAAGCCAGTCGCTTTAAAATCGGCAGATCAATTTAGACCGGGTCCACCCCCAGCAATAGGTTCTGAACAGTTAAAAGACGAGTTACGCGAAGTAATTAATATACAAGCGAATCTTACCGATTATCAAAAAGCCTTGGTCGAGTTTATGCGTGACGGGCCTCAATCCGTTCAACAGGCCGGACATTGGTTGAAATTCGCCCAAGACGTCTCGAGAAGAGATAACCATACCCTTGACCAAGATGTAAAAATGTATTTCTATAATCAAGTAGTAGCCATGGATTCGTTTATTGCATCTTGGGACTCGAAGATGTTCTACGACTTTGCAAGACCTTACGCTCTAGTTCATAAATATTACGATCACCAAAAAATTACGGCTTGGGGCGGTGAAGGTGTAGGCATGGTCGAAATGGAAGGAAATCAATGGCGGCCCTATTCGCCGGAAACTTTTTTGTGTCCCCCGTTTCCCAGCTATGTTTCAGGTCATAGTACAATAAGCGGTGGATGCGCCGAAGCACTAAAATTATGGACGGGTAGCGATAATTTTGGATTATCTACTGAATTAGTTGCTGGAGCAATGACCGAGCCCGACAACATGGGAGATACCATAACATTAGAATTTCCAACTTTTACAGAAGCCGCGGAAATGGCAGGTATTTCCAGGGTTTTAGGAGGATATCATATTCAAGCAGATAACGTCGCTGGACTAGAATTAGGCCGAAATGTGGCCAACGAAGTCTGGGATTTTTATAATTATCATATAGGAAAAAAAGAACGGGTCATCAACGAGGGCTATTAATAATTTTCTATTTCAACATGATTCTAAAAAATCCTTGTAACTTTTGATTTACTATCCAGTTGCCAGATAACTTATAAGCACATAATAAACAATCCTCCACGGTTAGCCTTACCTACAAATAACCATATTAAAATTCAACTCGGAAAATCCTTCAATCCAAATAAAAATGCTTTGGGTACGGTCTGATTCAAGTTATGTCCTTATTTTAAACAAAAAAAAGATATGCCAGAATTACCGGAAGTACAGGGCTATAAAGTATATATCGATAGCACCTGCCTGCATAAGACTATTACCTCTTTTGATTGTAGGGACACCAAGCTACTTAAGGAACCGAAAAAAGAATTTGAAAAATATCTATTAGGTACCAAACTGACCGGCACATATCGAATCGGGAAATACCTTTTCGTTGAAACTTCGGGCGATAAAATACTGGTCATGCATTTTGGTATGACCGGCCGCCCCAATTATTATAAGGAAGTGGATGAACGACCCAAATACGGACACATCGTATTGACCTTTGAGAATGGATTTCATTTTGCATTCGAGAACAAAAGAAAGTTTGGCTGGTGGAATCTCATCGATTCCATTGAAGAATATAAAACTGAACATAACTTAAGCGATGATGCCCGTGACCTCAAACTAGAAGATTTCATAGCGTCATTGAGCAATCGAAAAACCGACATCAAAAAAGTATTATTAGATCAAAGTGTTGCTGCCGGGGTAGGAAACTGGATGGCCGACGAGATTTTGTATCAAGCCAAAATGCATCCACAAAAAAAAGTTCAGGATATGACCGAAAAAGATATGTCCACTGTTTTTGACAGTATGAAAAAAGTGATAGAAACGGCTATTGAACACGAAGCACACTACAGCGATTTTCCAGAGGATTTTTTGATGCATTTTCGAAAAGAGGGCGCCAAATGCTATCATACCGGTGCGGAAATACAAAAAATTAAATTGGGAGGGCGTGCGACCTATTTCTCCCCGAAGTGGCAGGTATTGTAAAGAGTAAAATCTTTATCTATTTTAACAAAATATTTGGATTTTTAAAAGCAACCCCTTTCCAATTTTAGCATCTTAGTGGCGAACACTAACTATAGTATTATGAAAGGAAAGAAGTATTTGATCATTGCCATCGCTGGATTAGGAAGTTTAGTATTGGGATGTAATTCGGACAATAGTATAGATTGCCCAGAAGATTTTACGGGTGCATTGGCTGCGAACGAACAAAAACTAACTGGCGAGTGGAAGCTCACCGCTATTACTTCGGATAAGGCAGTTGACTTGACCGATGACAATGAGACCAACCCCTCTCAAAATATCTATATACAATATACCGATTGCCAAAAAGATGGTGTCTACCAGTTTGATGCCGACAGAAACTACACATTTAATCAGGGAACCAATGTATCAAACTGCGCAAATAAGTCCAGCTCCGACGGTACTTGGCAGCTCAATGCGGAAGTATTAAGCTTAGTAGGTGCCTGCAACCAACAGTTTGTCGGTATTGATTTTAACGGCGATGCATCCGCCTTTTCGTTTTCCGAAGATTTTAATGTGACCGATGTCAGAGGAAGTAGCATACCCGCAAAAATTACGTTTACGTATACCAAAGCCCTTTAATCAATTATCAAAAATAGCGTTCTTTCATAACTACTCATATCATAAGGAATTCGAGAATTGAAAATTTCAGCTGTAAGCAAATTCATATTTTAAAATCATTAGAATTGTCCATTCGAAAGAAAATCACCATCAGCGTCTACCTCAATTTTTAAAATAAGAGCTTGAAAAAAGCCCATCTAAAAAATTGATTTTCAGGCTAATTGATAAAGTACTAACTTGTACATCGTAAAGAACGTTGGCTTTTGTAATCGGCTTGGTAATAATTACTACCGGTAGCTATGGGTATTGCGGTTTAAAGACCAAGCAATAACAACGATTTTTCAAACAACCCATACCCCCCCACAAATGACGTCGTACTCGGTTACAGAAATCAATACTATTGTAAAAGGTGAATTAATAGGATTTAGTGATCGGAAAATTAAAGGACCCGAAGAAATTCAAAAAGCGGACAGCTATCATATTACTTTTATAGTCAGCACCAAATATGAGAAATTCTGGGAAGATTCGAAAGCCTCTGTCTGCCTTGTAGCTAGCAATTCAATTTTGAAACCGGGTAACAACAGGGCTTTTATCAAGGTGAAAAATGTCGATTTGGCGATGGTCAAAATACTGGAGCTTTTCAACCCCCCTAACCCAATTTTCGATGAAGATATCCATACTACAGCCGTGGTACACAAAACCGCTAAAATTGGAAAAGGGTGTAAAATCGGTGCAAACTGTTATGTAGGTAAAGATGTTGTTTTGGGAAACGGGGTAGTTTTATACCCCAATGTCTGTGTATTCGATGAGACTATCATAGGCACAAATACCGTAATTTGGTCAGGAACTGTAATCCGTGAACGCTGCATCATTGGCAGTCATTGTATTTTTCATTCCAATGTAAGTATTGGGGCCGATGGCTTTGGCTATAGACCGTCCGACGAAGGGAAGGGACTAGTAAAAATTCCGCAGATAGGAAACGTAATTATCGGACACCATGTAGAAATCGGCGCCAATTCATGTGTAGACCGGGCAAAGTTCAGCTCAACGATAGTAGGTGATGGCTGTAAAATAGACAACTTGGTTCAGGTGGCCCATAATAGCGTAATGGGCCGTTCCTGTATAATGGCAGGCCATAGCGGCCTCGCAGGATCTGTCACTTTGGGCGATGGTGTCATTATTGGCGGAAGCGCATCTATTAAAGACCATACCACCATACATTCTGGAGCTATCGTCGGTGCAGGCTCAGGCGTAATGTGTGATGTAGAGGCGGGAAAAACAGTATTAGGCTATCCTGCACAAGATGCACGTACCATGTTGAAACAATGGGCCACGGTCAGGCGGTTGGCTCAGTGCAAATAAAAGAGCTTTCATCCCTTAAAAATCTTCGATGAATTATGCAAAGTACATTAAGATCGGTCGTACGTCTTTTTGCGACATGTCCGTCCCTCAAAATCAATTCGCCTATTCGTAAAAAAAATTAATCCCAATTATTAACCTGCGATTTTTAATATGCGCCATCACCAATTCTTAGTATACCGTCATTTGTTTTAAAATCTTCGGCGACCTTGTCCGCTAAAGTATAACCATAATGCCAACCTCATCTCTCAAATTAACATTACCATATAATAAAAATGGTGAATCAATAAGTCCAACTTATACTACTAGTGTTGCTTGGAATTATACCTATGAGCATGCAAAAATAATATCGACCATTTTCTAGTTTAAACCTGAACCTGATGACGGGAAGATATTGAAAGGAAACTTTACGTAACGCATGAAAATGCAATTTGCCCTGAAGCTTCCATAAAAATGTACAGTCAAGTAATTGAAACAGTAAGGGAAGGTGGAATCTAAATAATTGAACCAATTTTTAAAAGCATTAGATTGGATTCGGAAAGAAGGGATTAAGAAATTTATAAAGGTTTATATCAACGTATGGTACATATTAATTTGTTTTCAAAAGACACCTTTATATACCAGAATAAAAAAAGCCGACTTCTAAAAGTCGGCTTTCTTAAGTTGTACAGGCGGAGAGACTCGAACTCTATTTTTAAAAACCTGAAAACGAAATCCTTTGATAAATAAATAGTTGCAAATATGATTTGACTTCAATTACTAACTCTATGACGCGGATATGACACGCTCCGCAATACTTCTATACCAATAAAAACCCCAGAAAATGTGAGGTTTTTATTGGTTTGTATTTGGGTATTCTTTTGTTTCTTTTTAGTCCCAAAGCTTAAATGTTCTTCTTTACTGCCGTTTATCGCAAAAACTTGATAATTAATGCTATGCGTTCCGGATTCCGATTCGGATATGCTTAAATTCATGCCATAATCTTAAAACTATAGTATGAAAAAAGCAATTTTCGCCATTTTGGCAATCGTAACGTTAATGTTTGTCGTTTCATGTACGAGTGAAACTACAACTGATCAAGACAGTTTATATGCAATCGATAAAGGTACTCCCCCGCCACCTAACGGATAGGAAATCGAAGCTCATCATAGGGGTGGTCGCAGGTCTATATCTGCTGGCCATCCCTTTTTTATTTTACGCCTATCGCCTGGTACCCGTTGAGATGACGGAAGCCGAATTCATGGGAATCAAGATTTCTGCAGGTGCCCATGGAAATCTGAACTACTACGCATATTACCTTTTTACCAAACTCGTATTTACCGGGGCCTTTGCCATCTGGTTCCTGACCTGCCGATATTGGTGGCGCTGGGCCATTCTGGTACCCCTATCGATGTGCATTTTTCAAATAATGGGCGTAATCAACACTAGTGTCAGCTATATAGATGAATTCGATTTTTGGTATTCGCTGCCGGTCGTGTTGCCGATACTTATCATTTTGATTATCCTCTCCAATAGATTAAGGTTCTATACCCAAGTACTTGACCTTCGGGATGAAATAGACCAAGAAATTCAAAAAGAACGTTGATATATGCCGAAACGATCCCCCCTGAAAATCCTTCAGGCTTTCAATGCCCTGAAGCGAAAAAGAGAATCGATGCCCTATGACCAATATGTAAAAGAACTGCATGTGTTAAAGGCGGAGCTCAACGTGCATCTTGAAGAACCGCGGATGACACTCGAAGAATCCAACGAGCTGAACGCCCTGCTGAGGCGTAAACCGATTTAAGTCTTATTGGGCTTCATCTTTTTGGCCCGCTCCAATTCCTTCTCGATCTCATTGGCCACAAGCTCTGCCAATGTGCCCTTCAATTCATCGAATCGGTTGGCTATTTTTCGTTCAACGATCTTATCTATTGAACCTTGTATCTGATATTTTACGCCAGATTCCTTCAGCTCGGGGTTTATTCTCTCCGCTGGTAGGGTCATTTCTCCTTCATCATCGTCTGAAATCACCCATTCTAGGTTCAACTCGGGGTGAATACGCTTTATCCGTCCTAATTTATCCGCGCCAATGCTATTTTTTCCACGTAAAGCGCCCTCTGACAGGTCACAAGCCTTCGTGAATTTTCGTTGGCTAGTTCCCAGATACTCAACAAACTGTATCAATTTTTCATTAACCGTCATAAAAAATACTGTGTATAAGTTGCACGTTACGTACTAAACGCTTTACTTTGCCGTTTATAATACGTAACGAATATAACAATTAGCCCCGAAGCCCACAATACTAGCTTTCTATGATAACTAAACAGGAACGTAAGAAAATCAAGAAAATACTCGGTAATGAGTATTCGCCTTCCGTAGCGATAGAACTGAATAAGGCGGGGTCAGTCAACCGTTTTGGGGATGCTTACTCCGACGGTTATATCCGAAATGTATTTAACGGTTATGAGCACCCCACTATTGAACGTGCCATCTATGCCGCAGTGGAGACGAAACTTAAAGAAAATCTGGAAGAAAAAAAGCGAAGGGAAGCCATCCTAGAGCAAACAAAAACCGGGGCTGCTACCCCGGCTTAAATAAGTATTAATCACTAAAACTTTACACATGATTAACACCGTGCCAAATTTACGAAAATCCCCGCCGCCAAGAAACAAAAATCTACGGGTTGCGGGCACTTTGCCAGACGATAGCGATATCGAATTTATCGGCATTCCATCGACCAAGCAGTGTATCTGGTTCCAGTACGGCAACCAGCATTCGTTCGCCACGTTGCCAGACAATATCTTCCAATTATTGGCGGACCAGTTTCACAGCGATTATAGGGCCGTTCTCGATATCGGGGAAATGACCCATGATTACGACCGGCAAATCGAACTTTACACCTACTACGTATACGGCGATGCGGATTTTTCTCCGGATGTCATCGACGGGGTGCTACAGCCTGCAGAGAATTTCCGGGACCATCTGGACTGTATAAGCCTGAAATGGTTGACGAAAGATATCACCCTCAACGGTTCGCCATTGAACAATCGCGAACTGCTCATCTGTGATATGATGCTCGAAAACTACACCGATAAGCTAATGGCGCATAACCTCGGTATCGCCTTGGCCACCTTCGACCATCACAAGCGGAATCTTTATAAGAAGGCCGAAGTCGATAACAAATCGGCATTCATCATCAAATTGTTCAACGAAAGAATCTAGACCATGAAAACCATACCCTTTTCATTCGACCCCAAAGAAAGCCTTGAACTGGTACAGTACCACAACCCTAAATTATGGGGCGTCGATATCGTTCAACCGAAATTAAAGATACAGACGCAGGTCAACAGCCACAACATCTCTTATACCAAGGCCCTGGGCAACTGCATCCGCAACTGTGAAGACATGGCCGAACGCATTCTAGTTATGGCCGCCTATCAGCATATTATGGACCAAAAGGCAATCCACTACCAGAATATCTGCAATAAGATTACCAGGGTAAGGCTTCAGGAAAAAGCACTGTCGAACAGCATTCTCATTCAAGCAAAAGACCGCGCCCCTATTTTTGAGTTCTATGCCAAGCAGGGCGAAATTTTGGAAAAGGAAAAAGCCCTGCTGCTCGAATGCCCGGAGCTTCGCCGTCACTTACAGATACAATATGATACGGCGCAGGAACCAAAAACCCAGAACTCATGATAGCCCTATATATTCTTTGGTCGGCCATTGCCATCGGCACGGTCTTGATCGTTCACCTGATGAACAGCAACTATCACGAAAGCAGATATCTAAAGCAGCTGCGAAACGAGCGATTGGCGAACAGGTACCGCCATAATTACAAGATAGATTCAAGTACATAGACGATCGGAGGAGCGTCTATAAAGGCGGCGGGGCAATTTAAGGTTAGAGAATTCAACCCCGCCGCTTTACCGATACAGTCGACTGGTAACCGACTCTTTAGCGGCGGGATTTCTATGGTTTAAGGTTTGGCCCGCCGCTTTTTCTTAACAACAACGACACTTAATAAATAAACGATGAAAGCAATTTTTTACATAACAGGTAAACAAGGGACAGGTAAGACTGCCTTGGTGCAGCAGCTTCGTGATTCGGTCGAAATCAATATGGGCTTGATCAACTTATCAGTGGTCAGAATGGTAGATACCGGATATGACTTTGAAAACATCGCAATCACGACTCAGGTCTTTGACCAAGAGCTTCACGATGAAATTAAAGCCACCGCCAAGAAAAACGAATTCTACTTTTTCTCAATAAATTTTTGAAATACCATGGAAAGAACTACAGAAACAAAGAATAAAATCAAATACCAACCAAGCAATGGCGACGAGGGCATTTGGTTTACCGAAAAGTTCTGCATGCGCTGTAAGTTCTGTGACCCGGACCCACTTGGCGAAAGACAGTGCGAAATTCTAGGAAATTCAATGGCTTACTCTGTCAGCGACCCAGAATATCCAGAGGAATGGATTTACGATAAAGATGAAAATCCTATTTGTACCAAACATAAATTATGGGATTGGGCTATCGACGGAGAACCAGAATTTCCGATATACGACCCTAACCAATTATCATTATTTGAACTTACAGAACAAACCGATTAATGCGCTACACCCAAACATCCATCGACCGAGTTAGAGACGCCGATATCGTCAAGACGATAGGCAATTTTGAAGACCTGAAGAAGAAGGGCGCGAACTACGAATGTTGCTCCCCGTTCGCGGAGGAGAATACACCATCCTTCAAGGTATCTCCCGTAAAGCAGATGTTCAAATGTTTCAGTACCGGTCATGGGGGTGACGGCATTACTTTCGTGATGCTAAAGACAGGTGTCGAATTCGTAGAGGCGGTCGAGGCCATCGCATCCATCCACAATATATATCTGGACAAGGAGGAAGTTACGCCCGAACAGCAGCGCAAGCTTGACGAACGTACCGAGATGTACAACCTGCTCAATAAGGTTTCCCGAAAGTACATGGCTACCCTGAAAAAGCTCGAACCTGCACATTGGGCCAAAACCATGTTGGCGGCCCGGCAGTTTTCCGAAGAGATCCAGATAGCCTTTCAGATAGGTTACGCCCCGGAGATGAACGAGGTAACAAAATGGGCCACAGAATTGGGACTTCTAGGCATGGCGAAAGATTTGGGCATCAGCAATACGAAGAACAGCCACTCCTACGATGTGTTCAAAAACCGTTTGATTTTCCCCATCCACAACCATAAAGGTGCAGTGGTCGGTTTCGGGGGTCGCCGGTCGAACGATGAGAAGGATGCCACCTATGCCAAATACCTGAACAGTAAGGAGAGTGCCATATACAATAAAAGCCGTGTGCTGTACGGGCTGTTTCAGGCCAAAAAGGAGATCGCCCGCACCGGTGTTGCCATTCTTACCGAGGGCTATACCGATGTGACCGGCATGCACGAGAACGGATGCGAGAATACGGTGGCCTCTTGCGGTACGGCCCTGACTGACGAACATGCATCCCTCTTGAAGAAATATGCCCAAGAGCTCATTCTATTGCGCGATGGTGACCCCGCAGGACAACGTGCCACCGTCCGCGATATCGATATCTGCCTTGGCCATGGCCTTCAGGTATCTCTCTGTGTGCTTCCGGAAGGGGAGGATCCCGATTCGTTCGCCCGTTCCCTTGACGGCCCGATGCAGGATTGGATAAACGACAATAAGAAGGATGCGCTCTATTGGAAGGTTGAAAATTACGACCTAGTGCGCGACCAGTACGACAGCGACATCGCCACCATAAAGGAAATGACCCTTGCGAACATCAAGGCGGTACAGACGGAAATGAAATCCGATGAGGAACTGGAGAAGCTCAGCGGTACCGCCTTGAAGGATGCCAAACAGCAGAACACGTCCCTACGGGAAGAAATACTGAAGCTGCGCCGCGATGAGAAGGAATATTTGAAGGAGGTACAGAAAATCGACCCCAACAAAAAAGCCGTGGCCTTCAGTAATATCTGCCAGAGCCTTTTTCAGATCAAACACGAGGTAAAGCGTACCGTCTACATCAAGCAGATATCGAAGCTGATGGGCGTGACGGTCGGTGCCATCAAGGCTGAAATCGGAAAGATGGAAATCGCGGAGACAGAGGCCTCAAAGGAAAAGACCGGAAGCTACCGGCCGGTGAACATCCGATTGCCCGAAGGTGCCGAAATGGATGAGTATATGGAGCATGGCTTTGTGACCGTCGGCAATACCTTCCATTTCGAGCATGCCCGTGGCGGCTTCTTTCAGGGCACGGATTTTAAACTGTTGCCCCTCTTCCATATTCTGGGCGATAAGGAGAACAAACGTCTTTGTGAACTGATCAACACGGCCGGTCAAAAGATTATGATAGATTTCGACAGTGATATGCTGGCCAGCTTCAACGACTTCAGGCGGTACCTTTTCCATTATAACGGATTTTCATTTTACACCCATAACGGCATGCGGTCAGAGCATTTCGATAGGTTCGTCATCCGCTTCAACCGTGAGTTCGAACCGGCTCTTGAACTGCTTACCATGGGATGGAACAAAAAGGGATTTTTCGCTTTTGCAGATGGTGTATACTGGCAGGGCAAGTTCCGTAGAGTAAACAAATACGGCATCATGCACCTTGAGGGCATCGATACCGAAAAGCGCGAATACAACCAGAACGTAGATTACTATTACAGCCCCGCTTTCAGTGTCATGCATGCCGATAACCAAGATGGCGATGACAAATATGAGAACGATCGATTCTTTGTGTTCAAACAGTCCCCTGTGCAACTATCGGATTGGATGTCACAGATGACCACCGTCTTCGAAGAAAAAGGCATCATCGGCACCCTGTTCGTTTTCGGCAGTGTTTTCCGGGATTTGTTCCTGACCAATTATGACAGTTTTCCGCTATTGGGAGGTTTTGGGGAGAAGGATAGTGGTAAGTCCGCATTTGGTAAGATCGTACAGAATTTCTTTTACTACCGGTTGCCGCCTTTGGACCTTACCCAGGCGACCCCCGTAGGATTGTCGCGCCGCCTGAGCCGTAACGTCAATACCATTCAGTTCTTGGATGAGTACCAGGACAAGCATATCGACGATAAGGCCTTCGGGATGCTCATGGGCGCATGGAACGGTATCGGCCGCGAAAAGGGAATGAACACCGGCGATAAGCGTACCCAATACGATAAGGTGAATTCGGCCCTATATATATGCGGACAGTTCATGCCCACCCGAATGGAGAACGCACTGGCCAGTAGAATGGTATCGCTATTGTTCCAGAACCGAAATTTCAGCCCCGCCGAAAAGACCGAATTCAGCAAACTGCTCAACTGGACCAATGAAGGCATTAGCAGCTTAGTGGTAGATATCGTACAGCATCGGACCTATTTCGAGAACAACCTGCCCACGTACCATGCGGAAACCGTGCGGACCTTAAAGGAAGCACTCACCGACAAAGAGTATCAAGAGCGGGTGTTCACCAATGTGGCCATGCTGTACACTACCTATCGCATTCTGAAGGAAAAGATAGATTTTCCGTTTTCGGATGCCGAAATGCTGCCGCTGCTCTGCAAGACCATTGTCGATAACAGCGAGCAGATAGCCGACAGTAACGGTCTCACCGAATTCTGGAGCATCATACAGTTCCTGTTCGAGCAAGGGCAGATCAACGATACCGATTTCAAGATAGAATCCCCGATCGAGATCAAGGTATTGGGCGATAACAAGAAGTACGTGCCATGGGTCAACGAGGCACGGGAAGCCGTTCTCTACCTGCGGTTAAAAAGTGTTTACCAGTTCTACAATAAAGAGGTCACCAAGCGCGAGGGCGTCGATGTCATCGGGCAGACCACAATACGCCAATATTTCAAGAGCCGCCCCTATTTTCTGGGCCTGGTCAAAGGCACCCGGTTCGGAACCGCGGGCAGTCAAAGCTGCTACGCCTTCAACTATTCGCAGATGGTGGAGCTCGGCCTGATAACCCTGATCAAGGATGAGAGTCCGGATGCAAGCCTATTCACCAAGAACAATAACCCGGAACCGGAGAAGGCGGCAGCGCCAGCGGTGTCTGAGGATGATGATGTACCATTTTGATATGAGCCATAATAGCAACAAATTGATAGCATTTAACTACTTCGGTGGAAAGTTCACTTGGCTTGATCATCTATATAGAATGTTTCCAAAAGACTTTAATCACTTGGTCGATGTATTTGCTGGTTCAATGTCTGTTTCTCTCAATTATAAGGGAAAAATTGTTCGAACTGCCAATGAAATTAATGAGGATATCACCAATTTCTTCGAAGTCTTGCGAACGGATCCAGAAGAATTGGTTCGTCTTTTAGAATTGACACCTTGCTCCGAATTGGAATATTCTAGATGTTGGGAAATATCGGAAGATAAAATGGAAAGGGCAAGAAGGTATTACGTTCGCCTAAGAATGAGCTTTTTCGGTCTGGGAGCACAAAAAGAATCTAAATCTATGCATTTGACTAAGACACATGTTAATGCTGATGGCGGTGAGGTTGTAAGCAAACTACGTAATGCTGTTCCGAAATTGATGGATGTCGCAAAGGAAATTCGAAACAATTTTCAGATTGTAAACTGCGACTATTCGGAATGCATAGAACGTTTTGATTTCAAGGATGCATTTTTTTATTGCGACCCGCCTTATTCGAAAAGAAGTCGTGCCTCTTTTAACGATTACAAATTTGAATTTACCGATGAAGACCACAAAAGATTAGCGTTTCAACTTCATAATATAGAGGGCAAAGCGATGGTATCAGGATATGATTGTTCATTAATGAACGAATTGTACTCAGATTTCACCAAAATTAAATTCCCTGTTAAAAAAAACAATATAAGATCCAGCGATGTTCAAGAGGTGGTGTGGATAAATTACCCTATCGAAAAAACGGCTTCTTATGTACTAAATCTATTTACCAATAAATCAATGGCCTAATGAACAAACCCGACCTATCAAAACCCGCAAAATACAAGGTACTCACCAAGGGCAGAATATTCCTTTTACGGAAAAGACGAAAATGGTTGATATTCTCATGGTACGAAACAATTTTTGAAACTTATGAAGCTTCGGAAATCATCAAAAAAGCAAATGAGTTGACGGGAATAGACATACAAAACGATCCCTATGAAATTATTTAAAGTTTGGTCAATCGATGACCCGTTCGGTGAAGATATCGAAATAGTTGAATATGTTGCGGCACGGTCGATGCTGGAGGTAGTCGAAAACAATCCGGAAGCCTTTAAGGTAAAGCAGAAGTTAGACAATATCAGGGTTTTGAACCTTAAATATTAGCCCATGGCCAAGAAGAACCATTGCGAAAAAATGAACATTATAGCGTTCGTCTGGTCTTTGGTCTATTTCATAGCCTTCATACTAATCTCCATAAAAATAGCGACATCATGAGTACAGCTACAGCACACCGCCCCCGCCCGATAGGCAACCAGACCCAAGAGGTCAACGTCAAACTAGTACAGGCCCTGCCCGAAGATTTCAGGGAGGTTGCCTCATGGAAAGACGGCAAACCCGTATACGTTCGCCGTATGGGCATGATATATTGGCTCTACAGCTTCGCCAAGAACGAAATGGAACCCACGCCCTATATCATCACAGATGCCACCTGCCCAGAGCAGATGAAGGAGTTTCTTGATAATAAGATGGTGTTCATTGCCAGGAACCCTTTTAAAGATTGAAACCATGCCAAAGACTTTCATTTTCACAAAGGTGCAGCAGCGATACATCAAAAAGAATTATCTCGTCATAAGCGGTTCGGAAATGGCAAAATTCTGCGGTTGTTCAAAAGGTGTAATGTATCGATACCTTAAGAAAAACGGTCTTGAAGTTCCAAAAAATATAAAAGAAAAGTTCCGTAGTAACGGGATGAAGGGCCGTACCACATTTACGGATGCTGAGACAAAATTCATCCGGGACAATTATTTGAATCTACCGGTAAAATCGATAGCTGCCAAACTTGGGCGGAGTGGTACTGGTGTTAATTCAAGAATGGCCCAGCTTGGTCTTGTGATACCAGAAAAATTAATAGAAAAAAGAAAACAGATTGGTCGTTTTCAAAAGGGTGATGAGCTGTTGAACAAAGGCCGAAAGCAAACCGATTTTATGAGACAGGAAGCAATCGATCGAACAAAGGCAACCCGATTTAAAAAAGGTAGTAAACCCCATAATACGACCTACAATGGCCACGAACGTGTTTCAAAAGACGGGTATATTGAGATACGCACAAGCTTGGGAGTATACCGGCACAAACATGTTGTTGAGTGGGAAAAGGCAAACGGTGAAGTTCAAGAAGGTTTCATATTGGTGTGCAGGTCCGATAACAAACTTAACTTCTCTCCCGATAATTGGGAAATGATATCCCGAGAGGAGAATATGCTCCGTAATTCAAGATGGTCGTTTCCGGAGGAAATTATTCCATCAATGGCTTTAATAAGTAGAATTTCTAACACTTTAAATAAACTTGAAAATGGCAAAGAACAAATTAGTTGATCTGAACAATCATCTATTCGCACAACTTGAAAGGCTAAGTGAAGAAGATATCACTCCTGAAGAATTGGCAAAGGAAATAGAGCGCAGCAAAGCAATTAATGGCGTAGCGAAAAATATCATTGATAACGCCAAGACTACCTTAGAGGGCGCTGAATTCGCAATGAACAGATTACCTTCAAACAAGAGACTTCCCGAACAATTCGAGCCCAAGGAAGAATAATCGCATTTTACCGTTAATCGATAATACCCGTCGTTTATCCGTTTATAGTTCGTTTATAAGAATTCAGCGTATTTTCGTACGACCAGTAACACTTTAAACCATAGAACAATGAAAAAGCTACTTACTTTTTTAAGTATCGCGGCGTTGGTCGCATCCTGCACCAGCGAATCGGTTGAGAACGACTTCAGGGAATCCATTGTTCCCGAAAAACCTACTTCGGAAACACCCGAAACCCCGGAGACCCCGGAACCGACCGTCACGGATACCGTTGGGGCACCCGGTACAGTTATCGAAGAAGAAATTGTTCCTATGGGTTCTTTTTCGTACCAAGGTCAAACGCCTTCGCAAACCTCAAAGGTACCCACCTGTAAGGACAAGGAACCGGCTACCGTACTTTTTGAAATCACCGATGCCGAAGGAAACCTTTTGCAAAGGGAAAGTCCTGTGACACTTTCAGACGGGCTGTGGGTCTCACAACAAGATTCTTTACCAATAGGTAGGTATACCCTCACCGGAACGACCTTAATGTCGGCTGATGGTGAACCTTTATATGCTCTACCTAACGAAAACGAACCTGATTTCACGGATTATGTCGAGGCTAGTAACCCTAGTGCCTCACCGACCTTGGAACAATTGAATTCAGGTATTCTTCCTTCTGAAATGGAAATCGGACAGAATCCCGTTGTAATCTCAGGCACTGCGTTATGCTATATTCCATCGACATTACCGGTCGATGGAGGTTTTGGACCTGGAATTGGAACCAAGGAATTACAGACACTGGTAGTTTACGCTACTGGGCAGGAAGACAATCTTGAAGATCCTATATATATTGATGACGATAATCCTAGCGCAGGCATATCGGGATACTACCAGAAAGGATGTTTGGATATTATCTATATAGTGGTCGACGGGCGTCGTGTTATAGAGAGATACACTTTTTCCGGTAGTTACATAAGGTATCCGTTTACAGTTCCCACTGATTATAATTTCATGGTTGTTTACGGCGTGAACGAAGATGTCTCTGTAAATGCGGTGCAGCAGTTTTCATTCACCCGGGAAAATCCATACGACCCAGCCATACACGGAGCACTGATTTTCGATAAGTGCAATCCTCAGGAAACTGAGTGATGTGCTAGACCTAATTCGATTTGAGAATATTATATCATGGAAATTAATCCCGATGATCCACGGTTCATACACGATCCTACGACTAACAAGTCCATCTTAGAACAGATGGGCAATTCCTATAACAAAAGAATGCAAACCCTTCAAAAAGCTGAATCAAGAAAGCGAAGGCTTGAAAATAACAATGTTGTAGGTATGTGGGTAAATATTGTGATAGGAATTCTGAACCTGGCATTACTGGCATACCAAACAGTAAAAATTCTCTAATCGATATCTAAAAGAGATTTCAAGCCCTGGCCCCACGCCAGGGTTTTTTTGTTGCCGATAGGCAACTGCATTGTTCTTGGAGAATTTGGTGCCACAGGCGACCAATTTCGACCTCCCTATAATCTTCATATTCCCCCGCTCCCCCATTAAATTTTCAAATACGGCATTCTCAGGGCCTACGATGTACCGTTGGAATATATATGCCCGATTATATCAACTAAAGAATTAGTTATTACTCCAAAAATCTCAGTTTCAAACTGAAAAATCCCCGCGCCCCTATTTTAAAAAAACTTTTAGGATGAAAAGTGGTCGTGTTTTGGGTTCAACGATTCCAACATTCCAACAAACTACTTTATATATTATATAACTATCTATATATTAAATAGTTACATTCTTATTTTCATTCTGTTTTTTCTTTAAAAGTGTTGGAACCTGTTGGAACGGGTAAAACCGATTCCAACAAATTCAGGGGCGATTCCAACACGTTCCAACAGTCCAATATTATCTATATAACTAATAATCAAATACTTAACCTCTTTGTTGGAATGTTGGAATCAGAATCCGCAAAATTACCCGTTGGTTCCAACGGGGCTTAAAAACTTTATTTTTTTGCTTTATAAAGTGTTTTTACCTTAAATTTGAAAACAAACACCAATGAAATGCTCGCTTCAATTTCCCGTTCAGCCCCATGTTCTTAAATATCTTCGATTCCGGTACGGGCCGGATTTCACGTATACCAACAATGCATCCATCGCACCGATCATCAGGGCGGTAATTTCCGACCCCGTCCATAGCAAGGCATCCGCTTTCGTAACGGACCACTTTTACGAGATCATTCTGACCAGCTATTACCACAACCGTTTCAAGGTCATTTATTCCAAAGAAAAAATTTACCAATTTAATGTTGATGTCGACTGGCTCTTCAGGGAAGAGCTCTACCAGTTCATGATACTGAACCGGAACATATACGGCATCAAGTACCGAACGAGCATGCGGGACTTTTTGAAGAAGCTGGGCATCACCGAAGATGACATTAAACAGGAGACACTTTTGAAGCAGTTCGGGCGCAATTATTCAAAAAAAGAACTGCCCTACGCCACGAAGGTGGGATAATAATAAAAATGATCTAGAGCGCCACCACCACAACGGGCGTACCGCCGATTTTTTGGTACATAAACAAATTTTATCGCAGCGTACCCCATAAATATACCCCTAACATGATACAGAACCTTTGCAACATTGGCCACGAACACCATATCGATACCTTCTACAGGATAGCTGTAATAGCCGCCTCCCAACTGCCTTACTTCAGCCATTTGAGCCCATCTAACAAAATCGAGGGCATTATATCGGCCCTTCCGGACGAATCGAAGGCCTTCACCGCGGAACTACTATACAATAATGTTAGGGTATCGCACCGCAGCCAGATATCCGCCCAGGGCAGGTTATGGTCGAACGATATCGGTTTCACCTTGACCCCGCAGGACGCCAACCTGAAAAACCTGCTCGACGATTTCAACAATGAAGAAGTCGTGGTACTGCTCAGTAAACGCGGGAGTACGCACCTCTATGGGTTCAACATACAGCCCCTGCTCTTCACGTACGATGAGCTCAATAGCCCGCTGCCGACCGATATCAAAGGCTATAGCATATCGATTTCCGGAAATACCTACGGTTCGGCACAGCTGTACGAGAGCGTGGAACTGGATATATACGAGCGTGGCCTTGCCTTCGAACTGGCCGACCAGCTTTAAGTGTCCTTTTTGCGGGTTCATTATATGTATAGTATTGTGGCATGATAATCACTTAGGTTCACATGTCAGTATCAAATCTTCATAGCTTATTCAATCGCCCGTGGTACATTGAGCAGAATTATGCCCAAGGCCACATGCCTTTGGTCATGGGAATTCTGACCGGTAATACGCTCGGTGAGAAAGATGATGTCAAAAAGAAACCTTCTTTAGTACGACTTGCCGATGTTCAAGCTTCCCCCGGTTCTACGGATACCAGGGTAGCCGTTTTGAACATTAAAAACCCCATAGTCAAGCATGACCAATTTTGTGGGCCTCAGGGTACCAAGAGCATGATGCGTCAGCTTGACCGCCTTAAGGGTGATGATTCTATCGCAGGTGTCGTACTCGATATCGATAGCGGAGGAGGCCAGGCCTACGGAACCCCTGAATTTTACGATTACCTAATGGACTACCCTAAACCGGTCGTCGCCTATACGGACGGACTGATGTGTTCGGCTGCATATTACATCGGTAGCGCTTCATCCGAAATCATCGCCAACAAACGTGCGGAGGCCATCGGAAGCATCGGGGCCTATTCGCAGCTGTTCGACCTTGACGGTTTTTACGAAAAGCAGGGCGTGAAGGTCCATACGATGTATGCCACCAAAAGTACCGAGAAGAACAAATCGTACCGTGACGCCATGAAGGGCGAAGAATTTTATGGTTCATATATAAAAGAAGAGCTCGACCCATTGGTCGATAATTTTATTTCAGATATGCAGGCCGCTCGGCCGAATATCAATAGCGAAGTGTTCAAAGGTGCTACCTATTCCGGAGAAAAAGCCTTGGAAATGGGACTGGTAGATGCGCTGGGAACATTGGATACCGCTATACAGAGAGTCTTTGAACTATCCGAAAAACAAAATCCAAAATCAACTCAGATGAGTAAGAATTATCCAAAGATAGAGACCGTAATCGGTAAAACATTTGCCGAGGGCGAAGCTGCCAACGGTGTATTGCTAACGGAAACCGAGGCCGAGGCCGTCGAGACAAGAATTGCGACCCTCGAATCGGATGCCGCCGCCGCCGTACAGGCACAGACCGATTTGAAGACCGCCGCCGATGCATCAGTCATCGCGAACCAAGCTTTGGTCGACAAGGCGAACGAAGAACTGGAGCTATCCGGGGACCAGGCCGTTACCGACGTTGCAGGTGCCATTGAGGCCTATCAGACAAAGATTACCGCTTTGGGCGCCAAGCCCGGGGCTACCCATACTTCCGGCAAAAAAGCGGAAGACGACAAGACCGGTATGCCCGATTACGTCGACCTAGACTGTTCAATTTATCAAACTATCAAATAAATTACCATGGAAATAGAAGACGTAGCCAAAGAATTAGGCCAACACCTAAAGCACAATCCCCAGTTAGTCCCCGCGCTGATATACCATTCGGATATCACCTTGGACAAGCATTGTAAGACCATCACCAAGGTGAAGGGCCATTATCCTTCGGCGCATACCCTATTGGGCCATGTAGTTCAAGGTTTCAAGGCCGTTTGGCAGGAGTTGGGCGAATTGGAGATCAAATCCAAAATCCTAAAAAACTACCACCAGAAGGTCAACCTACCCATCATTCCTTCCGATATTTTGGGCAGTTACTTCGCGGAGTACTACGATGAGACCAAGCAAATGTTCTTGATGCCCATCTCGCAGTACATCATGCAAGAGGAATTGGGGCCAAGGGTCATCGACGACCTTGAGGACCTATCGATCAACGGTGTGTACGATGCCAACAATGCGGATGGCCAATACGGCAATTCCCTAAACGGATTCGCACAAATCTGTCTGGACGCATTGGCGGATGCCGCTCACCCGGCGTTCAAAATACCGATGACCGCCCTGACCGATACGAACATCGTCGACCAGGTGACCGCTTTCGAACGCAAGCTTCCAACGAAGATGAAGAAGAAGATCAAAAAGATTTTCATGAGCGAGAACAATGCCGAGCGTTACATCTTACAGTATGAAGAGCAGTTCGGCCAGAACAAGTTTCAGAGCGATACGATGAAGACCCGATTGGGCAAACGTGAGATCGTATGGTTGCCAGGTCTGGAGACCGACCTGATCGTCGCCACCCCAGAGGGGAACCTTGCGAAGCTTATCGATAAGTTCGATTCGCCACCGGTCGTGAAGTCCATTCAAATTCAGGACTACAAGATCAAGGTCTTTATGGAGTTCTGGAAAGGCTATGATTTCTTGATCAACGAGATGGTCTTCATCGCGAACTTTACCGATGCCGAATACGGTCTTGGTGATACAGCCCTGACCAGTAAGTACTACGGCTTCGATGGCGTAGTTGTACCATAATCTTTAAAAACAGGCCATGCCAAAGACTAAAGAAGCCTTGCTAGAAGAGGCCAAAAAATTGAACATCAGCGTTGAAGGTCTTGAATACAACGACCTTCGAAGCGCTGTCGCGGAAGCCCGAAAAGCTGCCGATACATCGAATACACCACCCCCTGACACGAAGGGAAAATCCGCATCCGGAGATAATCCGGATGCGGACAATCCCGATTTCGGAGTGGAAACGCCTTCTTCCGATAGGGATATAGAGGTAAATGCCGCGAACGAACGTTTCTTGAACGCCCAAAAAGAGGCAAAAGTCAAGAGGAACGCCCATCGTAAGCAGTTGGCAAAAGAAGCCAAGAAGCGAGAGACCGCAAAGAACTCGAGCAAATCGAAGCAGGAGGCCGGTAAACAGAAAGGGAAAGACGGCCGAGAGGTTTTTGAAGACGACCGTGGCCTTAAGTTCCGGTTTACCAAGACCGCCCCTGAATCGCTCAATATCGATGGCAGGAGCCGAAAGGTTTCCGATATCATCAAGGACGAAGAGACCATGCTCGAACTCGTGTATGGCAATAGTAATTTCATCGAACAAATTTATTAAGCTATGGCAGATTGTATAGATACTATCGTAATCGAAAACATGGATTTCTGTGCGGACCAAGAGAATCCCGCAGGTGTATCCCCCGTTGAAATCTTCGCCGCAAAAGTCCAGGATTTCGACAGTATTATCGCTCCGTTGGCACTGAACGTTGCTACCACTTTAGAAGAGGCAGGGAGCATTGCAGGTCCGCATACCTTCCCTGCTGACAAAGGCTTCTTCAAGATTACCATCTTACCTGAAACTGGGGTCGTAGAGACTGCCAACCAGGGCGAAAAAGGTTCTAAGACCAACTCCAATAGTTTCGGTGGCACATTGCCTGGCACCGGAGCCAAGGTGAGCGGATTCATCCGAAAGTACCAGAACGTACCTATGATTTTCTTGGTTACCCAGATCAATGGGGAAGTGAAGCAGATCGGAAGTAAGATCTCACCTGCCTACCTATCGGAAGCCAGTGGTAACTCAGGTATCAAGCCGGGAGACGTTCAAGGTACGCCGGTCAAGTTCACCGATGTACAGGCATATCCTGCACCGACCTATACCGGAGTCATAACGGAATTTACACCACCAGTATAGTATGATTTTCAAGGTAAGACCAGGTAGATATACCGTTCCGAATTTTGGCCATCTCGATACACGTAACGAGGTATCGGATGAGCGTTATCTGGAACTGTACGAAAACCCGGCCTTCCCATGGATAGAGCCTACGGACCAAAAGAATACGTTGGCCTTCCTGAAAAAACAAAAAATGAGCGTCAAGCGCATCAGCAATCTTATTCTAAAGGCAAAATCGCCAGAAGAAATCGAAATGCTCATGAAGCTTAACGACTCAAGAACATTAAAGAATTTAGCCGAGACCCGCCTAGCCGCCTTCATGTAGTTGTTTATTTTTATTTCAAGTGTTCTCTAAAAGCCCCCGCATTCCGGGGGCTTTCTGATGTCCTTTTTTGACTGTTGCCATTGGTTCACCTTTGTTTCATGGATGCTATCAAAGCGTGGTTCAGCGGTTCTAAGGATTATTATCAGGGTGTGGCCATATATGCCTCATTGCCGGTAAAGAAGACCCGTATACTTAAGAACCTGAACCGGGGCAAGAACAATCGGAACATGAGCACATTGGTTTCCGAACTGCGAAAATACGGTTCGATGCCGAAGCCGGTAAAGAAATCCGAACCGGTAATCGTCGTGAAAGAAGCCCATCCCGATCAAAAGGAAATCAACACAGAGCACGTCCGTACGCAATTGGCCACCGAAAGCCAAAAGCAGGAATTTACAGGAATACGCCTGGGCGACCTTCCCGCTGAATTACGGCCCCGTTTTTTGAGGGCACAGAAGATTTTCTATGATATGATTGAGCTGAAGTTCGCTCTAAACGACCTTCCCGACAATGCATCGGATAAAGCTCTTCCGATTATGATCAATATTTTTCAGCTCGATGAGGAGCGCGATACCATTTGGGAGGAGCTCCACCATTGGAAGAAACATCGAACCCTTCTCACTGTTCCGGAGGATGATTTCAGCAAACTGGATCCCAAATCGCTATGGCGTAAAAAGCGAAACTTGGAGGCGAACATCACCAAGATATCGAAACGGGTCGATCAACGTT
This sequence comes from Pricia antarctica, assembly GCA_011050085.1. Classification (GTDB taxonomy): domain Bacteria; phylum Bacteroidota; class Bacteroidia; order Flavobacteriales; family Flavobacteriaceae; genus Pricia; species Pricia antarctica_A. Next base: position 25,996 of record DRGL01000017.1, on the reverse strand, counting down.
ACTCCGATTTGGAAACCGAAACAAACAAACACGACCGGCTGCTCATAGAATCATCGATACGTAAGAGCGAGAACACCCTGCACCAACATAAGGTCAATTTGGAAAAAATCAAGAAGTTGATATGAGCGACATGATGCGCCAAATCCGGAAGGATAGCACCCTGGAGAATATCATGGCCTCCTATTTCGATGAACGTGCCATAACGCTATCCGAAAATGAGGAATTGCAGAAGAAGCGGTGCGAGGCCGCCTTTACAATGCTCATCAATGACCATAGCATCACCAAAACGGTAAAGAAACTGATGAAGCTCTATGAAATTTCGCAGGGAACCGCCTATCGCATCATCGCCATGGCCGAAATGCTTTTTGGGAGCGTCAAAAAATTCAATAAGGACGCCTGGCGTTTCATTCAGATCGAACGTAAAAGAAGGTTGATCAAGAAGCTCACCAAAGCGAAGGAATGGGAACTGGTGCTCAAGGCGGAGGAACAAATCGATAAACTTCTCGATTTCGGAGCGGAGGAATTCAGTTTTGACCCTGAAAAGATAAAATCCCAGAATTATCAGATTAAAGTATCCAAAAGGTTCGAAGCTGCCGTTGTAAAAGCATTGTCAAAAGGTCCGATCGATATGAACAATCTACAGGTCGAAGATATCCCTCACGAGCCCGTCGATGGAGAACGATAAAAATATAAACTTCAATCCCGCCCAATTGGTGGGCATCATGGCCCAACAGAAGGTCAAGATGTTCGTTTTCGGTCGTGGAACCGGAAAATCCACTCTTTTAGCCTGGTTCATGGCCATGGCGGTAAAGCACATGCCCAGGGCAACATTTATCCTAGTTGGAAATACGTACGCCCAAATTTTATCGAATACTCTAAAGGCTACAAAGGCAGGTCTCGATATGCTCGGATTTTATGAAGGGGTAGACTATGTTGTAGGCACAAGGGCAGGGAAGAAAATGGGCTTCAAATTGCCGCATGAGACACCTGACCGATGGGAGAACATGATTCACTGGAGCAATGGCACCATTTTTCAGTTGGTAAGCCTGGACAATGCCAATAGCGGGCGAGGTATCAACTCCTCAGGCTTTATTTCGGATGAGACCGCCCTTCAGGATGAGGATAAATTGGCTATTTCGGTAAAAAATACCAATAGGGCCATCCCAAAGGAAATTATTTGGAAGGACAATCCTTATCTGTTCTCTGAAACCTATGCGACTTCGATGCCAGTTACCAAAAAAGGCAATTGGGTCTTGAAATATGAGGAAATGTGCAAACAGGATCCAGCCAAGACACTTTTTTTGAAAGCGGATGCCAGGTGTAACATGGAGAACCTTAGACCCGACTATTTCGACTATATGAAGCAATCCTATTCAAGTGATCTGCTGTACAATGCCGAAATGCTCAACATACAGCCCAAAGAAGTAGTGGGTGGTTTCTATCCGCAACTCAATCCCGATATCCACTATTACACCGATCATGACAACGATTACCTAGAGGGTTTGCACAATGTGGGCAATCTCACCCAATTGGACGGACGCTATTTCAACTGTAAGCAGGATAGGGACTTTAATCCATCCATGCCGTTGCTTATAAGCGTTGACTATAACGCCAGCATCAACAGTCTTACTGTATCACAGCTGCAGGGTGATGTTTACAAGGTGCTCAACTGTTTCTTCGTGAAGAGCCCTGCGATACTCGATGATTTGTTCACAGAAAAGTTTATACCCTATTATGATAGCTATCCAACTAAGATCATCAAATTCTATGGTGACCGTAATGGTAACAACCGGGTAGCAAACAGTAAGCTCACTTTCTCTGAGCAGGCTGCGACCCTATTGCGCAATGCAGGGTGGAAGGTGCACATGATGGACGTGGGCAAGAACCCTGACCATATCGATAAGTTCAGGCTTATCAATGTGATGCTAAAGCGTGATGGACGTGGACAATTACCCGCCATACGCATAAACGAGGGTAATTGCAAAGACCTCATTATCTCCATGGAGCATGCCGAGGCTATCGATGGTCCCAAGGGCATTCAGAAGGACAAACGTAGTGAACGCCGTGAGCTCGTAGAGCAGGAGCATGCCACACACTTCTCCGATACGTTTGACTACCCATTGTTCTCATTGTTCTGGGAGAAGTTTATTCTAGGAGGCAAGTCGACCGAAGACCTGCCCAACTCCAACATCGGCTCGTAGCCATACCCGTTTTCATATTACCTTGATATTTGCAATGGCAACGGTCATTTTCCGATAGGCCACGGCGTTGTAAATGAGCGCAAAATGAAAAACTTTCATAAGTTTCTAAAGGCTAGGTTTTTGAGATTCAAAAATTTAACCCTTGGAAAATGAGAAATCAGTTTTTATTATATTTGGCATCCAACCAAAACTTTGGACATGAGGACTATTCTAAATTTGTTTATACTATCAGTTTGCTTCTTTGTCTTATTTGCTCTCTTCGGAATACCTATTTCATTTTGGATAGAAGACCGTGGTATTTCAACAATATTATCTTTTGTCTATGCAGCACTGATTACATATTTTTTAGGTCGATATCTTTTTAAAAAGGAAGTTAAGAGAAAAATTATTTCTGCTAAGGATAACGCAAAGACCGAAAAACCGATTAAGCCTTTTTCTTTAGGAGGGTTTAGCAATTACCGGATGTTAGACACTATGGTTGCGGGCAGTAATTTCCAGAACGAAGACGGTCTTCATAGGTTTCACCATATCAGAAACATTGAAGAATTTGATACGATAGTTTTAAAACGCGAGCCTGAAAACGAGTTCGACCCTAACGCAATACCAGTCTTTGATAGTAAAGGAGAAAACCAATTGGGATACTTACCTCGAAAATATACTCGTTGGCTGGGTAAAGAAATGGACCAAGGCCGAAAAGTATACGCTTATTATAAAAGAACGCTGACCCAAGGCGACTATCCTATACCAGTTATCTTGATTGAATTGGAGATTACTGAAGAGTTTCAATAATTTTATTATATTTGTCCCGCAGACAAAGACTGAAATCCATGATTTCAAAAATCCATTTTATTAATAAAGCCTACAAGAGAGAGACGGGGGAAGCCCGCTTACTACTCCGATTTCGGTGTTTGTCTGCAGCTCTTGTAGGTATTTTTAAAACTATTTGTTATGCAGACAAACACCGAAGAAACCGCAGCTGCGGTCAAAGACCTCTTATCGAGGCAAGACATTTCCGATTATTGTAAAGAGTTAAGTTTGATGCACAGTGCATTCATCCGGTCAGACTTCGCCGATGAACAGCGCACACGCATTATGGTAGATGCTACCTATCAAAACGTAAGGGATTTTCTTCTAGCCTTACAATCTATTAACTCTAAAACAATTGGATCATGAGAAAAGAGGCCAGCAATTCAGTAGAGAATATAGTTGATTTTTTGTATCAAGAAACTGAAATTCATTTTTTGGTTCATCCAGGAGATAAAAACGTAATGGTGAACGCTACCGAAATGGCAAAAGTCTTTGGTAAGAGAACTAGTAATTTTCTAGTTAACAAAGAAACTAAAGACACAATTTCAGCCCTTGAACGAACTGGAATTCCAGTTCATTCAGATTTAAAAATCGTTGATGATAGAGGTCATATGGGTATATATTTTCATCGGCTCCTAGCCATTGACTTTGCCTCTTGGTTAAACAAAGATTTTAAGGTTTGGATTCTTCTCAGAATTGACGAAGTGGTATTTGGCAATTACAAAGAACATTGGGACGCTCACGTTTGGCAAGAATCGCAGAAGAAGGAACGGGATCGATTAGAACTAAAGTTATCCATTGATCCGACACCTGAAGATTTTAAAGAATATTTGAAGGTTTGCAAGAATATTGATAAGGCATCTCGAATGAAAGAACGTGCTATTAAAAATCAGTTGAAGCTTTTCTAATCGCCCCTATTTAGAAAATGAATAAATAAACAGCCCCGCCACATCGCGGGGCTGTCCTTTTTAACCCGCTGTTACTTCAAGATATTGCCTATCTAATTACCGGGCAATGCAAATCAACTTATCTATTCCGCAGAAGTGGAACGATTTATCTACCGATCAGCTTCAGAATATTGCCTTCCAGTTTCATTTATACCAGCAGATCGTTAAAGATTCGCCCCAGACCGAAGGAGAAACATCGGCCCGGCTATTCCTTCAGCTATCAAAGGAGCTCCTGCGTGGCAATAAATGGCAGTCAATTAGAGTCGCGCTCAAAGAAATGCAGCCCAAGGCGTTCGCTCCGTTGGTCAAGTTCTTATATGATACTGCCGACCGTACCAAGTTCATACCTTCAGTAAAAGTAGACGGGTTGCTTTTCCATTCACCTGGGCAACGTATCAGAAATATAACTATCGGGGAGTTCAGTTTTGCCGATGCCGTTTTCTATAAATGGAAACAGACCAAGCAACCTATATGGTTGACGGTTCTTTGCGCCACACTGTACCGACCCGTTGCGGATGAGCAGAACGACATGGATATTAGGAAAGAATTCGTGAAACAAGCTGTTGATGCCCGAGCGGATATCTTTCAAGCCCTCCCATTAAAGACGAAGCTTGCCATTGGTGCCACTTATGAAGGGTGCCGGAACCATATAGCCGAAACTTTTCCGTTGATATTTTCGAAACCGACCGAAATCGAAGGTATGCAAAAGCCTAAGCCCGGGAAATATGTATCATTTGGTGAGATCGTTCTGCAGAAAATCGACGGCGATCCGTCAAAATTGATGCAGACCAACAATGTTTTAGCCTATGATTTCCTGAATATCATCAACAACGACATCAAGAACTTTAGAAAACAGAAGAAATAATGCAGATCGACCACAAGGTAATTACGGACTACTTTCAATATCTGGCCACTAAACACAAAAAGATAGCCGGTTACTTTCGAATGGACCTGACCGAAATTCAAGGTGCCTTCAGGGGAACTGCAGAGATACCCTGTTTGGTTTTGGAGTCTCATGAAGGAGATCTATCCGGAAGTAGCAGACAGCAGACCGTCAACGATAGAACATTTGCTTTTACGATTTACACGAAGCCACGCCATGGGGACTATGACGAACAGAATCAAAGATTAGCGGATTCCGAGACTATTGGACTCAGTGTTATTGCCCGGATGAAACATGATGCAACCTTGCCGGTACATTTTTTATATAATAAGTTTCAGGTTGAGACAGTTAGCTATGCCAAGGTAGGCCCAGTTTTTAACGAGCATTTGTACGGATATCGTTTCGTTGGTAGTATCATGGGTAACGAACCACTGAAGGTCAATGTCGATGATTGGTTGGATGGTCCGGAGATATGTGTCAAGTAAGTGTCCTTTTTTGAAATTGCTAATTCAAATAATTTAGAGTCATTCAATTAATTAACCCTTAAAAGAGTATTATGAAAAACCTAAGTAAAATTTTATTGGCCAGTCTCTTTCTGATTGGTCTGAGCACCGTAACTGCTATGGAAAAAAACTACGAACATCCCTTTGATGATTTGCCATTAGAATTAAGTACTGAAATGTCCCATGCTGATGTGATTGTAATTGCCCCAGATTCGAATGCTACTGCTCTAAGCTCTGTTTTGGCAGCTGCTGAAGAATTTGGAGTGAAGGTTGTTATCGTAGGTGTTGGTGATAACCATAATGAAACGGCCACTGAATTAGAAAAGGTTTTGCAGTTCAAGATTTCGGAGACAATGCTAGAGCCACAGTCAAAGGTTTATTTAATGCCAAGGTCAAAATTTATAGAGCCGCCAAGATTCAATTACAAAAAATAATTCTCGGTTGCAATGTTTACCATTTTAAAACCCCTCGAATTCGAGGGGTTTTTTATTTCCTATCATCCCACGCCTAGCCTGTCCTTTTTTCACTCCCTCCCTTTCCCCAAATTGCCCCCATGCCAGAAGAAACCATATACCTTCGAGATGCCCTCGACCTCATGAAGACCCTCGGTCCAGACGGCAGGGCCGTACCCTTTTCCATTAAGGTGCGCACCTTTCAGCGCAACAGCAAAACGGGTGGCAGCATCAGGCAGTACGAAAAGGCCAAGATGGTCATGGCAGAAGAAAACCCCCATGTTGACAGCATAAGATCGTTGCAGACCGTCAACAAACCGCGGCCCATCATGCGCAAGAACCCGAACCACTACGAGAACAAGACCCGTAACATCAAGGTTCTGCCACAGGGCGATATCAAAAGAATCAACATCCGGTTCATTATCGAGCTTAACGGACAAAAAGTAATCTACTAATGGGTAAATTCATACGTCATGGCGATGTGGCCTTTGGCCTTGGTAGCGGTGCCGCCTTCGCTTTCGGCGGAAGCAAGAAAGACCACACCGTCGTAAAGACCGAAAAGCAGGTCGGTAATACCAATAAAGTGGCCAAGTGGGGCGATGACAACCAATATCCACAGAAATTCCTGAAGGCGCTCAAGTTGAACGGTGCCGGTGGTGCGGGACTCCGTGTATTGAAATCGACCCATTACGGACAGGGTTTCCATCTGTATAAAGATGAAGCGAATGACGAAGGCAAGCGTGACAAGCGCATTATTTCCCTAAAGGATAACGCCGAGATCAACACCTTCCACAAGTTCAATAAGATGAACCGCTTCTGGGTAGAGTCCATTGCCGACCTGGAGACGTTCTATATCGCCTATCCGGAATTTATACTTACCAACGACCAAAAGAAAATACATAGCGTCCGCCGCCAGCCGACCGCGAAAATCCGCTTTCAGGAAATCAACGAGAGAACCGGTATCATCGATAATGTATACTTCTGCCATAACTGGACCTACAATACCGATGTCGATGGCGATTATGTAGACAAGATTCCCGTAATCGACAGCTATTGGCATGCGGACCAGGTGAAGGAATACTGTAAGGAAAAAGGCATTTACAAATTTATCATGCCCATCTTCTATCCCTTGATGGATGAAACCTATTATCCATCCGTCGATTGGCATGCGGTCTACCATAACGGATGGCTCGACGTTGCCAACTCCATCCCCGAATACAAAAAGCATCTCTTCGAGAACCAGTTGAACCTAAAGTACATGGTCTATATATCCGAAGAATATTTTCTGAGGATGTACAAGAACGAATGGGAAGATTACTCCGCCGAAAAGAAGAAGCTCGTGCGCGACCAGCTGACCGAGGCCATCGATGACCACTTATCCGGAAACAAGAATGCGGGAAAATCCATTCAATCGGTAGTTTATAAGGATATGAACGGCGAATGGGTAAAGGGTATCGAGGTCACCGCCATCGATGATGTTTTGAAGGATGGCTCGTACCTGCCGGAAGCATCGGCCGCAAACTCCGAGATTATGTTCTCCATGGGCGTTGATCCCTCGTTACTCGGCGCAGGTATTCCCGGCGGCAAGATGAACACCGGGAGCGGAAGCGATAAGCGCGAGGCTTTTAGTATTCTCACCAGTATGTTCAAGACGAAACGCGAGATCACGCTCGAACCGTGGAACCTTATCCGTGACTATAACGGATGGGACCCGGATTTGGAGGGCGATTTCGCCAATACCGAACTTACCACTTTGGACAAGAACCCAACAGGAACCCAAACTACTATGTAATGCCGACAATAATCGATGCCATCGCCGAAGTAAAGAAGCACGTTGCCGTAAACCGCAACCTTGATTGGTCAAGCGTCGAGCCCTATGTCAAGCAGGCGGAGCGTAAATACATCAAGAGCCTGATTGGTCGTACCATGTACGACAGTTACTCCCAAGCTGAACCTGAAGACCCCGTTGCTTTGGAAGTTTACAATCTTCTGGAGGAAGCTTCCGCCAACCTCGCATGGTTTCTATATCTGCCCATGGCCAACGTTCAGATATCCGATTCGGGCATCGCGGTTTCCGAAAGCGAATATTCGAAGGCGGCGGAGTGGTGGCAGATTCGAGACCTACGACGCAGCTTCATCGATGCCGGATTCACGGCTTTGGATGAGGCCCTGAAAATTATGGAACAGACCGAAGGCGAAACTTTCGCGGCTTGGAAAGCATCCGAAGGCTATACCATATTCCGTGAACTTTTCGTAGACCGCACCGATACCTTCAATCGATGGTTCAATATATCGAACAGCCGAAAGACGTTCTTGGCACTTCGACCCTACATGCTAGAGGTGCACCACCAGTTCTTTACCGCAAAGCTAAACTTGGCCACCATCGAACTGCTGAACAATACGGTGAAACCTGCGGAAGGTACCGAGACCGATGCCCCAGAATACATCCAGTACATGGCATTGCAGTGGTTACAGGCCGCTCAGGTCAATTACACCGTGTACAAAGCGGTGCACAGTGGCACTTTCGAACTCACATCGAACGGCATCTATGAAAAGATTGAGGAGTTTCCGGGATACAAAGTGAAGCCATTGGGCGAGTCACAGCTGCACCGTGTAAAAGATGAACGCCTGGTGGCCGCTGAGCAGTATTATAAAAAAGCGATCGCCTTGATGGAGGCCAACCCTGTCGCATTCCCCGATTATATCAAAAAGGATGCTGCGGTCTTCGTAATGCCTATGAATACCAAGAGCGTCGTTTCATTTTAAGGTGTCCTTTTTCTACGTCCCGATAATCCCAATTTTTACAAAAAGCTTGTAGCATGGCATTGGCAAAGCGCCCCACTAATTTACTCAAGAACAAGGTCAACGTTCGACCGGTGGGCAACCGTTTACAAGAGGCCACCGCCGAAGACTTTGCCGAAATATGCGAACTTCTTGAAGATTATGCCGATAAGCTAGATGCATTGACCGGAGGTGACACCCCTAATCAGTTCTATGGGGTATTTACCAGTTTGGCATTGTTACAGGCATCCTATCCCAATGCGATTGCAGGTGCCTACGCCATCATCGACCAAGGCCAAGGCCAATCCGCACGTATCGCCCTTTGGGATACCACCGACAGCCTATGGGAAATTCAGGAGACCACCGCCACCACCACGACCGGCAAAATTGGTCTGGCCACCGAAGTGCTCAATGTCAAGGTCACCGATGTCAACGGAGACCCCTATCTGATAGTTTCAGGTACCTATGAAGGTCCCGACCGTACAAAACTCGAAAGCTATTCGCCTAACTCGATAATTAGGGCCCTATGAACGAACTACTGTTTTTAAAAATTATGGTAATCGTTCTTTGGGCAGCCATCGTTCTACTTTACTGTTTTAGGTTAAGGGACAAGTTTAAAATTAAGACGGAAAGTATCGAAATGGGTGATTACGAAATCAAGATAGTTAACGGCAACATAAGCATCAACCCGAAGAAAAAATGAAAAATTATTTTATCATAATCCTTTTTATGTTCACCGCCTTGGTTTCCGCTCAGGTTCAGGTGACCAAAGAAGGCCATCCGAAGTTCCCGAAAAAGCAGGCCGCTACGTCCATAGCATCGCAAGACACCGTTTTGATTTCAAAAGTTGACGGAATCGTTATGGGTATCGCCTATTCCGATTTTACCGCCGGTCTCGGGGGTGGTACCGCGCTAAGTTTCACCGGTCCGTTGACCAACTCGGGTGGCACTGTCAGTATTAATCAATCACAACTGACCGCCCCTTGGGCAGGATTAACGGGTGTCCCTCCGAACATCGACCTTAATAAATTGGATGATTTCAGTGGCGATTACAACGACCTTATTAATAAGCCATCGGGCAATACGAACCTGTTTTTAAACGGCAACCAACTTGAAAACGACAATGGTACAGGTGTCGACCTGTCACCGTTCGCGCCCCAGGACATCACCGGAAAACAAGACAATATAACGTTGACGACCACAGGAACCGACGGACCCGCGACATTGACCGGAAATACTTTGAACGTGCCGCAGTACGCTGGCGAACAAAACCTGGCCGAAGTGCTGGCCAATGGAAACGATGCTGAAGATGAAGGCATAAAAGGCTTATCTAGTATTAAGTTAAATCCTGTAGGCTCTAGCACAAGAGGATGGGAACTTAAAAGCAATTTTGCTAACGATGATTTTGTATTTGCTGGGGAAACCGCGCCGGGAAGCGGCACCTATGCAACTATAAATAAAATAAATATGTCAGGTACTCCTTTAGCTACGACTGATTTGATAGATGTTTCTTACGGCAATACAAATTATTTTATAAGAAAAGGTTTTGGTACTCAAACCGTAGAAACAAGCCCTATTTTCAATGGTACAAGCATGTCCATAAATAGTTATTTACGGGTTAATGACGCCTTCCCTACCTTTAATAAAAATTTAGTCGTAGCTAAAGTCCTAGAAATACGCGACAGCATCGGGTCGGCCGATTTTGTCATGAGGGCCGTTGAATATGACCAACCTGGGGAAACAGCCATTGGAGGCAGTATTAGTCGAAAAGAAAACCTTTTTAGTATAAGGAATACAAATTCGCCTGAAATAGGTCTTGACCTATATAACGACGGCCATACAGAAATGGGCGGTCTGATAAGGTTAAGGGATTTAGGCGTAGGGGGCCCAGCTCTTGAAATGGTCACGGTGGACAATAGTGGGTATTTATCGAGTCAGGCCATACCTTCGGGCAGTGACGGTACAGGCACCGACGACCAAACAGCGGCCGAAGTACCTTTTATCCCAAACGGCTCGATTGCGGCCACTAATGTACAGGAGGCGATTCAAGAAGTAAGGGATGAGGCTACTGGCGGGGCATCATTTGATGAAGCTGCAAACTACGAACCAACGGGCGACTGGACATTTTCCAACCCGGTAACCGTCTACAGCGGCACGTTTTCGGCACAGTACGGCGACAACGGCATGAATTTCTACCGTGACGGAATAACGTATATCGATCAGCGCGGCGAACTTGGAAGCTTTTATTTCAGGACAAATAATTCGGGGGGTAACATTTCCAATAGAATGGCGATCGGGTCCAGTAGCATACAGTCTTTCTTGCCATTGGATTTGAACGATAACAAATTAACTGAAGTCGGTGTCGGCACTATATCTACGGACGGGGTAAACAAGGGGCAAATGGACGCCGCCATCGCCTCAGCGACTACCAGCTTAAGTACAGATCAAGCTAATAGAATAGATAATATTGGTAAAGTGTTCGCCTCGAACAAAACCGCAAATTTTACATATAGTGTAGAGGACATAAGAAAAACGAGTGGCCCTGAAATCGGGCAAAAAACAAGGGTATACAACGCAAGTTCGACCGACTACACCGGAACGCTCAACGACATAGGTAATATAGGCGAAAGTATTATGCAATACCACACCGGCGCCGGGAGATTAAAGACTTCGCCCGGTTCGGGCGTACAGATTTTTGATGGCGGCACCGATGTTTCCGATAAAAACATATATACCGTACAGAACAAGGATATGGCCCTGGTCAAAAGGGCGCCGTCGGTTTTCAGTCTTTCGGGAACGTATTTGGTGGAAGATGCCCCAGTAGGCAATCCGGAACTATACACAACGGCGAACTGGCTGGCAACGGCACCCTATGAAGCTGATTCAGGTACAGGATTAAATGGTGGCGGCGATGCTACTATTCAAAGCTCGACCAATGCGATCTATACCGATGGAAGCACTTATGCCGTACAGGTTAATTTACCGGATGGCGCCTCCGACAGGCTAGAAATAAATTTAGCTCTAGAGCCGAATACAACCTATACGGTGTCAATGTCGTGGGCGACAGCATTAGGGGGTTCAAGTATGTCAATGAGCGCCTGGTCAGGTTTCACCGATGGAAATCCTTTAAGCGGATGGACACCATCTGCCACAAGTCCGACAACAACATTGACCAGGTATACAAAGAATTTTACGACTAACGGAGATGCTACTCAATTAATGAGGTATTATATTAACAACGTTACATCTCAAACAGGATATTTTGAAGGACTATCCATAAAATTGGCAGAATGAAAAAATCGGTTGTAATATTTTTTTTGATCAATGTGTTTTTAGGCCAATCCCAGACCCTAGACTTAGGTACAACCTTTTACGGGGCCAAGGGCTACGGGCAATCGGCCGGTGTAGGGCAACCTACACGCACAAGGGTATTTGTCACAACTACGGCCGATAGCGGTCCAGGTAGTTTACGTTCTTTAGTAGGCAGCGGTCAGAGCAATCTTGACGTAATACTCAAAGTGTCAGGGCAAATAAGTCTACAGTCTCAATTAAGGATAAGCGGTAGAAATATCCATATTTACGGCCAGACCGCGTTTCGCGACGGAGGGCAAGGTATAACCATAGAAGGCGATTTTGTCAACAATAATTATGGCGGGCAAATGGTGTTCAGTTCGGGCGATCATACTGTATACGAATTTACTCGTTTGAGAAGGGGCCAAGGCAGGATAACGGAAAATTCAGGGGATGCACTTAATACAACCGGCGATAATATCATGATAGCGAACTGCTCAATAAGCTGGGCAACTGATGAAAACTGGTCGGGCGCCACTTCTACAAATCTGACCATTCAGAATTCAATGGTGTACGAATGTTTTTATTTTGCTACTCATGAAAATTCAAGAGATCCCGAAGACGGAAACTACCAGGGCGGGCATTCTAAAGGAAGCACTAATGGCAATCTGGATTCTAATACAGGGTATGCCACAGCCAATTCAGCAGAAAAATGGACATATTACAATACGTTGTTTCAGAACAATGACGCAAGAAACCCGCAGATTTCAAGCCATGGAGATTATGAGATAGTCAATTGTAGAATATACTACCCCGGCACTTTGGCAATAGGCGAATTAGGGAGTTTAGCAAGCCCGGCAAAGAATACAAATATCAATATAGTAAAAACGCATTTAAAAGCGGGCGGCGACACGAGAACAATCAGGCCCGAAGTAAAATCAGGATATGACGACACCAATATTTATCTGCAAGGCATAATAGGCTGGAACAGGACAAACGATAGTCAGCCCGAAACGGATGCGATAAGCAACGGTAAATCTTCCGGCGATCAGAGTCCTGTAGGTACTGTAGTTGGAACACCTTTTAATACACCAATGTCATCGGAATATGCAAGCTTACCCGATGCGGTAGACCTTGACAGTGAAGAGAGCCTATCGACTTTAGGCGCTTATCTCTTTAGGGATTCTGCCGACTCTAGGATAATAGAGGAAGCTATTAACGGGCCCGAAACATCATATAAATTATTTAGTGACTTTCCATATTACAGCGGCTCGAATTGGGTCGGCGCGACCGGTTATTATACGTACAAAAATTCGGTCGCCGAGGCCGGTGGTTTTCCGATTATAGGACCGATGAACGGAAATAACGTAGATGCCGACAATGACGGCATGTTGGATGCTCTGGAAACTCAATACGGTGTTTCCGACCCCGACGCGATAAATACTGTTTGGACAATCGAAGGCGTGAACTACACTAACAGCACTAGAACAAATTTTCAGGTCATGATGGATATAGAGGGCGGGCGGTTTGGTCAGGTTTTAATTGAAGAACCTACCGACCCGATAGACCCTTTTAACGGTTTATTGAGTCCGTCCGATATACAGATGTTTATAGAATTATTTTATTTGGAAGGTTAAGATGAAAAGACTAATAATTCTCTTAGCAATAATATTTCTGCCGGCCATCGCATCAGCCCAATCTGGTTTCGGCTACGAATATCAGTACGAGGTTTTTTGGACGCTCGAAGAAGAAGTGGTCGGGGATTGCCCCCCGCAAGAGGATGAATTCGGTCGCACTAGGCAAAGCTTCAACAGTTTGGCCTGCACACAAATTATTACATCCGATAAACGAAGAACCTATCCTAGAAAAAAAGACGCCATCGCCTTTATGATTCGCGCCAAGGTCGCGGGAATGAAGGATATAAAACTGGATAGTATGCCATCGAAAGTAATACGAACCGAAAAATAAAAGCAATGGGTAATCTACGGGAAACATTCTTAAAAAAATACGGCGTCGCCGAATACGTGCTCTTCATCTTCGGGGTGATCGGCTGTACCAAAGTGACAAAGGATTTTTGGAACGATGCCATCGTCGATAATTACTATGCCATCGGGGCGCTGATTCTGTCCGTCGTACTGATGACCGTGCCCTATACCCTGGTCGAGTATTTCCGTAAAAAATTGGGGCTTGAGACAAAGGAAAAAAAGGCCTTCGATGCGAAGTTCGAGAAAGAGACAGGTTACGATCCGAACGAACCTATAATCAAAGATTGAAATGTTCCGAAAGGAATAAAATTAAAGATAATGATAAGTACAATAGTGGCATTTATAATTTTTGCTTTCGGAGTGTTGTTGAACGACCACGACCACAAAAAAAAGATTGATGAGGGAGAGGAAAATGTGGAGACGTTTAAGGGTAATAGGTAAGGTTCACAAAAGGTGGCTTCTCCGAACCGAGTTTATAAAAAAATGTAGGGAGTATGGGCTTTTCGCCCTAGTACCCTTAATAATATTAAGTATCGATAACCGTATCGCCAACTATAAAAAAGACAAGGCCCTTTCAATGATAGAGGTATTAAACTTGGAAAGGTCCGTAGATAAAAGGATAATCGGCTTTTTGGAAGAAAGGGTTTCAAACAACCATGATTTCACCGATGAAATACAGTTGGCATTTTGGGAAAAAGTAAAGTCAGGACATGAATTCGTAATGATTGATTTGAATACATCAGCGGAACTTTTGTTCGATACTAGTAACAGGGAGTACAGGGGCAGAACGGATTTTGAGATGCAACCAAGAAAAACGGCCCAAATATATTACAGCCGTGACAGTACGGTAATAGCCCAATGGAAAACGATAAGGAGTTTGGAGCCCTTCATATATAAAGATTCGTCTGAAGTGCTGCTATACGTAAAAACATGGCCGGCCAAAAGTAAGAACGATACCGTTGTAAGAAGCTTCACCATACCGATGGACAGTCTTTTGACGATAATAAACCGGAACCAGAACAAGACAACAACTACGATAGATATAGTAAGCGATAGCCTAGAACAATAATAAAATTACACCCTGATATGAGGGGCCATTAATCATTAACCGCCCAAAAGGGCACTAAAACCAATAGTTATGCACTTTGAAACAGTTGAACCATTTGACGTCGAAACTCCAGAATTGGGTATCGAAAATTTGAAAAGAGTAGCCTTCGGAACCTTGGAGACCTTTGATATCGTTGGTGATATCTTGGCCGACAAGAAAATTAACTTTTCCGACGCCGTTCATGCAATGCGATTGCAAGATGTCTATCTATCGTTCATGGCAAGCCCTGAAGCTTTAAAAGAGGCCCAAGACTTGACCGAGGCCGAAACTGCTGAATTAAAATCGGCGATCGAAGCAAAATCGAAAGAACTGGCATCCGATAAGGAACCCGATGTACTCGAAAACATCGCTAAAAATGCATTCGCCGTGGCCATCGCCGTTGCGAACCTTTTGAACGACCTTAAAAAGGATTAACAATGCTGGCACTCGTGTTCTCCATAGTGGTTTTGCTTTTGGCCCTATGGGTTCACGCTGCCGATTTTAAAGACTGGAATTAACACATATCATTAATAACTGTGATTGCATCCCTCAATAGAATAAACAGCAACGAGATACAGACGCACGCGCACTGGTATTTCTATGAAGGGTATGAGCAGGTTTTTCATTGTATTATACTGGAACTGCCCGACCGGCAGAACAAACGGAACATCAGCCGAATTCTGCCAGGTAAATACAGCGTCGTAAAACGATGGAGCGAGAAATATAAATGGCACTTTCATATTTCCGACAGTAATGGCCGCAAATTGGTACTGGTTCATCAGGGCAATTATTTTAGGGATACGCGTGGGTGCCAATTACCAGGCACCAGCTTTAAGGATATCGATAACGATGGAAACCTTGACGTAATCTGGAGCCGTCGAACCCTTGACAATATGCTGGCCATCGCCCCGGATAAGTTCGATCTGTATATAAACGATAACGACAAGTAATATGAACCTGAAAAACGTACTTGAAAACCTGATCTACATCTTCGCTATCGGCATCATCATGGCGCTAAACAATTATTTTGTAATGCCCAAGATGTTCCGTGACGTGATGCAAAGGGAGACCACAAAAATTGAGAACACCATCACCCAAACCATCGAGAACAAGTTCAAAAAAGTGGGCAGCGTTACCAATGAGACATTTCCCGCAGCGGTTCTAGAGAAAACCGACTACGTTCCCAAAGTTGCAGGAAAGGACAGTATTTGCATACCGATCAAGAACCTGACCCGCCGCCAAAAAAAACGCCTGGATCTAGAATGAAGAACATGCAAAGCTTACATGGCATTATTGAAAGCCTCCCACAGGAATTTACGCAAGAAATATTGAACTGCGATTCGGTAGTACGCCTTATGGAAATTCGGTGGGAGACTACCGACCCCGATAAAATTGCAGTTATCGATGCCCGTATCGAGAACATCAATTATCTCGTATCATGATAGACTCCATTCTCGACCGCGACATACTTGGCGAAGAAAAAAAGGCCGGTCAAAAGGCCGCTCGAACCATACGTCGGAACTTCAAGGCCATATTGGCCACAAGTACCGTAAAACGCTCGGGTACACTTTTACGCATTGCGGGGGCTACGGCCACCATGAAAGCTGGCGAGCTCGATGCCATTACCATAAATGCTAGTACCGCCACCTTCATACAGCACTATGGTTTCGAGGGCATTAAATCTAACGGGGTACGCATGACCTTGAAGCCCCTGAGCCATTTCGACCTTCTTTTTGATAAATCATCAAGAGCCCTGGAGCAACTGGCCGATGAGATAGCCGATATAAGGGGCGAACGTATCACCACAAGATTGAGCAATATGGTAAAGTTGCTCTCCGATGAGCGGGTCAAATAAAATTGAAGTGTCCTTTTTAAAGTGGTCGAATTCGCCCACTTTGCGTAAAATTCAAAGGGCGACATGGCCGATAAAGCGATTACCAGGCGGTTAAAGATTTTCGTGAACGGCGAAGAGGTCGACGCCACCATTACCAATCTCCGTAAGAACCTTGCCAAATTCCGAACCCTCGCCAACCGCGAAATTGAGGGTACTGACAAATTCAAGAAATATAACGAAGAAGTTGCCAAGCTCGAACTTGAGTACGATCAAGCGCGAAAGGCTCAAAAAACATTCCGTGAAGATGTCAAGTTGACCGCTGCGGGGGTGTCCGATTCCGAAAAGGCCCTGTCCGATTTTACCGGCAGCTTTTCCCAAATGATCCAGGGGTACAAGAACGGCGATATCCTTCAGGTAAAAGAAGGTTTCAACGGTGTCAAGAACGGTATAAAGGGCGCTACCAAAGCGGCATTGGCATTTATAGCCACTCCTATAGGTATCGCCATTACGGCATTGGTCGGCATCGGTGTGGCGGCAAAGGCATGGTTCGACTACAATTCCCAGATTGTCGAGGCCTTGCGCCTTACACAACAGATTACGGGCCAGACCGGGGAAGCCGCCAATCAGGCGCGCATTCGTGGCGAGGCCCTTGCCGATACGTTCGACCTCGATTTTAAGGAGACCCTACTCACCGCAAACAGTCTGGCCCAACAGTTTGGCATAACGTTCGAAGAGGCCTTCGATGTTTTGGAAAACCAGTTGGTACGAGGCCAAAAAAATAACAGTGAGTTTTTCCAAAGCCTTAATGAATACCCGACTTTCTTTAAACAGGCCGGATTTTCAGCGGAGGAATTCGCTCGTATAATATCGACCGGTTACGATCTCGGCATATATTCCGATAAACTGCCCGACGCGCTTAAGGAGTTCGATCTTGCCATAAAAGAGCAGACCAAAACGACCCGTGATGCATTGGTGAATGCTTTCGGGGCCCCCTTCACCGATGAAATACTGGAAAAGGTCAAAACGGGCGAGATTACCTCGAAGGAAGCTCTAGAGGCCATTGCCATAGAGGCCGACAAGGCGAACATCAACGTACAACAGAACGCACAGCTGACTGCCGATCTATTTAAGGGCGCTGGTGAAGATGCGGGCGGTGCACTAAAGATATTCGATGCCTACAATCAGGCTATAGTAGAGAACCAACGTGAACTTTCTGAAAGCGAGGCCATTCTTCAACAGCAGATCAACCTGAATAAAGAACTTGATTCGGTACTCTCTTCTATTTTCTCCACTGGTGACCAGGGTTTCGGCCTTTTGGTAGATAAGGGAAAATTGTTCGTGACGGAAGTTTTGATAAACCTCTTAAAAGTAAGTGTCGACGTGTACAATTACTTTGTCGACCTGAACAATGAGAGCGGTACGTTTTCTGCAATTCTTGCCGGTCTAGGTGATATCGCGACAGTACCTTTTAAGATAATCGGTATTCTTATAGATAATGCCAAAAATGCCTTCAGCGGTCTGGGCGACGTTATTGAAGGCGTCTTCACTTTGGATACCGACAAGATTGCCCAGGGCATGCGCAAAGCCGTTGTTTCCGGTGTAGATGCGCTAAAGGATATAAAGAATGCCGCCAAGTCAGATGTAGAAGAAATCAAGAACGCATTTGCGGGCAACAATAAACTTGAGCGAAAGACCTTCAAACTGCCCGAAACGGTGAACACACCAGTGGATAATGGTCCGCAAGAGGGCGATACCAAGTTTGAAAATGGCATAAAATATATTTTTAAGGGTGGAAAGTGGGTGCCCGTTAAGGTCAACGAGGGCACTGGTACCGGAAATGAAGATCCAGAAAAAAAGAAGGATAAAAAAGAAGATGAAGACGGCCTCACTGCCGAAGACCGTCGGATACTGGAATCAAGGAAAAAACTAGCGGAATTTCTGAAGACCTTCGATGAGGAGCAGAAAATACTCAAGCAAATCGAGGGACTCGATGAAGCGGAGGCCGCTCAGTTAAAAGAAGAACTGGAGCTTGAGCTCAAATACGAGAAGCTGAAGGAGCAGGCAGAGGGTGAAGCTACCCTTTTATCCGATTTGGCGGATGCCAAATATGTCGAACTCGCGGCCATTGATGACAAATTTAGAAGTGAAAAGGAGAAGGCGGAAAAAGAGCATCTAGATAAACTGACTGAGCAAGAAGAAGAGGCCAAAGAAGAACGCCTTCGTCTAAGGGCTCAGCTGCGGGACCAAATTATTAGCGGTGTTATTGAACTTGCAGGTTCAGAGACAAAAGTTGGTAAGGCCTTATTGGTGGCCAAACAGATAATTGCCGCCAAAGAAACACTTATCGAGCTAAGTAAGTTGAAGACCAAGGCTTCGATGGCAGCTGCCGATGCTTCTTTGTCCATTGCCCAAGGTACCGCCAAAACAGCTTCCGCAGGATTTCCCGCAGCGATACCATTACTTCTCTTATTTGCCGCTCAGGCGATCGGTATTATTTCATCCGTTAAAAAAGCGAAGAACGAAGCCAATAAAGTCGTTCCACCATCATACGCACGTGGGGGCGATACCGGAGTGGGTAACATCGGCCTCGGTAGTAATTCAGGCGGTTTTATCCGTGGGGTAGTTGAAGAAGATGAATATGTTGTTCCGAAATATGTGCGTAGAATGCCTGGCGTTCCTAGAATACTCCAGTACCTAGAGGCAAAACGTACCGGCAACGATTCATCCTTTGCCGAGGGAGGTGATGCGTCAGGTTCGGATATTATGCCCGATTCAACCGATTCCGGTCTACTATCAAAAATGTACGAGTTGCTTGATAAACTTAAACGTCAACTTGATGGCGGCATATTTATCAATTACACTTTACAATCTGAAATCGACCGCCGCGAACTGGCCCAAAAGCTAGATGATACCATCAACGAATCTAAAGGAAACTAACTATGCCCTTCACGCCATCGCCACCTTTAAATATCAACTATAAACAGTTTCAGGCCATTGCCCCTGCACAATTGGTGACGAACAACGTGCCCCCCGGTACCAGTTTGATACGGGTAAAGGGCATGCCGTCATGGCTCAAGCTGCTCAACCCGAGCGTCAACGGTACAGATGCCCGTTTTTATCTCGAGGTGACCGATGCCGCCGACACCCTAAAGGCGGGCAGCTATTCGGCCACTTTGTTCTTCGAAGCGGTCGGCTTCAACCAGGGCAACGAATTCGTTGACCGGTTACCGCCCGCATACGCGGTGACCATCAATATACAGGCCACTAAAAGGCTCGTGCTCACCCCATCGGTTCTAAGCTTCGTTTTTAATACCGCAGAGGCGGTACCGGCACAGAAAACGGTCAACATCGTATCTGAGAACAGCTGGGCCATCACCAAATCGGAATCGTGGGTCACGGTATCTACGGTCAACGGTTCGCAAAATGCCGCGATCAAGATCGGTGTCGACCCGGTAACCTTGGCCAGTGGAAACTATTCGGCAACCGTTACGGTGAAAGATGGCAGTTTTACCGAAAAGATTACGGTATCGCTTACCGTCAGCGGGGCAGTCACAACACAGGAGTATCTGTACGTCAATCCGCAGAACCTTGAATTCCTGTCACAAGTGGGCGTTGCCAATCCGAGCCAAAAACGCCTGATCATCGACACGGGCAGTAATTGGGATGCTGCTGTCTCTGAAAATTGGCTACAGTTGGGCGCTCTCAGTGGCACATCGGGAGTCAATGAGATTCTTCTGTCCGTAAATTCTCCGGGCCTGCCTACCGGAATCCATCAGGCTACGGTGACTGTCACCGCCAACGGTATCATCAAAAAGGCATATGTCTTGTTACGGGTAATCGAATTCGCCCTTCAGGGACTCCAGAACGGAGGCCTATATTATGCCAATGACCGTAACCAGATTATTGCATCCAATATAAAGGACAATTCATTTTTATTGCTCCAGATCGAGGCATCCTCAGAAAACGAGACCAAGAACTTCCCTTTATCGCAACCCTATTTTAAGGGAGTGGCAAAAGCGGTCGTTGGGCTTGAGGCCAACTATCTTATTAAATCCGCAGAACCGCCCGAAGTGCTGGCCAGTGGCATCACAAACCCCGCTCGCCCTATAGTTTTGGATATCGATGCCTTTGAAGAGGATAGGTTTACGGGCGTTACCGTTAATTTCGGTACGTATGCGAACGTGAATTTCCTAAAAGGTACCACCCCGAAAGTCGCGGGCCGGGCTTCGTACGTACCCTATCAGATATTCGTTTCTTCCAAGGCATATGTACAGATTACGACCGTTGCCTTCGAAGCTCCGGATGATATCAAGATTACCGGTGCCGTTACCACGACCATCAACGGGGCATTGCCTAACGGACTATATCTATATACCGCCACCATTGCACTATCCGATTATGACCTTGAGAGCGGAGACGAACTCGATATCGTGTTCGGCAATCAGGCCATGAAGGTGGTCATCAACAACGATTACACCGAACTGTGTACCATCGCCTTTCAGAACGAATGGGGCGCTTACGAACTTTTCGAGACCAGGGGATTCCTGAACGACACGTCCAAAGTATCCCAGACCATCAGTACGAAATCCGTAGACGGTAAAAAAGTGAGCCGAATCATCGAGGCCGACCGCGATGGGGAATATGAACTGCATACCGGTTTCATCTCATCGCAGGCAGAACTCGATTGGCTCGCCAAGCTGCTCAACGCAAAACGGTTCTTTTTGTACGTACGGGGCGAACGCATAGAAGTTATCTTAATGACAAAGACGTTCGAAGTCTACGAAACACGAAAACACATCAATGCCTACCGGCTACAATTTAAAAGGGCAATCGTATGATTATTTTTCAGGCCTTCGATGATTGGCAGATTGACCTGACCAGTTACGGCCTTACATTTAACGAGACATCCGATATTTTCTATGCCGAGACCCAGAAGAGTTTCACCTTCCCCATTCAAATGGATATCGATGAGGAGATAGCATCCAATTTCGGATTGGTAAATTTGGAGAACATCCGGGGCTATAAAATCCGCATCGACGGATATATTTTCGTTGACGATATTTTCTATGATGCCTACATGATCATCAACGAGGTGTATGACCTGAAGGCGGAGCTTCAATTCTTCTATGGTGCCGAAGTGTTGTCCGTTTTCGATAAGAAACTTTCGGAATTGACCTTTCCCGTAATAAGCGCCAATGAAAATTTCAAGGCGCATTTCAACGATGTCATCGGCAAGAAGTTTCCGGAGGTCGGCCACAGCTTCCCCATGTATATCCGCCCGCAAATTGCACAGCGCGATAAATACCAGAACTTCGAAGGTTTCGTAAACAATTATATCCGGGGCGGTGTAATCATTAATTCTGCCTATTTGGAAGATGGAGAAACCGTACCCGATAATAGGAACGTGGTGTCTCCCGCGCCCTATATACTCGAAATATTAAGGGTCGGTTTCGCTATGGAAGGCAAAGAAATACGGGGAGAGTTCGTAGACGATGACCTTTTCAAGTCCGCGGTCATCATCCCCAAGAACTTCTTCGAGAATTATTCGAACACCATCGACCGCGACTTTCACCAGTTCTACTTCGCCACCGATGTGGAGACCGTAAACGGTAAAAATGTCAACGTGTTCCAAAAGACATTCGATGTTCGCAACGATGGATTTTTCAGGCTCAAGATAAAGCTCAACTTCCCGAAGGGCCTGGCCGAATATTTTGATCTGAAGGTTACACGGGGCAATGAAGAGCTTTTTTCGATATTCATAGAGAACAGTCCGCTGGCCGTTGACAAGACCGTTTTCATACTGGTACCCGAATCGGAAACCTATCAAGACGTCGTGGCCACCCTTAAGCTATCGGAGCAGGCGAACAGTATCGCCACAATGAACAGTTTTGAGTTTACCAAAGATGGCGGCGATGTCAATACCTACCCCAATGAATACAGTTTGGCCGATTTTGTGCCTAACATGACCTTTAGGGAATATTTCAACGCCCTGAAAAAATGGCTTTCTTTGGATGTTACCTTTTATGAGAACGCAGTTTATCTCGATTATCTGAACAATACGATACGCACCCGCATATTCGATGACCACAGCAATCTTGAAGACCCGGGCAAACGCCGCACCCTTAATAAACGGAACCTTTTTAAAATATTCTATGAGGAGGATGACCCAATATACGTCAATAAAGACGGTCTGGTCTATTCGGATGCGGGCTACAACCAGAATGAAATCGAGAATTTAGAATTTGATTTCCTTCCCATTAAGATAGGCGCTTCCGGTAATTTTATATCCGGAGTTTATCCGGAAGAAGAACCGGACAAGATTTTGGTGGGCATGTACGATGGCCTCGTTACAGGGTATCCGTTCTTGAAAAAGGCGATCGGTGCGAAATCGCTGAACCTTTCGAATATTTACACGAATTTTCACCGCTATTTTCTATCCTTTAGGGCGAACGCCGAGCAATATAAGGATACGTTCTTGGCCCACGTCGCCCAGAAATTCGATTTGAAGAACGGAATTTTCAAATACAACAAAAAGCAGATGATAAAGTCCGTACGTAAAAGAAGGGTCAGCGAAGAATACTGGCAAGTGGACCAGGAGGCAGAAAGCTTTTAAATGTTTGCGGATTTGATATGCTGATTCGCCTGCCGCATCTCCCTCGGTGTATAAAGGTCAGTTTGAATACTGCTGTGATGCCTAGCCTGGTCCCTAACCGCAATCAAGGGAACCCCCGCCCTGAGCAAGTCGGTTATTCCCGTATCCTTAAGCGAATACCAGTGGATGTTACTCTCCAGTTTCATCGCCTGCCGCATACTGGACCAGTTCTTTGTTATCCTATCCGGGTGTAGTCTGTTCTTGCCGGGTTTAAAATTATCCGTTGAAAATAGATAATCGGTATTATTGGCTGTCCGGATATGATAGGCCAAAACGGGAAGCAATGCATCGGGAATAGTAACGTGGTTCGATTTACGGTTCTTGGAATCCGTAGCATCGATCCAGATAGTTGAGTTGATCAACGACACGTTGCCCACTTTTAACTTTGTAATTTCAGTTCTACGTACCAGGCAATAATAGCAGGCCATGCTCAGCGTCATATATGCTGCGTTCTTCTTCTTCCAATAATCAAAAATAGAGTCAAGTAATTTCGGAGCTATCAAAATCCGTTTTTTGGTCTTTTTGTTGATTTTACCAAAAAGTTCGGTCGGATTGGCGGTGATGTATTTTTTCAATATTAGAAAATTGGAGAAGGTTCCCAGAAATCCGAGGTAATTGTCCCGCGTTCGTGCTGAAGTTCCCTTTTCGTACCTCACATAATCCAGATAATTACCTACAAATTCGGAGTCGAATTTATAGCACATGATTTCAGGGTCCCGTAAGACAATGTTCAAGTATTCTATTAGAAGGTTGATCTGTGAACGATAGGTCTTGAACGTATCGTAGCTGAAATTGCCATCATCATGTTCCTGTTTTGATCTAGATATAAAGATTCGGGCGGCATCGGCAAGCTTGGCAAGTTCCTTCGTGCCTTTGTTCTGAAAAAAGGGATTCCATCCTTTTTCCAAACGGGAATTGATGGCCGCAATCATTCTTTTGGCCATTTTACGCCGTTCTGTGATGTTTTTCAATGGACGTACCCGGTTGCGTTTACGCTCAAGTTCTTCGGTAAACGGATTTTTGACGTAGTAGACAATTTCCCAAGTCCGGTTCTCTCGGAGCTCGGCGGGTATATAGTCGATAAATAGGGTACTTAGGAAATTTTGAGGTTTTGACATTTTTTTTTTACATCCGAAGCAAATCGGGTGCAAAAATCAATTATCAAAAGGAGTGTTTATGACACGGTTTTAAATTAAAATCCCGTAGCCGCAATGGTTACGGGATTTCATTAAGTACAGGCGGAGAGACTCGAACTCTCACACCTTGCGGCACTAGATCCTAAATCTAGCGTGTCTACCAATTCCACCACGCCTGCAATTCAATATTTTAATTTCGGACTGCAAATATAGAGCAAAAAATGAAATCTCTACATTTTGAAGTATTAAAAAGTGCTTTTTTTTGTATTTTTAAAATTCTACCAAAAAGAACTCTAGAAACACAAAATCATTTAATGCAGAATATTAAAAAGTATATCTCCGAAAATAAGCAACGCTTTCTCGACGAACTTATTGAACTGCTCAAAATTCCCTCAGTTAGTGCCGATTCCGCTTTTTCGCAAGATGTGCTGGATACTGCAGATGCCGTGAGAACAGCTTTAGAAGAAGCAGGTTGCGATACCGTTGAAATTTACGAAACTGATGGCTACCCTATAGTGTTCGGTGAAAAAATAATTGACCCCAAATTACCGACCGTTTTGGTATATGGCCACTATGATGTTCAACCTCCAGACCCAATGAATCTTTGGAATTCCGAACCCTTTAAACCGGTAATCCGACAAACGGAACTGCATCCTGAGGGCGCCATTTTTGCAAGAGGGGCCTGCGATGATAAAGGTCAAATGTATATGCATGTGAAGGCCTTTGAGCTTATGGTTAACACCGATCAACTTCCTTGCAACGTGAAGTTTATGATCGAAGGCGAAGAGGAAGTAGGTAGTAGCAACCTTGCCCTTTTCGTAGCAAATAATCGCGAAAAACTAGCCAACGATATTATCCTGATTTCCGACACGGGCATGATTGCCAACGATGTACCATCGATTACTACGGGACTACGTGGACTCAGCTACGTCGAAGTTGAGGTTACCGGACCAAACCGCGACCTACATTCCGGACTCTATGGCGGCGCCGTCGCGAATCCAATTAATATCCTGACTAAAATGATCGCTTCGCTTCATGACGAAAACAATCACATTAGCATTCCTGGATTTTATGATGAGGTTGATGAGCTGAGCCAAGCCGAGCGTACCGAAATGGCCAAGGCACCTTTTAGTTTAGAAGGCTATAAAAAAGCTTTGGATATTGCATCGGTGTATGGCGAAATGGGATATACTACAAACGAACGGAATTCAATCCGCCCGACTTTAGATGTTAACGGTATCTGGGGCGGTTATACCGGAGAAGGTGCTAAAACGGTAATCCCGAGTAAAGCCTATGCCAAAATATCAATGCGTTTGGTGCCCCATCAAGATTGGAAAGAAATAACGGAACTTTTTAAAACACATTTTGAAGGTATCGCCCCCGAAGGCGTTACCGTAAAAGTAACCCCGCACCATGGCGGTCAAGGTTATGTTACAC
>DRGL01000016.1 GCA_011050085.1 Pricia antarctica | reverse complement strand
TAGGGATAATTTTTTCGCCTAATCGTTCATGCCAAATCTTAAGATTGTAGTTACCGGAAGGCAAATCACCAATCTCAAAATATCCCGATTTATCTGTGACATCAAAAAATTTGTTTGGTGTAACTACAATATAGCTTTGCATATGTAAGTGGAAATCCTTGCAAGTAATAGAAGCAATACCTTCTTTATCAAATCTTTTCTTAACCTTCTGATTTCGTAAAAGCTCTTCTATATTGAAAAGGGTCTTACCATCCTGTCTGACATAAACATTATGGACTTTATTGTCAGAATTTTGAATAACTATATATCCTTTTTCTTCAATTGCCAAAACATGTGGAACAAATTCTTCATTAACTTGATCAAAAAATACTTCATCTGGGTTAGTAGTTTTTTGGGTTAATCCTTCAATTGAAATAACAACCCATTTTAATCCTTTTTTTTCAGAAACTACTAAACTTCGATAACGTTTACATGCATTGTGGTCGTGGTGAAGACCCTGTCCCCTTTCGGTTTGTTTCTTTTTACTGCAAGGATTATCGTTCCACGTTTCAACATCACCTAAATAACGGATGGTTCCTGTAATTTTTCCTAATTCAGTATGTGTTTCAACATCATCCTGTGTGTGTATTTCTTTTGCATATGTCATACTTCCTAAGCCTAAAACAGTTCCTGCTATAAGGACTGCTAATCCACCTTTCGTTTTTCTTCTAATTTTGTTAAGAAATTCCATTTTAACATATACCGTCTATTAAAGAACCCAATATGGAACAAAAAATAACCTGATAGGCATTGCATACTTCCAAGGTCGTGGAAGGTGCAAGGATAAAACGGAGGTTTTACAAAGCATAAAAATAGTCGCAACAGTTCAGTCGTATTGGTGGCTGAACTGTTGCGAACTATCAACGTGATTCATAGATGAATTCATCCAGCAAATCAAGCAGTTAGGCTATGCCTGAGATTACGTCTGCGTCATCGGGAACCTGGTCGATCACCTCATGTTTTGGCGGAAAACTCTCTTGTGTCATTAGGCTGACCACGACCATGACAATCAAAGAGACCACCGGCGGTATCATTGTATCCAAGCCGGCCAAGCTCTCGGGAATCTTATAGAACAGAATTAATCGAAGCCCGGAACCGATAATAATTGCCGCCAACGCCCCGGGTGTATTGGCCTTTTTCCAATAGATGCCCAAGGTCAAGGGAACAAGACAACCGGCAAACACCACGTCAAAAGCCAGAACCAGCAGCATCCCCGGTTCAGGTTTTACGATGGCCAGAAAAATTGCAAATGCAACCACCGGTATGGCCATAGCCCGGCTGATGACAAGAAGCTTTCGGTCGGAAATTACCTTAGCCTCTTCGGAAGATTCGCCATTTTGATTCTGCAGCTCGTCTCTCCTCCGTGCCAATGGTCGAAGGATGTTCCTTTGGAGTATATTCCTGCCCAGCACTGCAGATACGCCCAATATTCCCCCGTCTGCAGTCGATGCGCCGGCGCCGATAATACCGCCGAGAATAAATAATCCAAAGATAAACGGGACCGATTCCTGGGCAATCGTCGGCAGGATCATTCTGGGATCGGCGATATCCGGAAAAAGTGTTAATCCCATCAATCCGATAAAGGAACAGACGATCCCGGCTACCAGCGTCCCCCCTGCTCCATAATAACAGCTCTTTTTGGCTATTTCAGGGGTCTTGGCAGCAAAAACCCTTTCCATAAAATCCAGGGCTACCACATCACCGAGACCGAGAGCCAGAATACCCGCCCAATTTAAAAGTGCGCCATTTGAAGCTGAAGTTAAACCGCTCAAGTCCATGTAATTGGCTGGAATTGCTGCTGAAAAGTAGCTCCATCCATAATAATACAGCATATAGATAAAAGCCCCTACAAATCCTAATATGGCCGGATAAATTTGTACGATGTCGGTGGCTGCACACGAATAAAGCCCCCCGGCCACAGTATATATGAAGATGAAAAGCGCAATTAAAATAAGTGCCCAAGTATAATCCATGTTGAAAATGATGGAAACGATCCAGGCAGAACCGGCAAAGTTGCCTGCAACCAGTATGGCGAAGCTAAACGCCATTAAAAGTGAAACGATTATTTCCGTTAACCAATTATATCTTCTAAAGTAAAAATCAGGGAGTGTCAGCAGATTCATCCGGTTTAGCGGTTTCGCATAGAACATTCCCGTCACAAAAAGACATAAGGCGAGGCCAAGGGGAAATTGAAATCCGGCCCAGAATCCGCCGGTAAATACCCCGGTTGAGTTGCCCATGGTGGCATTCGCATCTAAGGATTGTGCCAATAGCATGGATCCTACCAGGAAAAAAGGGAGACTTTTGCCCGCGATAATATACCGCTTGCCACTGCCTTGAACCAAGAAATACATCCCGATACCCAGCACAAGAAACATTAATATAAAAACCAAAAGACCTATACCCATACCAGTCATGATAAATACCTCCTTCTCGATACTCGATAGATGAGCAGCTTAACAAATTGAAAGGCAAATTAAGTAGATAGGAACGAAACGAGATCAATTTTATCTACCACATCGTGGCATTGCCTGTCAAGTCCTTTCGATATTTACAAATCCCGTCATAAAGGGATAACTATTTGAATTATATTTAAAAATAGTATAAAAGAGGTGCAGATGGAGTGTGGTTGATGGAATGCCTATTTAATTGGGTGCTATCGAAATGTATTCCCAGCTATCGGAACTATGGTGGGCTTTATGATATTGATCATTGCCTTTATTTTAACATGATGTCAACATTTCAGATAGATTGAGTACCTCAGATCTTAAGAAACCTGTGATATCCTCTAAATTCAGGCCAAAATCTGATGGATTTATAGCTTGACATTCCTGTCCACCGGAATAGAAAAACATCTTAAACCAATTGCATATATCACCTAATTGTGGATTATTTCACAACCCGCAATTTATGGGTTTTCCGAAGCTTTTTCCGTACATTCCGCACTCTTGGCAAAGGGTAATTGAGCAATTTTTTATCATCTATCTGGATTTTTGACATAATATTTCTACTCTCTATGGGACGGTGAATATTTCCGAAGTAACCCCCATTGCTTTCAAGTACTCGCGTAGAAAATCTTTTAACGGTATACACTTCAATACAGATTTCAGGCATCATCTGCCCTTCCCTTTGTAGACAGTTGCAGACATCTGTGGTCAAAATTTGGTTGGCCCTTGCCTAGGGGCTTTTTCCCACCTTCCGATTAAAAACATGTAAACAAGACTGAAAAGCGATACCCATAAATTATCAGGAAAAACATAAAACATTGCATATATGATAAAAATGGCTAGGAGAAGCTGAAATAACTGTATTGTAACCTTTCTCACACCGCCCTTTCTCATGGCACCCCTCCTTTCAATCTGATCTTGTTCATGTTTTTAATCCTCTTTCAGGTGGTCAATAATTCTTTCCAGATCCAGCGCTCCTCAACCGGTGATAATCCCAGAGAACAGGTGATCCGAATGCAGTGATTATCGCCGCAACCACAAAAGCCCTTCGGAAGCTAATTTATCCAAACGCTTTTTTCATTATGATTGGCTGCTTTTCGAATTAAATTCAGCCTGAACCTGTTGGAGTTTGGTGGAATATTCTTCCCAAGAAAAAATACCCTTCTCAACAAGAAGTTGTGCTATTGTCTGGACCTCCATCATGTCGGCCATCAATAGCTCTTT
>DRGL01000015.1 GCA_011050085.1 Pricia antarctica | reverse complement strand
TTGCGGGAAGAGGCACTGCAGATTGCTAACGAGGCGGACGGGAATTTTAATAAGGCCTTAGATCTCATGAATAAAGATTCGGAAGACTTGATTTTCGAAAAATGGTTTGTGCAATGGGTTCGAAGTGCCTTCAAAGCTAAAGGCAATAAGGCTGCCATTCATGAATTGATACTTTGGAGCGAAGAGGTCGCAAAGACGGGAAGGGAGACCCAAAAGAAATTTTTGCAGTATTGTTTAACTGTTATGCGACAGGCCTTACTCATCAATTTTAACACTCGTGAACTGGCCTTCATGCGTATTCACACAGACGGTTTTCAGCTTGAGAAGTTTGCGCCATACGTTCATGAAAATAATATTATGGATATAGCTGATGAACTCGAAACCGCAATTTACCATATCGAAAGAAATGGTAATTCAAGAATCGTATTGACAGACCTTTCTATAAAACTTACGCGTCTTTTGCATCGCTCGGCCAAACCCATAACTTAACCACCGGATTCGAGTTCTAAACTTATAAAAGTGTAACTGCGATTCCGATCTATTGGTAAGCAAATCGCCTTGCAACCTTAAACCTTACTATTTATTTTTTAAATCCTGTGTTTCTAGAAAGGGGAGAATTATAAAGTTCAATTGAGAATCAAATTGCCCTTCTCTATAATTGTTGGATACATATAATCACGGATGTCGTAATGCGATATATGACTAGGGTACTAATTTTTATCCGCAATTAACTCCTGGCCGTAGAATTTCTTAAAGAATCTGTTTTCTATTCTAGGAATTGATTTTGGCTCACCAATAATCTATGTGCATTTTTCCTAAATAAAGCCAAAGACACCAAAACCGGCTATAGACATACTTTTAATTTTCTTGTTTAATATTGATAACCGTACATTCTTCGCTTCACGATAACTAAAAAAATAATTATATAATCTTAAGAAACCCCTCAATGATAAATTTACTATACTTTATCCTACCATAATAAAGCTTCGACTTTCCAAAAAAGCAGTAAAAATTTAATTGCTGATAATTCTAAATTACACAAATTTGATTTCTAGATGTAGGCCAATTGATAAAAGCTATTTTTTATACTTATCGTTCAGAATTTTCAAAATCTCATCGGTAATGTTATTAGTGTCATCGCCATAAAGTACACTCCCGCCATCTCCTCCTCCAAGCACGTAAGAATACCCGTTTGCCTTGCCATAAGCTTGGACCTCCTTTTTTACCTTACTAACGATGCTATCCATTTCAGTCTGACCGACAGCTTGTAATTGTTGATCTTCCTGCTGCAATTGTTGCCCTATCATTTGGCCCCGTTGCTGCATTTGACCATATTGTTCTTGAGCCTTCTTTTGAGATAACTTTTCAGCCTCTGCTTGAAAAGCCTGTGCCTCAGCTTGAAATGCTTGTGAAATACTGTCCCTTTTTTTAGTTAAGGCATCCAACTTAACTTTAAAATCTGCTTCAACATCTATTTTCTCTTGGTATTCATCCATCAACTTTACATTGTCGACATAACCTATTTTAGACTGTTGGCAAGATGCTAAACCTATAATTCCAATAGCAACTACTATCTTTACAATACTATTTCTGCTTGTTCTCATTTTGAATTGTGCTTTTAAAAAATAAAATCAGTTGCCTAAATTTGGCTGGGCAAAAATAGAAATCTTTTTGAAAGGAAATAAAGTTAAGCGAAGAGAACTGAAATAATATTTTGTCAAAATTTAAAAGTTGAAATTTATGACAACAAGAATGCCGTTTTAGGTTTTTTTAAGCACCATAGACTCTCTCTATTAAAACATAAAATTGAATTAGTACGGATTATAGAAAATGATTCTCTTAACCCTGCCCTTTTATACGATTTCCATCGAAAGGTTGTTTGGGTTATCAAAGTGGTAAATACTCCTTAAAACGCTCTAAAAGCAGTATCTAAGCTTAGAGTACTATTTACTATATGCCGAAAGACTGATTTTAAGCTATTCGTTAGCTGTCTATACATTTTAATTAGTTGTAAACTTATTTCATTTTTAGGATGTAAATAATAGAAGAATGCTCCTTGGTCACCAACCCTTTCAAATTGGAAAACAATCCGATTAAAAAAGCATTTATAAAATTAGATTTTTTGGTTTTGTATTTTTCGGATAATAATGAGACATAGAAGGCATCAAAAAACATGGGTTTGGTTTTAATTACTTTGAAACCATATTTCTCAAAAATGATATCCATAGATGCTCTTGAAAAATGCCATAAATGACGCGGCACATCATATGCTGCCCAATATTCTTTATAATGCTCAGCATCGTAGCTTCGATAGTTAGGAACTGCAACTATTAAGGTACCATTAACCTTTAAAATTGAATGAAATTTCAATATCTGTTTTTCAAGATCAGGCAAATGCTCCAGCACGTGCCATAAGGTAATTATTTGAAAATCTTTTTCAGGCAAATCATCCATAACCGGATGCAGCTCCACTCCCTTTTCCCTTGACCGCATACGAGCATCTAGATTAGGCTCTATCCCTTCAACTGACCAGCCCGTATTTTTAGCGGCTACCAAAAAATCTCCAGTGCCCGCCCCCACATCTAAAAGGCTTTTATCACCCTTGACATATTTTTTTATAACTTGAATCTTTATCCATAAATTGAAGGATTTTACTATTTGATAAATTTTATCAGAAAAGCTGTCATTAGAATCGGTATGCGAAATATAATTCTGACTCTGGTAGTAAGGCTCGAGATTATCCGGTTTTGGACGGGTTAAAAGCATTTGTAAAGTTTCGTCAAATACTAGGTCGAAAGCTTTTCCGGTAACGGAAAAGTCTTTAGTTTTTAGAAAAGTCTTCATTATAGCTATGAGTAATCAGATAATCATTCTTCAAAGTCCGAAGATACTTTAAAACTTCATGCCTTGAAAGCACTTCGATTTTCAAAGCTTTTTCCTAATAGATATAGATTGAATAGCGATAGATCCAAATCATTTTGTAAAAAGATTTGCAGCTCTAAAGATTAGAATCCCTCTGAACTTATTCAAAAACTATCGGATATAAAGCTCCTTAATCCATTTTAGAAGTTAACTCAATTTAATATAAAAGAGAGATTTTTATATTTCAATCAGACCAAATGAAATGTCTTTAAAAATTAGTATTGTCTAAATGAATTTGAGTAGTGACCCGCAAATAGAAAATGTCTATTTCTTCTGGGTCTTCGAATTTGCAATTAGGAATACTAGAAACCTAATATTAGATTTTTATCTTGAGTAAATGCATAATTATCGAGCTTCGGTGTTATTCATATGTTTGCCCAATATAACATTACTTAAAAATAAGTTTATGAAATAGTGATAATTCCATGTCTAAAATCAACTGGTTTTGAAATGATAATAGTAAAAGCTAATATTGGCTGAACTTCCCAAATTGAAACCCACGTTCCACGTGGAACACGATGTATTATCTTCCAAGATACACTAATAGGACACTAATATCCGATGGATTTACACCACTTACCCTAGCCGCCTGTGCAATCGTAACCGGTTGTATAGCCGTCAGTTTTTCACGGGCTTCGTAAGAGAGTGATTTTAATTTAGAATAATCCGTATTCTTCGGAATCTTAACGCTTTCTAAACGCTGTAACTTGTCAGCGTTATTTTTCTCCTTTTGAATGTAACCTGAGTACTTTACCTGAATCTCCGCCTGTTCCAGCACCTCGGTATCGAGTTGATTTTCCAAAACAAAACCAGATACGGGTTCCAGCTCCAGCATATGATGCATCTTCACCTTCGGCCGGGAAAAAACTTTAAACATCTTATCCGATTGCTTAACTAAAGCGGAATCCAAGCGTTCTAAAATAGGATTTATTTCGTCGGGGAGCACGCTCGTTTCTTTGAAAAAAGTTACAAAGGCATCAGATTTTCTTTCTTTTTCCTCCATACGTTCCAAACGCTCCTTTTTCGCTAAACCAATATCGAACCCCCTAGGTGTCAATCGCAGGTCAGCGTTATCTTGACGTAGAAGCGTTCGGTACTCTGCTCGTGAGGTAAACATACGATAAGGCTCTTCAGTACCCTTAGTTATTAGATCATCGATTAAGACACCTATATAGGCTTCATCTCTTTGCAAAATAAAAGCATCCTTTTCTTGAAGCTTCAAATGGGCATTTATTCCAGCCATTAACCCTTGGGATGCAGCTTCTTCATAACCCGTAGTGCCATTAATTTGACCAGCAAAATAAAGATTTTCTACAAGCTTTGTTTCCAGAGTATGTTTCAATTGGGTAGGCGGAAAATAATCGTACTCGATAGCATAACCTGGCCTAAAAAACTTAACATTTTCAAATCCCTTTACAGATCTCAAGGCCTTAAACTGGACATCTTCCGGAAGTGAAGTAGAAAATCCATTGACATAAACTTCAACGGTATTCCATCCCTCTGGTTCGACGAAAAGTTGATGGCTGTCTTTGTCAGCAAAACGGTCGATTTTATCCTCTATGGAAGGACAATAACGTGGTCCGATACTTTTTATACGCCCATTAAACATTGGCGAACGGTCGAAACCTTCTCGAAGTATATCGTGAACCTCTTGGCTGGTATGGCTCATATGACAATCACGCTGCTGTTTCAAAACCGGAGTGTCTAGATATGAAAATTTTTCTGGCACAACATCTCCAGGCTGGGGTATCATAACAGAATAATTTAAAGACCTTCCATCAACTCGAGGTGGAGTTCCTGTTTTCATCCGTCCGCTTTCGAATCCGAAATCTCTTAGCTGCTCTGTAATTCCAGTAGCTGCCCTTTCGCCAGCTCTACCGCCACCGAATTGTTTCTCCCCAATATGGATTAAGCCATTTAAAAAAGTACCGTTAGTTAGCACAACAGCCTTCCCCCTGATTTGTAAGCCCAACGAAGTCTTTACACCGACCACCCTGTTGTTTTCGACCAGAAGCCCGCTCACCATTTCTTGATAAAAATCGCAGTTAGCCGTTTTTTCAAGAGCCATTCGCCATTCTTCGGCGAAACGCATGCGGTCACTCTGCGCGCGAGGACTCCACATTGCAGGGCCCTTGGATTTGTTCAACATCTTAAACTGAATAGCTGATTTATCGGTTACAATTCCGCTATACCCTCCTAACGCATCAATTTCCCTTACAATTTGCCCTTTAGCAATTCCACCCATTGCCGGGTTGCAAGACATTTGCCCAATTGTCTGCAGATTCATTGTTACCAATAAGGTTTTAGATCCCATATTGGCTGCAGCTGCAGCCGCTTCAGCACCTGCATGACCCCCGCCTACTACTATAACATCGTATTGTTCTGGAAACATGAATATCAATTTTAATTTTGTGAACGCACCGTCTAAACGCTCGAAAAAAACCTACTACCTAAGCACGCAATAAGGACTTAATTAATTAAAACCATCCCAACTAGTTAACACTAACCCAATCGCCTATTTTCTAGAAAAATATCGCACTCGTATTCTTTTTAAAACAAAGGGCTCCATCGATAGAATTAGAAGAAATTGTGAAACAAAATGAATATACTCTAAAGGCAACGATTCATGCCGCTCATTATTGTTCCACGTGGAACATTTTAATTTTCTCATCTTCCTTCGCCCTCATTTCGGCTCTATCTAATTTGGACTTATCGTTATAACCCATGAGATGAAGGAGCCCGTGAGACATCACACGAAGAAGCTCATTTTCAAATTCCGCACCATACGTTTTAGCATTCTCCATCAGCCGATCAATCGAAATAAATATGTCGCCACCTAGTTCCTTTTCTTCTGAATAGTCGAACGTTATAATATCGGTAAACGTATCATGATTTAAATGTTTTTTGTTGAGCTCCCACAAAAAATTATCTGAACAAAACACATAATCTAGTTGTTTGATTCCTCGATCTTCCGACGCCACTACCCTACTTATCCAATCGACATACTTATGCTCTTCGTTGATTTGGAAATCGGTTTCATAGTGGAAATCAATCATTACTTCTAAAATAATCTTTTACCTTGTTTCGAAAATTGGGGCGCAAAGGTAAGCTTTCACGATTTAAAATCTCGATTTCATTACGATATTTCTCTAAAACCTCAGGTCTGGAGAGAATAGGATTTTTAAAATCCTGAACATTAGTATTGCTTTCCCGTTCCGATTTTTGACCCTGTTTTAAGGCTGCGTTTTCTAACTTCAATAATTCATATTGTATATTATTTATTTTAGAAATACTTCGCTGGCTAACGCCGTTTTCCAAAAGGTCATTTTCAAAATCTTCCATTTGTTTGATTAATTTTTGACCGAGTTGTTTATCCCCTGCGTTTATCATATCCTGAAGCTGTTGCTCTAATTTCTGCCGTATAATTTGTTGTTCTTTATATATCTCATAAATTTCTTGCAGTTCTGATTCGCTCGGACCTTCTTGCCCGTCCCCTGTTCCATTACCTCCTTTACCACTGCCTTCCCCCTGAGAACCTTCTCCCTGATTTCCATCACCGTTTTTCCCACTTTTACCTTTACCTTCCTTACCGCCTTCGCCAGATTGGGAATCCCCTTCGCCAGGCTTATTACCTTTGCCTTTTTGTCCCTCACCTTTTTCACCTTCGCCATCACCATTTTGGGGTTTTCCTTGCCCCTTTTTTCCCATACCATCCATCTTCTCCTTCAATTCACCTTGGCCTTTGATGATATCCGGTAATTGAAAATCTTGGCCGTCGCCCTGCCCCTTCCCAGCCATCATGCTCTGCTGCATATTATCTAGCATATTTGCCAAAAAATCGGCTAAACTGTTCGATGCGTTCATTACGTACTTCTGATACGAAACGCCTTGGTATATCTGATTTTCGGCCATGCTTTCTAAAGCCTTGTCCGTATTGTAATAAACTTCTGTGATTTGCTCGTTCACAAATTCTGAAAGTTCGGCACGCCGTAACGAAAGTGAAAATAAACTATCATCAACGTGCCCAAAAAGCTCTCTGAGCTCTTGTTGC
Source organism: Pricia antarctica (assembly GCA_011050085.1). Lineage (GTDB taxonomy): Bacteria > Bacteroidota > Bacteroidia > Flavobacteriales > Flavobacteriaceae > Pricia > Pricia antarctica_A. The sequence continues at coordinate 136,238 of DRGL01000015.1, read as the reverse complement.
TGTCGTATACTACCTGAAAACTGTGCGTTTTCGGAATCCGCATCTTCGAGACTATCGTATAAATTTTCTTGTTTGAATGAAAACGTAATCAAATTGTCTAAAATCTGACGTAGCATTTCGGCATCCTCTGTTATGCTTTCCTCACCACCACCAGCTTCTGAAGATTTCTCAAGTGCCTCAGACATTTCCTTCATCTTTTGTGCAGCAGATTTCTGTTTATCACTAGCTGCTTGAGCCGCGGCCTTTTTGTTATCTGATTGCGATGACTCTTCGGCACGTTCATGCTTCTTAATGTCTTCTAATGCATCTTTTTGATCTTGCTTTACTTCATCTTTCTTTGCGTCATCAATAGAAAGCGTAAGCGGTTTTTGCAATGCATCGTTATCTTTTTTTAATTCATCCAATTCTTTAGCTAAATTTTCGAAATTCTGATTCAGCTTTTGCTGTTCCATATCCGAATAGTCCTTTGCTATTTCAAGCTCGGAGAGTTTTGCTTGTCGTTTGGCCTCCTCCGCTAGATCTTTTGCTAACTGTGATGCCTTTTCCGTCACATAATACCGTTTGGTCAATTCCAAAAGTTGCTCAAGGCTTCGCTCACTATTTTGTTGCTTCTTACCAAGTTCCTCTAAACGTTTGGTCAACTCATCTTTGTCAATTTTATCTGCAATTTTATTTAACTCATCCAGTAACTTCTCGTTCTTTTTCGCTGCTAATTCTTGACGTTCCAAACGCTCTTGTAAAAGCTTGTTCATTTGGTCATTCTTGTCGCCTTTTTCCAAGTTTTCTTTAAGCTGCTTGCTGAATTTTTGCATAAGATTCTCTTGTTGTTGCTGTTTTTGCAAAAACTCTTTGACCTGATTCTGGTCATTAAAATTCATTTGTTCTTTTTCCTTTTGCTCCTGATTTATTTCTTTCAAAGACTCCTTTTGTTCCTTGAATCCGTCTAATGACTTCCCCATATTCTTAATAAGGGTCTGTTGAGACTCCAAATCTTCGTTGCGCAGTTGATCTTTATTCAAAAGAGACTTCGAAAATACTTGGCTTTTGGTGGTCTTTCCTTGGTGAATACCGTCATTATCCGTTGCCGTAAAATAAAAACTGTACATCCTTCCCGGGTCAAGATCCAGTCCCGAAGGGAAAGTATAATAAAACCGGTCGAAATTAGCGTTAGGGTTACTCAGTAACACCACTTGTTTATCACTTGCGCTATCATCAGCGTAATAAACCAACTTAATACTCTTCAATTTATAATCGTCGGACGCCTCTCCTTCATAATAAGAGATATTGGGATTTAAGGAATCAAGCTCTTGCCTAATCTTTAAAGTTGGATACGCATCCCTAATTACAGTAAAGAGATAAGCGAGCTTTTCGTAATCAGTAACATTTTTATTTGATGTGCTAAGCGTATAGGAATAATCGTTATAAATGTTTTTAGAAAGGACAAATTTAGTGTTTTCCGATTCGTTTCTTAAGAAGGATTCTATAGTATCCGTAGCTCTAAGCTGGATGTTCTCAGTGTTTAAACCTTCTATTTCCCAAGTAGCCTTAGTGCCCTCAGGAAATGTGGCGTTACCCGTACTACTGAGTTCCTCAGAAGAACGACCGGTATAATTAGGATAGTCCAATACTAATTTGAACGTTTGTATTGAAGGAGCACTCAGCGCATTCAGACGATAATTTTTAGATCGGATGCCATTAGCAACGAAAGAAAAATCTGTGTTCTTCAATGGTGGCGAAAAAGTATATTGGTAATTATTATTGATCTTTTTGAGCAGTGTCATCTTCCCTTTTATGTCAAGGTATACAGCCTCTGGCTGTACCTCCCCTTCGGTAATAACTTCAATAGTATGTGGTTCGCTTTCCAGAATATCCAAATTTGAAGATAGTAGTCTAAAACGAAAAGGCGCGGGGGGTTCATAGGCCATATCATAATTGACCACTCGATTTGCGGAACCAAAGAAGGATTTGATATTACCGGAAAGCCATATCAAACTCAAGAGTATTATCGGTATGGCGAGGTACTTCGTATATTTTAAATTATCCTTTAAATCTATTGCCTTGGTAAAAGGAATAAGGTGCATATCTTGTGACCGCTGCTCGATACTGGCCAATAGTAGTTCAGATTGATCCGTATCTTCGGTCAATTCCAATAGATTATATAATTTATCACCAACGTTTGGAAAATGGGTGCCAATCAAAAGCGAAGCATCTTTGTTACTTATTCCATTCCTGAGTTTGAATAGATAAAATAGCGGTGTGAGAATATAACGGAAGAGTAAAAAGCCCTCAACACTAAAAAAAACAAATAATAGCAATAGTCGCCCTGTAGAATTCAACCACAAGAAATACTCTACCCCTAAAACAACAAAGAAAAAAAGTACACCAAGTACTACAAAGAGCAATGCCCCCTTTATCAACATTTTACTATAGAACTTCTTGGTAAACTTGTCGAGCTTTACGAGTATGTTATCATAATTTGACATAGACTGTAAAGATAAGTAAAACGGAAACGGGGGTTGCGAATTTTTTCGAACTCGTCTTGAGTTCAGTATCTTTGCCGTTATGAAAGAAAAAATTCGTGTCCGTTTTGCGCCAAGCCCTACAGGGCCGCTACATATCGGTGGTATTCGCACCGCCCTTTTCAACTATCTGTTTGCTAAAAAACACGGTGGTGATTTTATACTGCGGATAGAAGATACCGATCAAAATCGCTATGTCGAAGGTGCCGAACAGTATATTATTGATGCGCTTGAATGGTGTGGGATTCCCTATAATGAGGGCCCAGGCCGTGAGGGAAAGTTTGGACCATATCGACAGAGTGAACGAAAACATTTGTACTTAAAATATGCGGAGGAACTCATTACTAAAGGTAAGGCGTATTACGCATTCGATACTTCCGATACCCTAGAGCAACATCGTAAAGAGCACGAGACTAAAGGAAAAACCTTTATATATAATTGGCATAACCGGTTAAAATTGGATAATTCCCTTTCCATATCGCCGAATGAACTAAAAAAACGTCTGGATTCCGGTGAAGACCATGTAATTCGTTTTCTTACCCCTCCGGATGAAACGCTAAAGCTGGAAGACAGCATTCGGGGCGCCATTGAAATTGATACAAATACGCTCGATGACAAGGTGCTTTTTAAAAGCGACGGCATGCCTACCTATCACCTAGCCAATATTGTAGATGACCATTTAATGGAAATTAGTCATGTTATTAGGGGGGAAGAATGGCTGCCATCATTGGCCTTGCACAAGCAACTATATGATGCCTTCGAATGGGGTGCCCCCATTTTTGCTCACCTTCCCTTAATTCTCAAACCCACAGGAAATGGAAAACTAAGTAAAAGGGATGGTGAAAAAGGAGGATTTCCTATTTTTCCATTGCAATGGAATGCCTCTGTTGGCTATCGTGAGGCTGGATACTTCCCAGAAGCCGTAGTGAATTTCTTGGCTCTTTTGGGTTGGAATCCCGGCACAGAGGAGGAAATTCTTAGCCTTGATGCACTCTCTGATGCCTTTACAATTGACCGTGTGAACAAATCAGGGGCACGTTTCGACCCTGATAAGACCGTATGGTACAATCACCAATATTTACAGAAAAAAACGGATGCTATTTTGGCAACACAATTTATGCCTCTATTAGGAGAGCATATAGATTTAGAGCTTGAAAGTGCTCAAACTGATTATGTACAAAACGTCGTTTCCTTAATTAAGGAACGTGCAAATTTCGTAACCGATTTTTGGGAGCTGTCCCATTATTTTTTCACGGCCCCTACCACATATGACGAAAAAGCGATTAGAAAACAATGGAAAGAAGGATCCGCAGAAATAATGAACCAATTGGTATCCTTTTTGGAAACTATTACTAACTTTTCATCCGAGAATCTTGAGGTCAGTATTAAGGAGTGGATAGCCAAAAAGGAACTTTCTTTTGGTAAAGTCATGCCTCCATTGCGATTAGTGATTGTTGGCGATATGAAAGGACCTCACCTTTTCGATATAATGGGACAAATTGGTAAAGAAGAGTGTTTAGGAAGAATTAAAACGGCTATTACTTCACTGGGATAGATAATATTGGGATTCTTTTCGATGATTATTTAAATGTTAAACAGTCAACAGAATTGTTTAGGTATTGATTGCGGCCAATCATAATCTATGTATCATACCATCAGAAGAGAAAGTATAATACCGCAATAACTTGTTTGAAAGATATTTAGTTGCCAACATCCTATAATCTTGTAAATGTAGGGTTCATTTTCCCACGATATAAAACGTTAGACTTCTTTTGTAATTTTTGCCTCCGCACTGTCAAAGTATGTATTTTGAAAATAGCCCGCCGGGAGTCTATAAAATTCGGCTAATGGTAGTCGTTAGTACACAAGTCAGTTGCTATATCTTAAGATTCAATCCAGTTTTGCTATTTATCCTGTTCTATGTAACATATTTCCCCAAAAACCTACAAATATGCTAAACTCTCACTATATTCAGTTCAATAACTAAAAACGATACACAATGGGCAATTTTATTTTAATTCCCGCAATTTTTATTGCGGTGGTCATACTTTTTTCATCATTCTTCATTGTGAAACAGCAAACCGCGGTAGCTATAGAGAGATTTGGAAAGTTTCACAGTATTCGCGGTTCGGGTCTACACATAAAGATTCCAATAGTAGACAAAATAGCCGGGCGATTAAGTCTGAAGATACAACAGCTTGATGTTATCGTAGAAACCAAAACCTTGGATGATGTATTTGTAAAACTAAAAATATCCGTGCAATATGTAGTACTTAAGGACAAGGTGTATGAGGCCTTTTACAAGCTAGAATACCCTCATGAGCAGATTACCTCTTACGTATTTGACGTTGTGCGCGCAGAAGTGCCTAAAATGAAGCTTGACGATGTATTTGTGAAGAAAGATGATATTGCAATTGCCGTAAAAACGGAATTGCAGGAAGCAATGTTCGATTATGGGTTTGATATTATTAAAACATTGGTAACGGATATTGACCCTGATGCACAGGTAAAAGAAGCGATGAACCGTATCAATGCGTCGGAGCGCGAAAAGATAGCCGCTCAGTTTGAAGGGGACGCTGCCCGTATCCTAATTGTTGAAAAAGCGAAGGCCGAAGCTGAAAGTAAACGATTACAAGGTCAGGGTATCGCCGATCAGCGCCGTGAAATTGCCCGTGGTCTAGAAGAATCGGTTGAAGTATTGAACAAAGTAGGTATCAACTCGCAGGAAGCTTCAGCGTTAATTGTCGTAACCCAGCATTATGATACGTTACAATCCATTGGGGAGGCAACTAATACTAATTTGATATTATTACCTAATTCTCCACAAGCCGGTAGCGATATGCTAAACAATATGGTAGCCTCATTTACAGCAAGTAATATGATTGGAGAAGAAATGAAAAAGAAAAATCCGGTGATTAATAAAGGAAAATAAACTATAGTATACTTAATCATTAATAAACACTAAACTAAAATTAGTTCTATTGTAAGTTAGAATTAAGCCTCTTTCCTAATAAGGATTGCAGTTACGAGTAAACAAAAAAACCCGATGACTATTAAGCTATCGGGTTTTGTACAAAATAAGTATGGAATCAATTCTTAAACTTATGAAGCACCTTCTTGGTGAAGATTGAAATCAAGAATGTCTTAACTATCCCTCCAAAACCACCTAGAAGACTAGAAGGATACAAACTCTGTTTGGTTTGATTAAAGTTCATTTTAAGGTTCTCCAAATCAATTTGACGTTCTAATTTCAAGATTTTTAAATCCTGATCAATTTCATCAAAAGATTTATACTTTTTAGGTATCATATTTCATCGAAATAAAATTCGGAAAACTTCTTCAACAGCGGTTTTCGTAAACTGTGTCTGAACAAAAATATTAACAATCCGAACAATAAATAACAACCTCCAACTATTAAGAATCCTTGATAGGGATGTTCTAATAAACTACCAATCCAGAATGCGGCACTGATTGACAAAAATAATAAAGACAATATCAACATTATCCCGACAGAGACAATTTTGACAAAAAACATAACGCCCTTCATCAAAAGCTTGAAACCCTTTAACTTATAGAATTGCCTACTTGAATCTAAATAAGATCGCGCCGTGGCCTCAGCCTCGGAGATGTTTTCTTTTACCTCGTCGAATGCCATAAATTATTTCTGGAGTTGCGCATTTTTCTTTCTCAAATCTTCCAATTTCTTCTCAAGACCTAAGATGATATCATCCGCTTTATAACTCATATTTGATATGGTCTTATCTAACTTAGCTTCAAAATCGATTTTCTTCGCTTCAGCAGTTTTTGTAAGTTCTTCAGTAGCATGTGAAATACGACTAACGATATCATCACCAGTTTTTCTTGCTTGTTTGCTTATTTTCTTACGGGTATTATCGCCTTTATCAGGAGCATAAAGAATTCCTACACCAGCACCTATTGCTGCACCAGTCAATAAAGCTAACATTATACTTCCACTATCTTTTGACATAATTTAAATTTTAAAATTAGATTTCAGTTTTAAACGGTTGTAATTAACGAGTAGAAACTGAAAATTTATATAATTTTCAATCCCCTTCCTACAAATATAAGCTGCAAGATAATTTAAAATCCACTTTGTTGTTGCCCTTATCCCTATAAAAATTGACCTTACAACATTACTCGACTGCATTTAAGATTTTACCGATGTCTTACGCCGTTTAAAGTTTTTTAGGCGCTTACGGGCATAAATTATAATTTAATGCAATAGAGGCCTTGAAATTTATCTAAATTCTATAGTTAAATCCAATCGATTAATAATAATCGATAAATTAATTCTATTTGTTCTGAATTTTTGCCCATGTGTCCCTTAAGCCAACGGTTCTATTAAACACTAGATTGTCATTGGTAGAATCCGGATCAACGCAAAAATAACCCAAACGCTGGAACTGCATTTGTTCTCCTACTTTCGCATCCTTTAATCCAGGTTCTAGATACCCAGTTATTACCTGAAGGGATTCATCATTAATAAAATCCATGAAACCTTTATCCTTATGGGTATCCGGGCTTTCATCGGTAAACAAACGGTCATAAAGACGTATTTCAGCCTTCAAGGCATGGGCAACAGACACCCAATGTAAGGTTCCCTTTACCTTTCGCATGCTTTCCTCGGTGCCACTACCACTTTTACTTTTAGGGTCATAAGTGCACTGAATTTCCATGATATTACCATCGATGTCCTTTGTACAACTTTCTGCTTTTATAATATACGCGGATTTCAAACGGACTTCGCCACCAAGTTTTAATCGAAAATATTTACGGTTTGCCTCTTCCTTGAAATCGTCTCTTTCAATATATATTTCTTTGGAAAAGGGAACTTTTCGATTGCCCGCCAACTCATCCCCAGGATTATTCTCGGTTTCAAGCCATTCCTCCTTTCCTTCGGGGTAATTAGTAATTATAACTTTAACTGGGTCTAAAACTCCCATAACCCGAGGGGCTATCTTATTTAAATCTTCTCGGGCATGAAATTCCAAAAGAGATACATCAATTAAGTTCTCCCGTTTTGCAATGCCGATCGTATCCGCAAAATTACGAATAGCAGCTGGGGAGTATCCCCGCCTTCTCAAGCCAGATATAGTGGGCATTCTAGGGTCGTCCCACCCATTTACGACATCTTGCTCTACTAATTGCAGTAACTTTCGTTTACTAACTACAGTATGACTTAAATTTCTTCGTGCGAATTCCCGTTGTTTAGGACGAACCTTATCGGAAACTACCACTTGGTCTAAAAACCAATTGTATAGCTCACGGTGCATGGCAAATTCTAAAGTACATAATGAATGGGATACTTCTTCGATATAATCGCTTTCCCCATGTGCCCAATCATACATGGGATAAATACACCAATCGGTATTTGTCCGGTGATGTGCTTTATGTAACACACGGTACATAATTGGGTCACGCATCAGCATATTTTGCGATGCCATATCAATTTTAGCTCGAAGAACGTGACTACCCTCTTGATAATCTCCATTTTTCATTGCTTCAAAAATTTCCAGATTATCAGCAATGGAACGATTCCGATACGGACTATCAACTCCAGCTTCAGTAGGAGTTCCTTTTTGAGAGGCCATTTCTTCTGAGGATTGACTATCTACATACGCCTTACCATCCATAATCATTTCTACTGCCCAATCATATAACTGTTGAAAATAATCTGATGCATACCGTTCAGTATCCCATTTGTATCCGAGCCATTCAATATCCTTTTTGATAGCATCTACAAAGGCTTTTTCCTCTTTTATGGGATTGGTATCGTCGAAGCGTAGATTAACCGGCGCATTATAACGCAGTCCTAACCCAAAATTTAAACAGATTGAGCTCGCATGACCAATGTGAAGATATCCGTTGGGTTCCGGGGGAAATCGGAAGCGCAAAGCCTTTTTAGGATAACCGCCTTGCAGGTCTTCCTCAACGATATGTTCGATAAAATTCAATGATTCTGCTGTTTCGCTCATATACTGGTTTTAGAAAGGTGCAAAGGTATGGAAAATGGGACTAATTGCACTTTTCGCAGATTTTCTTTCATACAAAAACCGCCTTTTCACAACACTTTCATCCCTTGCCACAACATAATATTTTCCACGAGTGTTATATATGTCATATTTGTCTTTGCATGTAATAGATCCCAAATCTAGCTGTCGGCAGGCAGCATCTATAAACTTGTAGTAACTTAAACTACGCCTACTTATGAAAACAAAACTACCCCACGCTACATCCGTATTTTTAATTGTATTTCTGTTCATAGGAGCCTCACAGGTTTTTGCGCAGACTATAGCATTTACAGATCCGCCGATGCCGGCTCCAAATCAGAATAATGGCTCGACCAACGTCTGGCCCCGTGCTTGCGCCTCTTCGGCCTTCAACGATTACTTTGTAACCGTAAATTGGGTGGGAACGGCGAATACAAATAATGAATTTATTCTAGAGCTATCGAACAATAGCGGCAGTTTTTCCGCACCTACCGAACTTGATAGGGTAACAGACAAAAATTCAAACTTCGAATTCTTTATGAATTTTGTCTTGCCAACCAATACACGTGGTAATGGCTATAAAATGAGAGTACGTAGCACGAGTCCCGCCGCTACTAGTACCGCGTCCGATGCTTACGCGATGTATTATTTAAGTTTTAATAGTAATCTACATATAAGCCCAAATGGAGATGGTACCACACCGGGTAACGTTCAGGCCTGTGATGGGAGTAGCGTTACACTAACTGTGGATAATTTACCGGCATCTTCAATAAATACCTATCAGTATGCATGGTATCGAAGCGGTACGAGATTGACCGAGACTGGACCTTCCATTCAGACCACTGGCACCGGCGATTATTATGTATATGTTGATTATGGTGATTGTACAGGTTCGAATCCTGAATCAAACCATATCGTAATCAACATCGGAACAAGTGTAGATATCTCTATTAATACACCAAGTAATACTGCATTTTGTGCCGGTGAAACCGCTGAAACATTACAAGCAAACGTTCAAAATTCGAACTATTCATATACTTGGTATAAAGACGGCGTACAAGTACAGGCTAAACAAATTGGCGGCTTCACCTATGCGATAAATACCAACGACGCTACATTTGCTGGAAGCTATACTGTTAAAGTTGAAGGACCAGGAATCTGTACCGAAACGTCCAGTCCTATAAATATAACCAATGCCGGTGCGTTTACGGTTTCTAAAACGAATGCCGACAGTATGGTAGTTCTACCAGAACAAACTACAACCCTTAACGCAACAACCACTGCCAATTCGCCAAACTATCAATGGTATAGAAATAGTACGGCGATTCCGAATTCAAATACGTCTTCCTTAGAAATTTCACAGGCGGGAACTTATTATGTTGCAGTGACGCAAACCGGTGGTACTTGCTCATCTACCACTATTAATTCAGAACGTACCGAAGTGGTGAGTCCTAATTCGTTTCGTTTCGAAATTGATTACGCTACCGCTTATGAATCTTGTTCAAGTTCCAGTATTGTATTGGAAGTAAACCAAATATACGCAGAATTAACCGATGGTAGTGAAATAGATGTTACATCAGATTCGGCTACAAACTTTACCTATCAGTGGAAGAAAGGGGCTGCCAGTATTGCTAGTGAGAATTCCCAAAGCATTAGTCTGACTTCTAATACCGAAAATGGAAACTATTCCGTAGAAGGCGTATCAGGTAGTTTTAACGCCACCTCTAACTCGCTACCTGTTCAATTAGGAACTAACGAAACTCTGACCATTACAAGTACAAGCACAGTGTATTGCAGTGCTTCAGATAGTATCGTTTTGAGTTCAACGACAAATTTGACAGGAGAGGATTTTGTATGGGAAAGAAATGGTACTACCGTTAACAATACGGAAATTGAATTAATAGCAACTCAACCGGGCACATACCGATTGGTAGTTGAAAAAGGAATTTGTCCGCTAACCTCTAATGAAATCACCATTGCCCCATTAGATCCAAACCTAATTACGTTAGACATTGACGGAGACGTAATCTTCCCTGAAGGAAGTTCCAAAACAGTTAATGCCAACGGCGGTACTGCATACCGATGGTTAAATGCCAACAGCGTCGAAATCGCAACTGGCCCGTCCGTGACCTTTACAGAGGAAGGTAATTATGTGCTAATTGCCAATATCGATAACTGTGAAATAAGCAAATCGATTGAAGTTACCTATCTCGACCTATTCAACATTCCAAACGTAATAACTCCGAATGGCGATGGATCGAACGATCAATGGGTAATTCCAAATTCCTATTCGAACAAATCAGATGTTAGGGTAACTATTTATAATGCCAAAGGTGTAGAGGTATTAAATAACACAAATTACCAGAACAATTGGCCGGAGTCTTCAACCGCTTTCAATGCACAAAACCAAGTATTCTATTACGTTATCAAGAATGCTACGGAAACCCTAAAGCAAGGTACCATAACCGTCATTAGATAACCCAAAATGAAATTTGTGAAACATATCGCATTAGCGCTTATTGCTGTTTTGGCATTTACCAATGTTCGGGCACAAGAAGACGACCCTATTTTACTATATAGTCCGCAATCTCAAAACCTACTGAAATTTAATCGGTTTTTGATAAATCCGACGTTCTCTACAGTTCAGGAAGACAAGTCGTATGTTAACTTACTGCACCGAAACCAATCGGTACAGTTTCAGGACAACGATCAAACCTATTTCCTAAGTTACAGCGGTAGAGTGGGTGATAGAAGCGGATTGGGGTTAAGTGCGTATACTCAAAAACTAGGACCGGTTTCTAATATCGGTGTATTGGCAAATTATGCCTATGGCGTAAAACTAAGCGACAAAAGTAATTTCACATTTGGCGGTAACCTGGCTTACTACAGCACCGGACTAGACCGTAATAGCGTCGACGTAATTGATAACAACGATTTCCGTTTAAATGGTTTAGAAGACAGTAATGTTCTTTCATTTCAGCCTGGTTTCAACATTTCCTTTGGAAAATTCGATTTCGGTGTTTTTGCCGAAAACCTCTTCGATTATAATTTAAAGACGAGTACATCTTTGACCGCATTCGGAAATAAGACCTATTCAAGCCATTTACAATATACCTATCCCTTTCAGAACGGAGACGGTATACTAGAAGGAAGCCGCCTAATGCCTTTGGCCAGAGTTCGAATGAACGGCCAAAATCGAAGTGTTTCGGATGCCGAAGTATCACAAGAAATTTCCTATGGTGGCGGTATGATTCTCGACCTTCCTAAATTAGGTTGGCTACAGGGAGGTTATGATAGTTTCTATGGCGCATCTGCTGGAGCAGGCTTCAATATCAACAGGAGATTATCCTTAGGATATACTATGGAAAAGGGATTTTCCAACGATTTCAACAATTTGGGCGTGACCCATGAAATATCCTTTGCCTTCTCCTTTACACCGAACCTTACCGAAGACCGGGTCATGTTAGAGGATGATTATGACGATAGTTTAGTAGAAAATGACGAAGAAACTAAAACTGGTGATTTAGCTGCAAACGAAGAAATTGCGGAACTGAAAAGGAAGCTTGCGGAGAACGATGCCATCATCCAAGAATTGATGTTTCGTCAAGATTCCCTCGAAAACGGACGCCAAAAAGATTTGGAACGTCGTTTCGATATGGTCATGAGCATGGTACGCAACCAGACCAACGGCGAACGTCCCGACCTAGAAAAACGTGCTGAAAATCTCTTTTTAGGAAAAGAGGATGGCTCATCTGTAGCATACAATTCTAACGGAAAAGACCAGAATATAACGACCGGTACGGGTGCTCCAAACGGCAATAATATCGCTATTGCCCAAAATAGGAACGAGCGACCAGGCAGCAACCGGAAAGACCTTGCCGAAAACGGTCTTAACGATATTTCCAGAACCAATGAAATCGCAGAGCAAAACAAAGATGCAGTTACCATAAATACTCTAACAACTGAACGACGCAACCCTAACGCAACAGGAAATTACGCTAGTAAAACACGCCCTACATCCGCAAAAGACAACACCCAGAACATCGTAGAAAAAGATGACTTCGCAGCGACCGCAAAACGTAGCAGCGTAAAAGGGAGAAAATTCAGAAACCTTGAAGGCACCAAAGATGGATACTATGTCGTAGCCAACGTTTACAAGGGTGGCAAGTACATGGAAAAGTTCATCAACGAAATGGCCAACCAAGGCTTTAATCCCGACTACATCGACAACCCCGAAAACGGACTAAAATACGTCTATCTAGAACGCTATGATACGTGGCAAGAAGCACTCGATGCCCACAAATCCGGAATGAACGGGGCCTACAACAATAATCTATGGATTATGAACGTCGACAATCGATATAGCAACGAGGCCTACGCAAGCAATGTCGATAAGCTCAAGACAAAATCAGCAAAATACAGCAACGATGCCCTTCAGCAGAATGTCATCGTGAAAGACCAAGTGGCGGACAAAGAGCTTTCAGCCAAAACCTTTCAAATCGAGGGTATCGGATCGGGCTATTATATCATTGCCAATGTATTCGCGAACCCAAAAAATGCCAACCGTTTTGTAAAGCAATTGAATTCGTATGGCCTGAGCGCTGGATACTTTATAAATCCCGAAAACAACTGGAGGTATGTATACTTGAAAAAACACGCCTCTTGGAACAGTGCCTTGCTGTCTTACTATACCAACCTAAACGACTCGTATTCCGAAAAAATGTGGATTATGCGGGTTAGACCAAACCAGCTTGCTTAAATGAAACAAAATTTCATTAAAAAAATATTCTTGGGAAGCCTATTTATCCTAGCTTTTCAAGGATTTTCACAAGAATATAACGACTTCGATGTTCGATACCAAAACAACATCAAGGGTGACCTGACTTTTATTTCGAACAACATTTTGAATAGGGACGGAGGTACAGCAACCACTGGGCCTAATGCTGCCTACGATAATATTAGCACTTCCAATAACAACAACACAGAGACCGGTGGCAATAACAATTATAATGATTTTAAAAGCATGCAGTACATCGATGTGGACGGAGATACCTCCACATTCAGTTCCAGTACCGCAACCTTTAGCTACCCAGAACCAGACTGTAATTTAATACGATACGCCGGTTTATATTGGTCGGCAACCTATCCGAGCGCAAGAGCTGGACAAAACTTGGGAACGGGTAGACAAAACGACTTTAATCAGGTAAAATTAAAGGTTCCCGGCGGTTCTTATATCGACGTTACCGCCGACGAAATTCTTTACGACGGTTTCACGAGTACCGAAACAGCAATGCTACAGAATAGTCCCTACGCCTGTTATGCAGATATCACCAATTTAATCACCCCATTAGCGAATCCTGAGGGGAACTATACTATTGCCAATGTGCGTTCGGTCACCGGACCACTTTCCCCAGGAGGTGGTGCGGCGGCAGGTTGGACTTTAGTCATTGTCTACGAAAACCCCACCCTAAGCGGTAAATTGATTACTACTTTCGATGGTTTTGCCCGGGTTAGGGATTCAGGTTCAGATCGTCGACTTGATGTAGACTACACCGGCTTTAACACTGTTCCTTCCGGTCCGGTACGTGCCAATATCGGAGCGGCAGCCCTAGAAGGAGATTTTAGGATAAGTGGAGACCGCATGCTTATAAGTGCTGCAAGTAATGGCGGCTTTACAACTATGAGCAACGCTACCAATCCAGCGGACAATTTTTTTAATAGCAATATTACTCTTAATGGGGCACTTACTACAAATAGAACACCCAACAGTAGAAATACCCTAGGCTATGACACCGATATCTTTCGACTAAACAACCCAACGAATTCTGTTATACCCAATGCCGAAACTGCGGCAACATTTCGATTCGAATCGCGGGGAGATCAATATTATCCTTTTTTTAATTCTTTCAACGTAGAAATCATTGAACCGAATATTGTCCTTGAAAAGAGGGTAGAAGACATTGCCGGCAATGATATCACAGGACAAGGGGTAAACCTTGGGCAAACCTTGGACTACGTGCTTACTTTCAGGAATACTGGTAATGACGATGGTGACAGCTATATAATAAGGGATGTATTACCTGTCAATGTTTTTTTAGACGAAACCAATCTCACATTGCCGGCAGGAGTGACTTATGTTTATGATGAAGCCGCAGGGTTAGTGGTTTTTTCCATACCGAACTCTTTGGTTAGAATGGGAAGGCCAGCTTCTACTATCAGGATGAGGGTCAATGTGGCTAGCAACTGCTTTGATTTCGTAAACGCTTGTAGCGACCTTATTGAAAACATAGCCTATTCTACATATCAAGGGGTAATCAACGATAATGAGATCACAGATGATCCAAGTGTATCCGATTTTGATAATTGTGGTTTTGTAACGCCTGGTGCCACAAACTTTTTGTTGGACGATCTTTCAGATTGTACGTTCGACAGAACCGTTCAACTTTGTGGAGATGACGTTGTTTTGAACGCGGGGGATAACTTTGACTCGTATATATGGGTTTTGGATGCAAATTCAAATGGCGAGATTGATGCCTCTGATCCGGTTCAGAATGATGGTGATCCCGATGGAGACCCATCTACATTAATGGTAACTGACATTGGCACTTATATTGTTGATAAAATTGTAGCCGACCCTTGTAAAGGCTTTAAGGAAATCATCACGGTCGAACGCTTTGGGGCTACACAGACCAACCCATTGGTTGACTATTTTAATATGTTAAATGGCGATGCCGACCCCATTAACGATATTCAAGGCGAAATCGTAACCTGTAGTGTCGATGGAGACCTTTTGCCAAAGATTTTTCTTTGCGGTGCCACTGATACACAACCGCTTCAAATAAATATAACAGATGCCCAAAGCCTTACTTGGGAAAAGCTGGATGAAAGTAGCTGTACGGGCTCCTCGGATGATTGTGGCAACAAAAATTTGAGTTGTTCGTGGAATTCAGTAGCAACAGGAAATAATTACACCGCCAATACGGCCGGAAAATTTCGTTTGGTGATTAACTATACAAATGGTTGTTTCAGCCGCTTTTATTTTGATGTTTTTCAAAATAATCTTGAAATTCTGTATAACAATAGAGATATAATTTGTTCTAGTGATGGACAAATTCGCATTACAAATCTAGGCAGTGGATATGGGTATCAGCTGATTGATCATGCAAACAACAGTATTCTAATACCCTTTACCGCTGGAAACGGGCCCATTTTTGATTTCTCCTCAGGCCAAAATGGATCTTACCGGGTCGAGGTGGTTCAATTAGACGGTGCTGGCAATGCTATTCCTGGCGCCTGTATCTTTAGCACTGATCCCATTGGTATTCGCGATCGGGATTTTCAGGTTGACATTACTACCACTCCTGCTAATTGTAATGCGCAAGGTATATTACAAATAGATGTTTTAAACGTTAGGCCAAACTATACCTATATTCTAAAAAGGCCCGATGGCACATTGATTGACGAAGAAACAGCCCAACCAGACAACACCTATTCTTTCAATGTAAACCCCGGGAATTATATTGTCGAAGTTTCTACGGATGATGGATGTTCTTACGACGAAAACGTAACCGTAACAAGAATTTTAGACCCCACTATTTCAGCACTGACCACAAAGGATATTGGCTGTACGGCCGGCACCATTGAACTTACTGGAAGCAACGGTTTTCCGAATCCTGATTACTCGTTTGCTATTTGGAGCAAAAACGGAACAAATTTATACCCTGATGTTGCCTCCATACCCGGTGACGCATATGATACGAACCCTGTTTTTTCCTTTGGGTGGAGAGATACCGACAGTGACGGAATCGACGAATATATAGTAGGGGAAGATGGCACTTATTCTTTTGTAATCGTTGATTCGAACAACTGCTTCGCTTTTTCAAATGAAGTTACCATTATGGACAACGGGCCAATGACCATTACACCTTCAAATACGCCCATCGTATGTAGCGGTTCAAATTCATCGACCCTTAATATAGGGACCTCCGGAGGAATCGGGCCTTTCGTATACAGTATTGATGATGGTGCCACTACCCAATCGACCAATACGTTTCCAAACCTAATGGCAGGCACTTATAACCTTCGGGTAACGGATGCTTCGGGATGCGAGCTTACACAATCATATACCATTACCCAACCTTTCCCGTTATCCGCCTCTGCCGGTGTTTCGAGGGATGCAACCTGTGACCCCAATGGTGCCGAGGTACGCATTACAAATATTGTGGGCGGTACCTCACCATATGAGTACAGCTTCGACGGCGGAGCAAATTACGGAACGAGTACAGTGGCTATTTTGCCACCGGGCGACTATATCGTTATCGTGCGTGATGATGTAGGTTGTTCTTTTCCTATGGATATTACCGTGGTCAATGAACCCGTGCCTCCAACCGTAGTGCTTACCCCTGAAGTAAGTTATTTATGTGATGGGAACGCTGTAGTCACCGCCACCCCGGACATCACCACTTACGATTATACGTTTGCTTTGGACGGAATAACAAATTCGCCAGACCCAACTAGCAATATTTTCTCAGATGTTGAACCTGGCACCTATACGGTAAGTACAAATTATATTTCGCAAACCCCTCCAACGCCTAGTATACTTTTGTTGGAAGATTTTGGCACCGGTGTAACCATTTCCAACCCGAACACATCTGGCTATTTTTATGAAGACCAGACTTCTAATACGATACCGGGCGGAAGACCGAACGACACCGACAATCAAATCAACGATTACGAATATGCGGTGACACCAAGAATAGTAAACCCATTTGGCGCTTGGCGGAACCCCAACGACCATACGAACCCATCCGGTACCGATGGCCGTTTTTTGGTCATTAATGTCGGTACGCCCAGCCCAGGCCAGATTATTTATCGAAAGGCCATCAACGATATTATTCCAAACCGGCCGATTAGTATAGAATTATGGTTGTTCAATCTTCTTCGTAGTGGCAACCAACTTGACCCTGACCTAACTATAGAAATCAGAAATCCCGGCACGGATGCCATCGTACAATCAATACGAACAGGCGACATTCCTAAAAACCAAAACGCCAATGACTGGCACCAATTTACCGCCAACTTAAATCCCGGAAGCAACACCACCTTAGACTTCGTGGTCAGAACCGAAAAGGTGGGCAACAGCGGTAACGATGTCGCCATCGACGACATACAAATTTTTCAGACTCCTGAAGTCTGTGTTAAAACTGTATCAACTCCAGTAACTGTTGTAGCGGGAAACCGATTTGAGGCAAACATAACAAGTACTACAAATGCAAGTTGTAACGGCGAAAACGATGCCAGCGTAACCTTTACAGCGACTAATTTTAATACTTCCTCCGGTTTTGAATACTCTACCGATGGTGGTACTACTTTTACAACTTCAACCGTATCACCCGTTACTACGGCTACACCATTAAGTCCGGGAGCTTATACGTTTATCCTAAGAAAAGTAGACGAACCGTCATGTAGTGTGAGTATCGATAGAACCATCACCGAGCCTGCGGCTGTAGTTGCTTCGGCAGCGATTACCACAGCTTGGACCTGTAATAATACCGGTGCTACAATAACGGCCAGCGCGAATGATGGAATAGCTCCCTATCAGTATAGATTGGAAGATACATCCGGCGGTGTCATAAGAACCTATCAGCCTGAAACGACGTTTACTAATGTCACCGATGGCAGTTACATTGTAAGAGTGCTTGATAATAACGGCTGCGACGATGAAATCGACACCCCTATAAATATCACGGCTCCAGCAACTTTCACATACACCACTGTAGCTACACAGTGTTATTCAGGCGCCAACGATGCAACTATTACAGTAACAGTGTCTGGCGGCAACGGCGGACTTTTATTCAGTATTAACGGCAATCCCTTTGAATCTCCTGATTCGGCTACGCCGAACTCGTATGTTTTCGACAATTTAGGTTCAGGTTCTTACACTATTAATGTACAAGATCAATTTGGCTGTACCGCTGGAACGCAGACTAGCGTAATTTCACCCGCTGTAACCGTTTCAGCATCGGCACCCCCAATTCCGGAATGTAGCAACACTACCGAGGCAACTTTAATTGCTGCGGGTGGGGACAATAGCTTTGTATATGCTATAGTTGCTGATGGAGCAACCCCCAGTCCAAGTGACTTTAGTGCTGCCACTACCCGAACGATATCAGCTATCGGCGATTATGACGTCTATGCAAGGGACAAAAACGGAGGGACCAATTTCTGTGAGGCAGTTTACGACCTCAATATCAGCAAAGATGATCCATTGGCGGTTACGGTAACCAGCACTCCGGTTCTATGTAGCGGCACTTCACAATCTACCATAACCATTGATGCTACCGGGGGGAGCACTGCGTATCGTTATAGTATTAACGATGGTTTTACCTATCAAACAACCAACACCTTTCCGAATCTTCCGGCAGGTAGCTATAATATACGGGTACAGGACAGCAGCTCCTGTGAAATTTCGCAGGTTCATACTATTTCCGAACCGTTTACCTTATCGGCATCGGCATTGGTCGCCGAACTTATCGAATGTAATCCTTCGATGGGGGCAGAGGTCCGTATTGTAAATGCCCGGGGAGGTTCTGCGCCATATGCATATAGTTTTGATGGAGGAGCTACCTACCAAGCCAGTAATATTTCAAATCTATTCCCAGGAGATTACACCGTATTCGTAAGAGATGCAAACAATTGTTCGCTTCCTATGGATCTTACCGTGCTACCAGCTCAGACCCCGCCGGGCGTAACGACCAGCCTCGATTATTTCTGTGACGGTGATGCAACCATCACGGTCAATCCTGACGATCCGTTATACGACTATACCTATGAAATTGATAATGTACTAAACACACCTGCGGATTCCAACGTTTTCACGGATGTTTCAGCCGGTACCCATATTGTTACCGTGAACTACGTAATTACTACTGTAATTCCGCCTAGCACGTTATTAACGGAAGACTTCGGTTTTGGTAACAATACGCCGATCACGGAAATTGACCCGGTATATTGCTATGAGCCCCAAGACGGAACAGAATCATGCCCTGCCTTTGGAACAAATCCCAATCTACAGGATGGTGAATATGTGGTTACGAATAGACTGACCAATATATATGGTACCTGGATAAGCCCTAATGACCATACCGGAAACACAGATGGCCGCTATCTGGCTATAAATGTAGGTGGCGTCGCTGGCGTCGGTGGAATCGTTTATGCCAAAAGGAACATTGAAGTATTGCAGAATCAAGATATTTCCATTTCCTTATGGGCAATGAACCTTTTGCGCCAGGGCACATCTGGTGGAGATCCCTCTTTTGAAATTCAACTGGTAGATCCCAGTGGAACTATTATTGCAAGTACAACTACTGGCTTTGTTCCTAAAAACTCCGGCCCTAATGACTGGAGAAACTACTCTGTAGACCTCAATCCCGGTAGTAATCCAAACCTTGATATAGTTATCAGAACCAATTCTGCCGTAATCAACGGTAACGACCTTGCTATTGATGATCTATTGGCTACACAGCCACCTGCAAAATGCCCTGCCGAAGTATCGGTTGATGTGCTAGTAGAAGCCGGAAGGGCATTGGAAGCCAATATTACCGCTACTACGAACATAAGCTGTAATGGCGCATCCGACGGCTCTGTTACCTTTGATGTAGAAAACTTCAACACGACGACCGGATACGAATATACTACGGACGGCGCCACTTTTATCGGACCTGAAACTACATCTCCCTTAACATTAACGGGTCTAAGTGCCGGTACAACCAATATCACGATACGTGATGTGGCCGATTCCACCTGTAGCGTGACCATATCGCCAAACCTTTCAGAACCGAACACTCTAACGGCGACAGCTACCATCATCTCACCAAGTACTTGTTTGGATGATGCTACAATCAAAGCAACACCGACCGGAGGAACGCCCGCATACTCCTATCAATTGGAAGATACCTCCGCAACTCCTATAGTACTACAAGCGTTTCAGACTTCAGACACCTTTACCGGCCTTACCCCGGGTGACTATATAATTCGGGTGCGGGATATCAATTCCTGTGAAACGACCGTTCCGATTACGGTGGGCGCCCCAGATACCGTTGCATTTACGACTATTGAAACTGATTGTTATTCCGGAAATGCCGATGCTGAGATTACTATCAATGTCACTGATGGAAACGGTTCGTATCAGTTCAACATCAACGGTGGGCCATGGATTGCGCCATCGCCAAGCTCCGCGACCACCTATACCTTTACTGCTCTTGGGTCAGGAACATACAATGTAAACGTAAAAGATGCGTATGGATGTGAAGGAACACCTATTCAACACATTATCGAGCCCGAAATCACAGTTTCCGCAACCGCCGCCAACATTACGGCCTGCGCAACAACTACAGATATTATTATTGCGGCCACTGGCGGTGATGGTAATTACGTTTATGCCGTTGTTGCAGATGGGGCCACGCCAACAGCAACCGATTTCTCGAACAGCAACCCCGTAGCACAAACAGCGGGAGATTACGATGTGTATGTTCGGGACAACTCTGGAACGGTACCGTTTTGCGAAGAAGTAACCGATATTACCATAATTCAAAGTCCTCAGATTGTCATTATGCCAACGGTTACCGATGTAACCTGTAACGGAGCATCTACAGGGGCCATCGATGTAGCAATAACTGGTGGCAACGCACCGTATCAATACCAATTGGAGAACACATCATCAACTATATTGGTTGCCTACCAGATAAATACATCCTTCCAAAACCTGCTGGCAGGCGCTGATTATGTGGTACGTGTACGGGATGCAAGTGGTTGTGATTCGACATTGCCAATAACGATTACGGAACCGGATTCCATCGTAGCGGAGGCGGAAATTACTAAGGACTATACCTGTCTCGAGCTTGGTGAGATTACTGTGGGCAGCGTAATCGCCACAACAGGTGGTTCTGGCAATTATCAGTATCGCATAAATGGAGGCGCTTGGTCAGTTTCGACCACGGGCGGCATTGCCTTTACTGATCTAGATGATGATTCGTACATAATAGAAGTTCGCGATGCGAATGCCATCAATTGTGTGTATACCATACCAACAACGGTGATTATCGACACCCTGCCCACAGAACCAACGTTGATCACCTCAACGGACTTCAATTGCGACGGGACAGGAAATATCACCGTATCACCAAACGATTCGACGTATACCTACAGTATCGATGGCGGAACTGTACAGGCATCCAATGTTTTTAATAATGTTGCCGTAGGCACCCACACCATAACAGTAGATTATGGCAAAAGCTGTACTGTTGATACAGATGTGATTGTCGAGCCTGGCCATACTTTCACGGCAACACTCACAGGTTCAACGAATGTAAGCTGTAACGGACTTTCAGATGGTACAGCTACTTTTATGGTTACAAATTTCGATCCTGTAAATGGGTTTGAATATTCCATTGATAACGGTACTAGCTTCACTGGTCCAGAAACTTCCGCTACTGTGACCGTTTCAGGTCTTTCGGCAGGAACAGTGAATCTTGTGGTTCGAGATGTATTAAGTACCTCATGCTCGATTCCTTTTGATGCAGTCATCTCGCAACCTGCCGCACTGGTAACGACAGCCAATATCACTACAGCATATACGTGTGACAATGGCGGTGCAACACTCACTGCTTCCATTAGTGGGGGTACACCTACTTATCAATACCGACTCGAGGACAATGTAGGTGCGGTCATACGACCCTACCAAAACAATAACACCTTCACCATTGTTACTGATGGCACCTATTTCGTTCGTGGACTTGATGCCAATGGCTGCGATGACCTTATCGATGCGGCCATCGTAGTTGCGGCACCGGCAAACCCAACATTCGATGTTACTCCGACCGCTTGTTATTCCGGAAATAATGATGCGGCGATTCAGCTTATTGTTACCTCTGGTAACGGAGGCTATCAATTTAGCTTGAACGGTGGTCCTTGGTTAACGCCTAGCCCTTCAACAGCTACTTCATATAATTTTCAGAATCTATCGAACGGTTCCTATACCGTAAACGTAAAAGACGGATTTGGTTGTATCGGAACGGCAATACCCGTAACTATAGCACCGCAACTGACCGCAAATGCGGTTCTTGACCCTGACTTGACCTGTATAGCCCCCGGTGAGGTCACTGTGAATGCCAACGGCGGTTCAGGAACCTATAGCTACGAATGGTCAGACGACAATGGATCTACGTACGCTACAACGAATTTTACGGGTAACGTTTTCAGTACGACCACGGATGGCACATATATTTTCCGGGTTACCGATACTAGTGCCCCTACCGTTTGTACAGTTATAACATCGCCCGTTATGGTAACTCCAGCGGAACTTCCTATAATTACCTCCATTTCTGCTACAAATATCTTTTGTAACGGTGATATGACAGGCTCTTTGAATGTCGTTATCGATACAGGAATCGGAAACCCAAGATATACGATCGAGATTATCGAGACCAATACCTCTACAAACTATGGTACGCAAACCTCAGGCCTTCCTGCAGGGGACTATGAAGTGCGGGTTACCGATGACAAGGGATGTACTTCAGTACCTTACCCAATATCCATTACCGAACCGAACGCTATCACTTATAATGTGGATTTAGTGCCGATCACATGTAATGCATCCTCTGGAACGGATCCAGGATCCATTACTGTTGAAAATTTAGGCGGAGGAACTGCGGAATATACCTATCACCTTACCGGTAACAACGGTTATTCAGATACTTACGTTACTACGGCAGGAGGAGAGGATCATACCTTCGCTATTTTAGAATTCGGTATTTATGAGGTTGATGTTGTGGATGCCAACGGTTGTTCGGCACGTACTACCAACATCATCGCGTCACCGCCAGATGATCTTGATATCGATGTCAGTGCATTGACCATGGACTGTACGACAGGCGGTATGGCGACAGTAACCGTATCATCGACAGTCGGTAGTGGCAATTATGAATTTGCAACTTTGGAAACCTATTCAAGTCCATATTCATCTACGTACCAACCAGCATCTACTCCTGGTGGCGATACAACAATTTTTACAGGTCTTACCCCTGGTATCACTTATACTTTTGTAGTACATGACATTACCACTAACTGTTATTATTTTGAAACAGCTGCGACGCCTATAAATTCGCCGTCAAAGATGACTGCAAGTTTAGATGTTGTATCCAATGTAACCTGTAAGGGAGCCGCAGACGGTAACGTAAGTTTTACATTCGAAAATTATGATGTGTTAGCTACCAGTGTTGAATATGAAATTTTCAATGCCCAATCGAACGTCCCGGTCGGTTTTAATGGTAGCGCTACCGTTAACCCTCCTACTGGAGCGATTTCCATCACCAACTTTGGGACGTTGACGCAAGGGGTATATTACATCCTATTCAAAGAAATTGGTGGAACCAATAATGGCTGTTCTATTAGTAGTCCCGATTTTACGATTATCGAATCTTCCAACGTATTGGCCATTACCGCATCATCCCCTAAAAATGATAACTGTAATGTGGATGCCGGAGCAATTGACGCACGTGCACAATTCGGTACCGCGCCATATGAGTTCCAATATTTGTTGGACACGGAACCTGCGCCGACCGCTTCCTCTGTAGGGTGGGTAGTAACTTCTTTCGCAAATGTAGAATCTGGTGATTATATCGTCTACGTTAAGGATGCCAACGATTGTATCCAATCAGATACGGTAACTGTAGCCCTCGACCCAACGCCGGATATTTCACTATCCATTGTTGACGAATGTGTCAACGAAGGTAATTTTGAAGTGTTGGTTTCTTTGGATGCCGTTGGAATATCGCCTTATCAAATCAGTTTGAACGGAGGAGCGTTCCAAAATATCACCTTTAATGGAAGTAATGAGTATACAGTAAGTGGACTAAGCTCCGGATTGGGGCAGACCATAGAAATACGTGATCTGAACGGATGTTCCGACATGGAGACTTTCGATATTCAACCGCCATTACAGTTTACGATACGACAAACTGCTTTGTTGGATTGTGAAATAGGCTCGGCGGGTTATGCAGAAATTACTATCGAAGTAACTTCGGGATCGGGAAATTACGAGTATGAAATCGACGGCCCGGGATCCGTGGACGAACCCAGAGCCGCATTGCCCTCTAACCCTCATGCTTGGCCAAACGCAAGTGCTGCCGGAGCATATAATGTAAATATTTATGATATCAGCACGAGTCCTCCGAACTGTGTAAAATCGATTATAATCGATGTGCCTGATGCGGTTCTTCCGGAATTTAGCGAAGTCCATACTGATGTGACCTGTAACGGTGGTGCCGATGGTAGTATAACCGTATCGGAAACGAATAACGGCATTAATCCATTAACCTATACTTTAACTCCTATGCCCGCGAGCGCCGTCTTGAATGGAACCGTTTTCGAAAACCTTCCTGCTGGCACTTATGACCTAAGGGGGACAGGAAACAATGATTGTTTCACCGATATTTTCGGAATCGTAATTTCTGAGCCTACGATTATTACCGTACCGGCTCCAACGGTCGTAGAATTTAACTGTACCACAGGGAACAGTCCTAGAAATGCCACTATCACCATTTCCGGCGCAAGCGGAGGCTCTGGTACTTTCGTACGCTATGAGTTCATCAATGACGATGACCCAACTAGCCCTGCAATAGGCGATGCCATTGTCGTACAAAACGGTACGAATGACTCCTATACAGAAACCAACATCATTGGTGGCAACTATACCATAAACGTATATGATGATAAAGGCTGTATTGGTACAACTACAGCGACTATAGCTACTTATACAGAAATAAGCAATCCGACATCTACTATTACTCGTGATGTCACCTGCGCACCTGGAGACGACGCCGAAGTCACTCTTGCGGTTACCGTTTCCCCATCGAGCGCTACCCCTGACCTTTCCTATTCCGTTCAGGGCACAAATAATGCGTACAACGCACCGAATCAGGCATCTGATCTATTCATGGGCTTAGGAGTCGGAAATTATATAGGAAGAATAACGAACCATGATACCGGATGTATCGTCGAGACCGTTTTTGAAATCAAAGATCCGAATACTTTTGAAATTACGAGCACCACTACAGATGTTGTTTGTTTTGGAGACAATGGAACGGTAGTTTTTGAAATAAATAACCCTGTAAAACCCTATAGCGGAGGTTTTACGTGGCAGGTATATAATTCTCAAGGTACACTAGCTTTAGGCGATGACACAATAATTACCACAACACCACTTGTTTCGTCCAACGTTGGACCAACTGTACCGTTTGCACTTCCTGCCGGCAGCTATCGTGTAGATATCACGCAAAGTTCGGATCCGAGTTGTACGGCCATGGATTTCTTTACTATCGCCGGCCCGAGCAATGCCATAAATGCAACTGTGGACAAAACCGATGTCACTTGCGCCCTAAATGATGGTACCATCACAATAAGTAACGTTTCAGGTGGTTGGGCTGATTACACATACTATGTTGCAGATGCTACTGCACCAGCTCCAACGGACAATTCGGGTTTTGTAACAACAACATCTTTCAGTAACCTTTCAGGCGGTGTTACCGGCACCGACTACCAAGTTTGGGTTTCGGATGCCAAGGGTTGTTTGGCGCAATTTGCGAACGTCAACCTTATCGATCCTACAGCAATTTCTGCAGACTTAAGAGTCAACGTGGCGAATTGTGACAATATCGAGGGCGTACTTGAAGTCTTCAATGTTGCGGGCGGACAAGGAAGTAACTATACCTATCAATTACAGCAATTCAATGGTACCACGTTTGTAAACACGAGAAGTGCACAAAATACTACAATCTTCAACGGTCTTGGTGAAGGTAGATATCAAGTAGTGATCAACGACCAGTGGACCTGTACTTTTACGACCGCTGAGCAAGTATTGTACGATGAAATTAAACCATTGGCAACCGTGGTAAAAGCTATCGATTGTGATGTCGTAAGCCCCGGTGGGGAAATTACAGTTACGCAATCCGGTGGCTCCGGCAATTTTGTGTACACCGTTGCTTTCCCTGATGGTACAACGCCGCAGCCTTCGAATACAACAGGTGTTTTTGCCTCTTTGACCGAAGTTGGTGTGTATACGTTTACTATTACTGACCAGGCCGCTGGCCATGAATGTGCAAAGACCATAACACAAGAATTATTCCCAAGGGTAGAACCTGTTTTACAGATAGATACTTTTACTAATGTTACTTGTATCGGGGATAATGACGGTACGATTACGGTAAGTACAACGGATAATGGTATTTCACCTTATACTTTCGAAATTACGGCAGCCACAGGAGGTTCATTGACCTTACCTTATGCACCTAGTATTGCGACCAATTTGAGCGCCACATTTACAGGTCTTGAAGGAAGCGCTACAGGAATCACCTATACGATTACTGGCAGAGGCGATAATAACTGTACAACGGAAATTACGCAAACCATTACACAACCCGACGCTATTATTGCGGATGCGCCAATAGTGGTGCAGTTTGGGTGTACTTCTGGGAACAATCCGAACAATGCCAGTATTGAAATAACAGGGGCCAACGGTGGTTCGAACAATTTTGTTACATATGAGTTCATCAACAACGATGACCCGACAACCACGACCGGCCCGGCCGATCCGATACAAGTATATAAAGGATCGAACAGCAAGTATATCGAGACCAATGCTATGGGTGGAACCTATACCATCAATGTCTATGACGATAAAGGATGTGTAGGTACCCAGACAGCGACTATAAACACATACGATGAATTGTTATCGGCTTCTGCTGCAATTACTAATTTCATTAGCTGTAGCCCTGGGAATGATGGAGAAATTACCGTTAGCGTTATTTCAACGAACAGCGATGCATCGAAATTTGAGTACAGTATAGATAACGGTGCCACTTACCAGACATCTAATGTATTCCCAAATCTAGGCATAGGAACCCACAATTTCTTGGTCAGACATCTAGATACGGGGTGTATCACCACCACATCCGAAAGACTTTTAGATCCAAATACCTTTACTATCGATATTACCAAAATTAGCGATGTGGTCTGTTTCGGTACGGCAACTGGGGAAATTACTTTAGAACTTGTCGATGCAACTTATCCAGGAGGTTTCGATTGGGAAATTTTCAATACCAACGGAACTCCTGCAAATACCGGTGATGACACATCCGTTTCAATAGGGACCGAGGCATCCAATGGTCCGACCGCAGGAATTACTCTGCCTGCAGGAGCCTTTTATGTCATAATAAGCCAAAATAACGCGCCGACTTGTGAAAACATGGAAAACTTTACAATATCAGGACCCACAGCAGCTATTACTGGAGACACCTATAAAACCGATGTTACCTGTGCGCTGAATGACGGTAGCATTGAAGTAATTGATGTGCTCGGAGGATGGGGCGGATATTCATATTTCGTTGATATTGCAACTAATCCCGCTCCAGCCGATGCCAGCGTTTTCCAAAATAGTCCACTGTTCGAAAATCTTTCCGGTAGTGCGACAGGAACCGATTACCAAATATGGGTTACCGATAGCAATGGCTGTTTACAACAATTGCCGAACGTGAATTTGATCGATCCGACTCCAATATCCGCAGACCTTCAAGTGAATGTGGAGAACTGTACAAATTTTGAAGGAGAGATTCAGGTAGTCAATGTGTTGGGCGGGCAAGGCAGCAACTATAGCTATCAACTGCAGCGGTTCAACACTGGCACATCGGCCTTTGAAAATCTGCGAGCCTTACAGGTCAGCACTATTTTCGGCGGTCTTGGAGCTGGTCAATATCAAGTGCTTGTAAGCGACCAATGGAACTGTACCAATACAACCTCTTTTTCAGTTAATCTATATGAAGAAATTATGCCTTTGGCAACTGTTGTTAAACCTATCGATTGTACAACAGACCCTGGTGGGCAGATTACTATTACGCAAACCGGTGGGTCTTCAGGAAACTTTACCTACACGGTCGTCTTCCCAGATAGTTCAACGCCACAACCATCGAATACTACTGGTATTTTCAATAATCTGACCCAAGAAGGGGAATATACTTTTACAATAACCGACGACCAATCTTGTTCAAAAACGATTCGAAAATCGTTACAGCCGCAAGTAGATCCCATATTAAGTGTGGATAGCTTCACTGACGTAGTTTGTTTCGGCGATGCTAACGGCACCATTTCAGTAAGTGTGCTCGATAATGGAGTAGGACCTTACACGTTCCAAATTACCGATCGGGATGGTGGTGTGGTTACTATAAATCCGACAAGTTCTACAAATACATCGGCCGAATTTACAGGGCTGGCCCAAACGACAACATCAGCTGGATATACCATAACGGCAACCGGGTCCAATGATTGTCAGGCAATGACAACCCAAACCATAGACCAACCGGCGTCGGCTGTTAGCGTTCCTGCACCCGCACCTGTAACCTTCAGCTGTACTACAGGCAATAAAACCGACTATCCGATTATTGATATTATTGGAGTAACAGGAGGTTCAGGGATATATGTACGTTACGAGTTCATCAACAACGATAATCCGGCAACGGTTGCAGTAGGTGATGCGATAACCGTTCAGAACGGTTCAAACTCATCGTATACCGAAACAAATCTTGCGGGTGGCAATTATACCATAAACATCTATGATAGCAAGGGCTGTATGAGCTCTACCACTACAAGTATTGCGCCATTTGTAAGTATCAGCGATGCAGTTGTAAATGTTGATCAACCTGTAAGTTGTGCTACGTTCGATGAAAATATAACAGTATCCGTAACCGTTGTTCCAGCGTTTGCTACGCCGAACTTGGAGTATGTTATTTCCGGAATCAATGTAACTTACAACCAGACCAATAACACCGGTGTATTTACTGGTCTTGGCGTTGGGAATTATGCGATAGCAATCACGAATTTGGATACCGGTTGTCGAATTGATACAGTGCATTCGGTTGCAGACCCCAAAATTATGCTCGTCAGCGCTACCAAACTTGCCGATGAGGAATGTTTGAACGATGCGACCTCTGGTGGACGTTTTGAGGTTACAATCGATAGATATACGGGCAGCTATGATTATCAAGTGTTCGATAGTAATGACACTCCTGTTTCAGCTTTGATAACCGGAAATACGGCAGCATCCTTTACTGTGAACGACCTTGTAGGTGGTAGTTACTATGTAAATATTATACAAACTGATGCGCCTCGATGTGAAAAGAAATCAAACACTATTACGATTTCTGCCCCGACAACTCCAATAACTATTGTTCAAAACGAACTGAAAAACCCAAGTTGTACCAATGACCAAGGCGTCATTTTTATTGACCCATCAGGCGGATACGGGCCATATACCATCGAATTGAACAATACCACTACAACACAAGTGTATACCGAGACTAATGTCGAGGGATTCGTGTTCCAAAACTTGGCCGCTGGTGACTATACCGTTGTGGTAACAGATACCAAAAATTGTGTAGAAACAAGTTCGATTACCTTGATACGGCCAGAAGATATCGCGGCTACCATTTCAGCAACACCACTTAGCTGTTTTAATGGAAATACGGCCAGTGTAACGGCAACGGTCAATACCGTACGAAACGTTTCGCCAACCTATCGATATCGTCTAAATGTTTATAATGATGCATCCGGAACAACACTGATAAGAACTTCGGTCATTCAAACCGGGGCTACGTTCAATAATCTTAATACTGGTTTCTATAGCATTACCATTAGCGATGACTTTGGCTGTAGCTTTGAAACACCGATTGAAAACATTACAAACCCGACAGAAGTGGTAGCGGATTTGATCCGTACAAGTCCGTTGACTTGTACTACCGGGGTTGAGCTTGAACTTTCCGCCTCTGGAGGTATAAGCGGTTCTTACGAATACCGACGTGTAGGCACTTCAACTTGGATAGCCATGACCGGAAACAGTGTCATTCTTCCAACTACCGGAGTTTTTAATGCTGATAGTTATCGCTATGAAGTTAGGGATGCCGTTAATTCTTGCCCCGCAGTAGCTTCGAACACCATTGTGGAAAGTAGTATCATACCATTGACATTGACCTTAGACACATCTGCGGCAGTTATCAACTGTAATGGGGACAATACGGCCCTAATTTTTGCCAGGGCCGCAGGAGGATTAGGGAATTATAGGTTCGAACTTTACGACAACTACCGAGGTTCAAACCAAAACAGTCTTGATTATACGCAATTAAACGCAGCAGACCGTATTGCAGGCCCTGTTTCTGATGGAACGTTTGATAATCTATCGGCAGGAACATATTACGTTAATGTATTGAGTGATGATTGTACTACCCAGCCACAAAGAGTGGTCATAAATGAGCCGGACGCGTTATCCTTGCTTGACCCCAATAATTTCACCGATGTCAGCTGTAATGGTTCCAGTGACGGCACAATCACTGTGGAACTAGAAGGAGGTGTTGGACCTTATCAATATGCTATTTCGCCCAACCTGAACCAATTCAGCGATGAAAACGTATTCACAGATCTCGCTGGTTCGCCCACTGGCATAACATATACCATAATCGCTCAAGACCGGAACGGTTGTTTTATAACGATGCAATATACCATTACCGAGCCAGAAGTATTGGCAGTAACCGCTACAGCACTTCCCGAACTGTGCGCAGGTGAGGAAAATGGCTCCATCGACCTTACGATTTCCGGAGGTACTGCACCGTATAGTACCCGTTTCAGTTTCGAAAGTAATTTTGTTCAAGATAGAACAGTGCTATCCGATTTGGCGGCAGGTGATTATATTCTATTTATAAGGGATGCCATGGGGTGTGACGAGAATATAGTTGTCACTATCGAAGCAGGGGTCAATCTCAATGCTACGGTAGAGACGATATATGGTTGTGAGAATAATAGTCCGACCAATTACATCAACATTGTGCTAGACGACAACAGTATAGCCAATGATGTGCTTTATGCTCTAGATTCTACTGATCCAGCCGATATGCAGCTTAATCCGTTCTTCCGTGATACCCTGCCCGGATCACATTATATCGCCATATCACATGCCAACGGATGCATTGTAACCCATAGTTTTGAAACCGAAGATTATGAGCCTTTGACCATAAGCGTTGCACAGAGCAACGTTAACGAACTAACGGCGACCGTAAACGGGGGACGGGATGACTATACCATTTATTTCGGAGACGTAAACAATGGTGAAGACAATACCTTCATGGTCAACCGAACCGATACCTATGTTGTTCGGGTAGTAGATGAAAACGGATGCGAGGCTACGGCCAATATCTTTATCGAGTTCATCGATATTGAGATTCCTAATTTCTTCTCCCCAAATGGAGATAGCGAAAATCAATATTGGAAACCACGCAACGATGAGGGCTTCCCACAAATACTAACCATCATTTTCGATCGTTATGGTAGGGAGGTATATCGAATGAGACAAGGTGACCGTGGATGGGACGGTTTTTACCAACAGACCGCATTGCCGACTGGAGATTACTGGTACATTATAAAATTGAAAGGAGAGAACGATGATCGTGAATTCGTCGGACACTTTACCCTATATCGCTAAAATCTTAACCTACTAAACCATGCGTAAACTTTTACTGATTCTGTTGTGCCTAGGCGGCCTTTACTCTGCGAAGGGGCAAGAGCTTAACTCGCCCCAGTTATCTCAATACTTGGCAGATAACCCGTTTGTGTTATCACCCGTGTACGCAGGTATCGGGGATCATGTAAAGATTAGGTTAAACGGACTTACGCAATGGGTAGGTATCAAGGATGCCCCACAGACACAATCGCTGGCGGCTGATATGCGTATCGGGGAAAAGTCAGGTCTTGGTCTCTTTTTATATAACGATAAGAACGGTTATACCAAACAACAAGGGGCTAGAATATCTTTTGCACATCACCTGACATTAGATCGCTATGACGACGAATTTTTATCGTTCGGATTGTCTTATAATTTTAACCAGTTCCGCATCGATATCGACGAATTTATAGATGCCAATCTAGACCCAGGAGTCGTAAATAATCGACAGACTACTAACCATAATTTTGATGTAGGCGCAATGTATCGGTATGGTAAATTCTATTTTAGTGCGAATGCTTCTAACCTTTTAGGTAAAGATCCCAGTAATTTTACCTTTGATGCAAGCGAGCCTAATGAATTGAGAAATTATTATGCGTATACGGGTTATCGCTACCGGAAAAACAAGAATTCAAATTTAGAAATCGAGCCTTCGATTTTATATAAAATGTTTGAGAGTGATGGCCGTTCCGAAACGGACCTGAACCTAAAATTTAGATTTTATGATTTTGAGGATTACTATTATACAGGAGTTAACTACCGATTTTTGAACGATCAAATTGGAAATCCCCTATATATTGCTCCATTTGCAGGTTTAAAAAAGAGCAATTTCTACCTAGGCTATTCTTACCAAATCATTCTCAACGAAATACTTAACTATAGTACGGGTACACATGTGGTTACCATAGGTGTCGACCTCTTCCAAGGACTCAGTAATTGTCGTTGTACGTATTAATACCTACATACAATATAAGCCAGTTTCCTAATGCCTTTTGAAAGATAGACGCTTAGCAGGCGCTGATATTAGAGATTCGATTAACTTTACCAAAACTTTTATTGTGGGAAAAGTAAGGATCGACAATATAAGGGTGTACGCCCATCACGGATGTCTTAAGGAGGAAACGGCAATAGGTAGCGAATATCGGGTAGATGTATCTGTTACTGCCAACCTTTCAAAAGCCTCTCTTTCAGATGCATTATCCGATACAGTAGATTATGTGCATATCAACCATATTGTGAAGCAAGAGATGGAAACCCCATCAAAACTTTTAGAGCACGTTGGCCAGCGAATTATCGATCGTATTTTTAAAGAAATCGAAATTGTTGAAAAGGCAAGGGTCTGGGTCTCGAAAATCAATCCACCTATAGGTGGAGACGTTGAGAAAGTTACCGTAGTACTGGGAGAAAGCCGTAAAGTAAGTTCGATAAAAGCTTCTTAGATTACTAAATCACAACCGTAAATTTTGAAAAAATAACGATACTTAAAACGGGTTTCCTCTAAAAAAACTATCTTTGCACTTCGAAAATGGCATCGTGGCCGAGTGGCTAGGCGCAGCTCTGCAAAAGCTTGTACAGCGGTTCGAATCCGCTCGATGCCTCTTAAACCCTCATTATACGTGAGGGTTTTTTAATGCAAAAAACCCAGCTCAATATTCTCTATACTTTCTTCAATATTAAATTGATCTTTCGGTAAAAACCCTTTGACAATAAGTACAATACCACAAATCATGAGAATAATGCCCAAACCTTTTTTGACGTAATATATTCGCTTTGTCGTTAGTTTTTTCTTCAACTGCTTGGCAAGAAGTATTTTGAAGATATCTGTAATAAAAAAGGCGCCTACCATGGTGGAAAAAAATACCATGATGCGTTGCGGTTCGTTGTCAAGACTTGGGCCTACCACAATGATAATTCCCAACCAGAAAATCAAGACCCCGATATTTATAAAATTGAGTAGAAAGCCTTTTACGACCAAGCTGAAAAAATCACTTTTGCTATACTCAACGTTGGTCTCCTTTTTTTCAGGCGGTTCTTTGAAGAAAGTGACAATGCCATATACAAATAAGATGACGCCTCCAAAAACGAATAGACCTGGTTGGTTGCTTAGGTTTTCTAAAAGCTGAAAACTACTAAAATAGGCAATGAGCAGAAAAAGTATATCCGAAAAGATTACCCCTACGTCAAAGGCAACCGCTGCCCTGAAACCTCTTGTAGCACTAGTCTCTAGAAGTACAAAAAAAACAGGCCCAATCATAAAGCTTAGTAAAAAGCCTAAAGGAATCGCTGCCCGTACATCTTCAATCATTAGTAGAAATTAATAGCTGCTACTTGGTAAACAGGGTTAAAAGTTAACAGTTAAAAACTGAAAAACAATCGCTATTAACGAATAACTGTTGAGAGTTAACATTTTTTATAGGAAGTATACCTCAAATAATTCTAGAAACAATTTAATCGTAGGCAAACTACATTCTCGTCACAGTACCACCAAAGACCGTTTTTTCATCCATCTTTTTTGGATCACCATATACCATGACTTCGCCACCTGCCTTGACTGTTGCCTTAACATAATCGGAGGCATAAATTTCGGCCCGGGAGCCAGCGTTGACATTGATAGTAGAAAATTTGGTTTTCAATGCTTTGCCCTCATAAACGCCCCCAGTATTGATGGCTACATCTTGAAGATCTGAAGTTCCGGTGGTTATAATAACACCTCCAGTGACTGTTTTTATAAGCAATTGCTCCACATCGGCATCAATAGTTATCTCGCCACCCTCTTGCGCTTTTAGCTCCAACACATCTTGAATTATAGTCTCTTTGGAACTGATACGTGCATCTTCGTTAACATCGATGATAACGAGTTTTTCAGTATAGTAAATATCTACAAAGGTTCGATAGCCACTGAAAATTTTATCGAGCTGCATGCGTACCTTAAGAACACCATCATTGTTTACGATGGCTACTTTTTCTGCACTTTCTCCAGAAACAACTGCCTTATTAACATCCGATTTTATCAAGTTTACGGATATCCCATCAAAGGCTTTGATTTCTGTAAATGGAGTAAGGTCTTGTGTACTATTTTCTTGAGCCGAAATAACAGGTTGCCCAAGCCCAAGTATCAAAAAAAACATGAGCTGTTTCATGATGTCAATTTTAGGTCGGTCAAACGTATCTATTGTTATTTCAACGTTTAAACCGGTCTATGTATAAACAAAAGCCGTTCCGAAAAATTATAATACTTCGTTACCAGCCCGTCTTTAACGGTAAGATACACTTTCAAATAGCGTTCAGCCATCTTTTAAGATACTATACCTTCACCTTCATGTTTGCCCAATAGGACGAAATCGAGATGCCGTTTAATAAGATCGGTATCTTTGACCATCACTACGACCTCATCGCCCAGCGTATATTTTTTCTTCGTACGTTCTCCTACAACAGCGTACTCTTTTTCGTCAAAGATATAATAATCGCCTTTAATATCACTGATACGTACCATTCCCTCACATTTATTCTCCACTATCTCTACATAGATACCCCAGTCGGTGACACCGCTAATAACACCTACAAACTCTTGATCTTGATGATCTTGCATGAATTTGATTTGCATGTATTTTATGGAATCACGTTCGGCGCTTGATGCTAAATATTCCATATCGGAAGAATGCTTACACTTTTTCTCATAAGCTTCGGCATTAACAGACTTACCTCCGTCAAGATAATGTTGTAATAACCTGTGAACCATCACATCGGGGTAACGACGTATCGGAGACGTAAAGTGACTATAATAATCAAATGAAAGTCCGTAATGTCCAATGTTATCAGTGGTATAAATCGCCTTACTCATACTTCGTATGGTCAACGTATCGACCAAATTCTGCTCTTTTCGACCCTTTACATCGCTTAAAAGCTTATTTAAAGAGCTGCTAATAGATTTCTTATCCTTAAAATCCAACTTATGCCCAAAACGTGAAATAATTCCGTTTAATGCTGCTAATTTATCTTGGTCGGGGTCATCATGAATACGGTAGACAAATGTTTTTTTAGGCTTTTGCTTCCCGACAAATTCCGCTACTTTTCGGTTGGCCAATAGCATAAATTCCTCTATCAGCTTATTGGCATCTTTCGATTCCTTAAAATAAACCCCTTCAGGTTCACTGTTTTCGTTCAAAATGAACTTGACCTCCAACTTATCAAAAGATAGAGCCCCATCTTGCATGCGTCTATTGCGCATGATTTTGGCAAGACGGTCCATTTCAAGGGTTGCCTCAACTACTATATCAGCTACCGAATACGCATCGCCCCTAATTGAAATATCCTCTGGAACATAACCTTTTCCAGTCTCAATAATCACTTGAGATTCTTCGTAGGCAAATCGTTCATCTGAATTGATGACGGTTTTACCGAACCATTGGTTCTTTATTCCAGCATTATCCTTATCTATTTCAAAAATGGCGGAAAATGTATATTTTTCTTCGTTTGGACGCAGAGAACAAGCGTTATTGGACAACACTTCCGGTAGCATTGGTACCACTCGGTCGACTAAATAAACTGAAGTAGCGCGTTCATAGGCTTCATCGTCCAATATCGTATCGGGCAATAAGTAGTGGGATACATCGGCAATATGAATTCCTATCTCATAATTTCCATTCGGTAAAATTTCGAAAGAAAGCGCATCATCAAAATCCTTAGCATCCTTAGGGTCGATAGTGAACGTGAGTACGTCGCGCATATCCCTACGCTTAGCAATCTCCTCAGGTGTTATCGATGTATCTAAAGAATCAGCATAACGTTCTACCTCTGTAGGAAAGTCATACGGTAATCCGTATTCTGCTAGAATTGCATGTATCTCGGTATTGTGATCCCCAGGTT
Source organism: Pricia antarctica (assembly GCA_011050085.1). Taxonomy (GTDB): domain Bacteria; phylum Bacteroidota; class Bacteroidia; order Flavobacteriales; family Flavobacteriaceae; genus Pricia; species Pricia antarctica_A. Next base: position 99,249 of record DRGL01000015.1, on the reverse strand, counting down.
TTCCCAATACTTCGGTGACGCGTCCGGTAGGCGAACCGCCTTTATCGGACCATTCCTCAAAGGTAACAACAACTTTATCACCATCATTGGCATCCATTATATTACCAATGGGCACAAAAAAATCGGTATACATCCGAAAATCGGTTGGGCGCACAAAGGCAAAGGTTTTTTGAATATCTAAAATACCGACAAATTCGGTTTTCTTTCTTTCAATAATGTTGATAATCTCCCCCTCGAGCTTTTTACCCTTTCTTGGTTTGAATACATTTACTTCTACCGTATCACCATGAAAAGCTTTATTAACGCGATTTGCGGGAATGAAGATATCATCATCCATATCTTCAACAACGATATAGGCATTTCCACGGCTGGTAAGATCTACTTTTCCGGTAAGCGTACTTCCGCCACTACGGTTTTCATTATTTTGACCTTCGCCTTTTTGCGTTTTAGATCTGGAGTTACTGACAGCCTTATATTGTCCACGGTCTTCTTCATCGATTCGATTTTCCTCCTTTAACTGCCCTAGTCTTTTAATAAGTTGATTGCGGTCTTGGGTATCGGTCAATTCAAGCTTTGTAGCTATCTGTTTATAATCGAAGGTTTTGTTGGGTTCTTTTTCAAGTGTAGTGAAGATGCCTTTCGTAATCTCGTTCTTTCTATGGTTTTTGGCTTTCTTTTTCTTCTTTGACATTAATACTGTTTATCTATTTGTTCGGAAAATTACGAATTATACAGCTAGTATACGTAGTTTCAGACGTTAAGTTGTCGGATAGGGCAAGGTTATCAACATCTATTATATAGTCCATTTCTTTTTTTAAAATTTTAAATAAAAAATGATGGTTACTATAGTGTGTGAATAGCGGTATAAAAATTTCAAATAAAACTTGCTTTGAACCGTATAATAATTTTGTTGACAAATTGTACAGCTTGTCTACTATTCTAAATCAAATAGTTAAAGAGGTTATGAAAACAGGTTAATATCCGTTATGAACATCCTATTTTTGATAACTGTTTATAAATTATATGTTGATTAAGGAGCGTATTCTTTTAACAGATCACTGTTAAGTTTCAACAACTATTTTCTACTAATTGTTTTTCGTTTCGTAAACGGAAATTGGAATCGGAAAACCTAATTATCTATTGCTTTTCTGTTGATAGGTTATCAACACTAATGACTAAGTTGTTCCCTACAAATGAACACTCCTTTTTATACGATTAGAAATATTTGTTGTGAAGGGTATGTACTTTGTTGTAAAAGTCTACTATTTGTATATTTAGAGTAATAAGGGTCATAGGATAATGTACCGATATTAAATTTTTAAGGACTTTCATACAAGATGGCTTACCTTTATTAGTTTAGCTTTATAATGTCCTGAAACTGAAATTTTACTACCTACATGTCTCACTCCCATAAGCATTCGCACACTCATTCCCATCCTGATCTTAAGGGAAGAAATCTCATTATCTCCATATTTTTAAATATTCTGATAACTGTTGCGCAAGTAATAGGTGGTCTTATTTCAGGAAGTCTCTCACTATTGTCGGACGCCCTTCATAATTTCAGTGATGTGATGTCACTTGTGGTCAGTTACATTGCGAATTTACTTTCAAAAAAACAAGCTTCAGATAAGAAAACCTTTGGATATAAAAGGGCCGAGATTATAGCCGCTTTTGTAAATGCCGCAACCTTGATGGTAGTGGCCGTTATTCTTATTAAAGAGGCTTCAAAACGTTTTTTGGAACCACAGGAAATCGAATCCGATTTGGTTATTTGGCTTTCATTATTAGGTATTGCTGCCAATGGCTTTAGTGTTTTATTGTTAAAAAAAGACGCTGATAGTAATATGAATATGAAATCGGCGTATTTGCATTTACTGACCGATATGATGGCTTCGGTAGCCGTTTTAATTGGCGGCCTGTTAATGAAGTTTTATCAAATCTATTGGATAGACGCTGCATTGACACTGTCCATAGCACTTTACCTTATTTATATGGGTTATGACCTTTTGAAGGATTCCACTCGTGTATTGATGCTATTCACGCCAAATAGCATACAGGTAGAGCAAATCGTGGAAGCCATTGAAGAAATAACATCCATTAAGAACGTACATCACGTACATATATGGCAATTGAACGAAGATGAAGTCCATTTTGAGGCACACGTCGATTTTAACGAAGACATTCGATTATCTGAGTTTGATATTATTTTAGGGGAAATAGAGCAAGTGGCGTTTCATAATTTCGGTATTAATCACGTTAATATACAACCAGAGTTTAATAAACCGGACAGTAAGCAGGTTATTGTTCAAGATTAGTATGCCCCAAATTGCAGACTAATTTCGCATCAGTTATTTAGTAAGTTCTCCAACTGTCAATACATTATTTATGTTACAGATTGAAATTAAACCATTCGACGCTTTGACCATCAGTGAGCTTTACGGCATATTGTGTCTGCGAAGCGAGGTTTTTGTTATAGAGCAAGATTGTGTATATCCTGATATGGATGGTAAGGATCAAAAAGCGATGCATGTCATCGGAAGAAAAGACACCAAGATTGTTGCCTATGCCCGTATTTTTAAACCAGGTGATTATGCCGAAGAAGCAAGTATTGGTAGAGTAGTGGTAAAAAAAGAGTATCGGAAGTTTGGATATGGAAAAATTATCATGAAAGACGCTATACGAGCCATACAGAGATATTTTAATGAAAATGTCGTTCGGGTATCGGCGCAGATGTATTTGGAGCGGTTCTACCACGAACTTGGTTTTAACCAAATTGGTGATGGTTATTTGGAAGATGGTATACCGCACATCGGTATGGTCAGAAAACAATAGAGCCACGATAAAAATCGTGGCTCTATCAACATTTATTATAGCATGACGAAAATCATCGCCTTAGGTCTAGATTTTAATAGGCTCTTTATTGCTAAGGTTGATATCCTCTAGCATAGTATCCGTAAACTTGTAATGCCCTCTCGTGGTTATAATACGAAAACGATTAGAGTTCATTCGGCTTAATGTATCCAAGAAAAGCCATTTGGTTTTCAACAATCTTGGCTTATCCGATTTTAAACTTATTTCAAAATAATACTTCCGACCGTTCTTTAATGCAACAATATCCGGTGTAATTTTTTCCTCATGACCCTTTCGGATATAGGATTTTGGGGTTTCATACCCTTCCATATCAGCCTTAATATCTTCAAAGCCAGTGGCTTCCAAGTGGTGGATGGACTTTTCTAGGAACTCTTGATTCTCTGACTTTTCTACATTTACCATAAATGACAAGATACGACAAAAAATCCAAATTCCAAACCTAAATTATAAAATTTAAAGAATTGACTTTTAGTATTTAAATAAGGCCATCGAAATCAATCAATAGTTACCCTATTGTAAAATAACCTGAATTGGTAGACTGTACCTTAAACATACCCACCGGTCCGTAAATTTAACGTGGTAAACATAATAGCTATTTTAATGAACGATATAATGCAGTTATGGTTTGACCAACGACAGCTATTTGGCAACATCAAAAAATAATATTTATGTTTCAAACCAACGAGTCGGTAAAACGTAGTTTTAAAATTCTCGATTTTGAATTTTATTAATTAAGGCAGCACCTAATTTTTCAATGACGCCAACAACCAGAGCATTGCCCATGAAGAATGCACGTTTGGTATCCCTGATACCCTCAAGTAGGGTATGGTTGTCTGGGAACATGTTCAAGCGTTCTAACTCTAAAGGCGTTAATCTACGCAAACCTTTTTCGGTTTGGATAACATGTTTGAACCGTGATGGTGATCTACCTCCTTCTCCTGTGATTATGGTACGGGATGCCTTATCCAAAGGATCTGGAAAAATCATCCCTCCTTCATTGTAGTGATATTCAAAACCATTTTTGGAGGTTCGGATTTCTTTTTTTGCTCCTTTTAAATATTCCCATTTCGGAAAATCCCCTTCAGGGATGTGGAATGTGGTATCCACTTCTTTTTTTTGTAAAATATCACCTAGAACGGCGTGCTGCCCATGATAATTTGGGTTTGATTTGATCGTTATGACCTTACTATCGATACAAACCCCTGTGTTCTCAAAAGGGGACAACTTTTTGCCTTCATTAAAATACTTTGAGATAGACACAAGGGAATCAGTAAGCGGAAAAGAGTTGGCACTTTTATTAATAGACGTATCGAGTAAATATCTTTTTGAGTTTTGTACCGGAAACGCTGAGGCTATGCCCCCTGATTCGTGCATCCAATCTAAGGGATCGGTAACTTTCAGGCGTTTGAAAATCGATGTTGTTTTATGATAGGCTACGATGAATACTCTACGTCTGCGTTGCGGCATTCCGTAATCTGCAGCGTTGATTACCCGCCATTCCACGGCATAACCCAAAGTATCCAAACTTTTTAAAATGATTGCAAAATCTCGGCCTCGTTGTATAGAAGGAGATTTCAGCAAACGATCAACATTTTCTAAGATTAAATAGCTCGGGGGATTTTCTTTTTCGGATAGAATTCTATGGATGCTCCACCATAAAACTCCTTTTTTGCCAATCAATCCCTTCGAGTCCTTTAAATTAGTAGCCACAGAATAATCTTGGCAGGGGAAGCCGCCGACCAGAACATCTGCATCGGGGATATCGCTAGTTTTCACTTCGGCGATATTTTGATTGCTGTGATTTTGATTACCGAAACGTGCTGTGTAGACCTCCGAGGCGTGTTGTTTCTTAGTGCTCGGCTCCCATTGATTGCTCCAAACTACTTTATAGCATCCCTTTTTTTCTAGCCCCAGTCGAAAACCGCCAACACCAGCAAAAAGTTCGATGACCTTTAATTTTTTCATTGTACCAAATTTACATAATTTACAATCCTATAAAACTAATGGAATCATGCTTAGACCCTTTTTGAAAGTATTGTCCGTACTGGTGGTCATCCTATCACTTACCAATTGCGGAAAAATGGATGATAAGCGTAAATTGTTCACTGAAATAGAAAAAACGCGTTCCGAATTTGCACCTGATAAGCGTACCGCACTTTTCGATATTACAGTTATCGATGGTTCAGATGCATATGTATTATCGGGAGAAACTAATATGCCAAAAGCCGCTGAAGCCCTTAAGGCAAAGTTGGATTCCGATAACATCGTTTTTGAAGATAATATTCAGGTATTACCGTCCGAAAAACTGAATGGAAAGGTACAGGCGCTTATAAATATATCGGTAGCCAACTTGCGAAGTGAACCGAAACACTCGGCGGAGTTGGCAACCCAGGCCACCTTGGGAACACCCGTAAAAGTTCTTAAGAAGGAAAAGGAATGGTATTATATTCAAACGCCCGATAATTACCTTTCATGGGTAGATCACGGAGGTATCGAACTCATGGATGACCAAATTATGGCTCATTGGAAGTCTACCCCAAAGCTGATTTTCACTAAAACCTATGGACATTCATATGAAGGGCTGGATAGAAAGCAACCCGTATCAGACTTGGTTGCGGGCAATATTCTGGAAATAATCGAATCTGGCGACGGTTTTTATAAGGTTAGCTATCCCGATGGTAGACAGGCCTATGTTTCCATGGATGAAGCGGAGCCGTATAACACTTGGTTGGAAAATTTAAAACCTAACGCAGATAGTTTGATTGCCACTTCGAAAACTTTGATGGGTGTACCGTATCTATGGGGAGGTACCTCAACGAAAGGTATGGATTGTAGTGGTTTTACTAAAACGGTGTATTTCCTCAACGGTATGGTTATTCCAAGGGATGCCTCGCAACAGGTGCTTACCGGTAAGGCCGTAGATTCAGTAGCTAACTTTGAAAATCTTGAAAAAGGGGACTTATTGTTTTTTGGAAGGAAGGCTAACGATACGTTACCGGAAAAAGTAGTTCATGTTGGTATTTGGATGGGAAACAACGAATTTATACACGCTTCCGAAATGGTGCGTATAAGCAGTATGGATGAGAATGCTACAAATTTCGATACATTTAACCGTAACCGTTATTTGCGTACCAAGCGAATTTTAAAAGAAAAGGACGTTGGATTGACTAGCTTATTAGAGACACCATTATTTAAAGACTAACGGTCTTTCCGGTTCTAAACGACTCGTCGGCAGCCAAAACGATACGCAAACTATTCACCGCATCGCGCATATGCTCGCTTACATCTAGATTTTCTGTAATAGCAGTCAAAAAAAAGTCTTGCTCCAACCTACATAGACCATCATGGTCGGGCTCATCAGAGGTGTCGATATATTCATCTTTTTTTATAAATATACCGTTTTCATCGATTTCGGAATGGTGCAGCTTTAAAGCACCTGTTTTGGAATGACTATCCACATCGTCAGATTCACCTTTAGCTTCATCCATTATCGAGACGCAGCCTTTTGGTCCGATAACGTCCTTTACAAAAAAAGCGGTTTCGCTCATCATTGGTCCCCAGCCCGCCTCGTACCAGCCCACCGAACCGTCTTCGAACCGCACCTGTAACTGTCCGTAATTGTACATTCTAGTATCGATTTCATCGGAGAGCCTAGCCCCGATAGCGCTCACACTTACCGGAACCGATTCGGTCATCAAGCACATGATATCTACATAGTGCACCCCACAATCTACTATAGGCGACATACTGTTCATTAATTGCTTGTGCGTATGCCAATGGGCTCCCGAACTTTGCTGGTTCAGGTTCATACGCATTACCAAAGGCTTACCTAAGGTTTTAGCCAATTCCACGAATTTTGTCCAGGCCGGGTGAACTCGCAGAATATATCCCACAACCAGTTTCTTATTTTTTTTGTGCGCCAAATCGACTAAGCCTTGCGCTTCATCGACGGTCAAAGCCAATGGTTTTTCTACAAAAACATGTGCGTCAGCATCTAGGGCTTCTCGAATATAGGCGGCATGCGTATCAGGGTAGGTGTTGATGGAAACGGCATCGGGGTTTGTAGCATTTAATGCCTCTCTATAGTCGCTGAAAGTAGGATAACCGCCCAGCTCATTTGAAAGACGTTCCCTACTTTTGGGTGTTCGACTGACAAGACCTACGATTTCAACGCCGCCCATTTGATGATAGGCACGTGCATGCGAAGTTCCCATATTACCGCAGCCGACCACTAATATTCTTATTGTGTGCATCTTAAATTGAATTTATTCTTAGCGCCGTAAAGTCTATTACGCATATACATTCAGTGCTTTTAGTCAAGGGCAAAGCCTAAAACCAAGTTTCCTTTTTCCGTTCCCAATTTTTCGCCTCCACAGGCAATAGCAATATATTGTTTGCCATTGACTTCGTACATAGCCGGTGTAGCAAAAGCCGGCACAGGCAGTTTATATTCCCATAATAAATTTCCGTTCTGCGTATCGAATACACGGAAGAAACCGTCGCGTGTCGCACCTATGAACAACAGCCCATTTTCGGTTATAACCGCTCCACCATAATTTTCTGTGCCTGTTCCGATGCCGTCTTCACCGAGTTCGGGCGTATTGCCTAAAGGAACCGACCATTTATACTCTCCGGTATTTAAATCGATAGCGTGTAGTGTGCCCCACGGCGGCGCAATTGCTGGAAGACCTTTGCTATCTAAAAATTTGGTATATCCCAAATGTTTATAGGGAACATGTAATGGGTTTGATTTGGTATCCTCATCAGGTTTTGCCTCTTTATCAACAACGGTATACTGGATTTCTTGATTGTACAAAAACCGTAAAAGAGCTTCTTTTTCACTATCTGTAATTTGGGGAAAACCAGGCATCATTCCTCTTCCTTGGTCTATGATGTTAGAAGTTTCATTCTTATCTTTTCTCAACTGCAAATCAATGAGCGATGGAAATCCGCTAGCCGCTAATCCCTTTCTATCTGATTGATGGCAGGTAACGCAGTATTTTTGATAGGTCGCCTCCCCCAGAGGTTTTCCGCTATAGTCTGCTGTTTGCTCTCCCATTTGTAAAATCCATGGCATTTCATTAGCATTCACGTATAGAATAGCGTTTTCGGGGTCTACCGAGGCACCACCCCATTCTGCCCCCCCATCGTAACCTGGCAATAATAAAACAGGTTCAAGGCTTGGGGGTGCATAAATTCGTGAATCCGCAGTTTTTAAAAGGTGTCGTAATGCCTCAGGATTTTCAGCCTGCGGACTCACACTATTTTCGGTCAACTCGCCAGACTGTCGCGCAAAGGGTTTTGGCGAACTAGGAAAAGGCTGTGTGGGCCATGCTTCCTCACCTTTTAAATTAGAAGCAGGTACTTTTATCTCTTCAATGTCAAAGAGCGGTTCTCCGGTCAATCTATCAAAAACGAAGACATAACCTTGTTTGGTTACCTGTGCAACAGCGTCTATTTTTTTGCCGTTACGCTCGACTGTCAAAAGATTTGGGGGTGCAGGTAAGTCTCGGTCCCAAAGGTCATGATGGGTAAATTGAAAATGCCAAATGTATTCGCCAGTATCGGCATTAAGGGCCAAAAGACTGTTGGCGTATAGATTGCTGCCTTTACGAATGCCGCCATAAAAATCAGGGGCGGCAGAACCGGTTGGAACGTAGATAACACCTTTTTCTTCGTCAACGGCCATTCCAGCCCAGTTATTGGCGGCACCTACTAACTCACTATTGCGGATATTTTTATCACCCCAGGTACCTGCACCAGCCTCATCGCTCTCAGGTATAGTATGGAAAGTCCATTCGACATCTCCGGTGATGATATTAAAAGCCATGATATCACCTGGCGCCGCACCTACCCCTTCATAGAGCCGTAGGGGCATCACGATAAAATCTTTATAAATGGTACCGGGCGTATTGGAAATCACGAATTTTTCTTCGGCAGATTTTGGCATCCCCGAACGCATATCTACTTTTCCCCCGATACCAAAACTTTCTATCGGTTTACCGGTAAGGGCATCAAGGGCGAAAAGATCTGGGCCCTTTGTGCAAAGAATACGCCTGTCGTCTCCTTTTTCCCAGTATGACACTCCGCGACTTGTGGAATGCGATACCTGTACAGAATCGCCGAACTGCCATACTTGCTTGCCTGTTGCTGCATTAATTGCAAAGACACGCAAAGCGGCCGAAACACCATAAAGTAACGAATCTACGACAATAGAATTCATCTGCATTTGCCCGAAATCCTGAGATTCATAGCGCCATGCTACCTTTAGATCCTTTACATTTTCAGGCGTTATTTGCGATAGGGTAGAGTAGTGGCTACGGCCTGAATCTCCTAAATACGATGACCAAGTGGTATACTGCTTTTTTGAAGATTCTTTTTCAAAAGTAGTACATCCCAAAAAAAGGAGTGCGGACAATAGGAGCATCCGAAGATTATTTTTTGATAACATAGGTTTTAAGCCACGGTTCGTTTAAAATTAATCAAAAATACCTATCCAAAATCTGCTTCACATTCTGATAGTATGAATTGCCGAAAAGATTTAAATGTACGAGTAGATAATACAATTGATAGATGTCGTTACGTTCCGCCTCACCAGTGATTTTTGGGAAATGCTCATTGTAGGCATTGTAAAAAGCTAAGCCGAAGCCACCAAACAGACGGGTCATGGCAATATCGACTTCGTGATGTCCGTAGTAAACGGCTGGGTCGATAAGGTAAGGGGTTCCGTCATGGGAAATCAGATAATTACCGCTCCAAAGGTCGCCATGTAAAAGTGACGGCCGAGTTTTTGGGAAAAGGTTCTTGCACACCCTTAAAAGTGTTTGATCAGTAGGTATTTCGCTGTCCTGGAGGCGACTATTATCTCTTGCCAATTTAAGTTGGGGCAATATTCGCTCTTCAACGTAAAACTCTGACCAATCACAATGTTTTTTGTTTGACTGCGGAAGGTTACCTATAAAATTATCGGTTTCTGCTCCAAACTCAGTTCCAACCGCATGTTGGTGAAATGCAGCAAGCCGATTTCCAAAATTTTCCATATCTGCTTTAGAAGCTTTTTTGGGTTCAACATACTCCATTAAGAGTAGCCCTCCATTTTCTAAAGGCTCACAAAACAATACCTTTGGAACTGCGATTGTTTTGGTTTTGCGAATGTCTTCCAAGCCCTCTTTCTCAGCTAGAAACATGGTATGAGAATCTACATCAGGGTTTACTTTACAAAAAAAACGTTCCGATTCGGTTTCCAGTAGAAAGGCCTGTGAAATGTCGCCACCGGATATCGACCGTACGGTATTAATACTGACACAAAGTAAATATTCAATGTGTTCTTTGATGGATTTTTTCATAAACTAGTTTTGTTCCGATTCTAGTGTCAAGGGCCTCAGCACCGACATATAGGCTTCTGCATATTGCTGCATACCCAAATCAGAGGGGTGGGTACCATCAACGAAGGCATCGTTAGTCAAACCGATTTCGTCTTTAGTCAACATATACAAATTTTGAAAACCTTCCTTTTTTAAGGAAGCAAAAGTTTCCGCCAACCAAAAGTTCAAAGTTTCGTAGATATGCTTTCTCCCCGAATCTACATTTCCATCGGAATAACCGGCGTGCTGAACTACTAGAATTGAAGTCCTTGGATGTTTTTTTCGAAGCGATACTGCGCTTTCACGTATACGCTTCTTTACCTCTTCCTTGGATTGCTTTTCGTTTGGAGAAAGATTGGGTAAGCAATCGATGACAAAGATGGATGCATCTATTTCATTGATGAGCGCGATGACTTCAGGTTCTAATTTTCCATTACCCGAAAAACCCAAATTTACGACAGGATAATCAAGTTTTCTGGAAAGAATGTTCGTCCATGCCATCCCTGGCCGTGAAGCGCAGGCACCTTGTGCAATTGAAGTACCATAAACAACAATTGGTTTCTCTTTTCTTGGCGGGAGAAAGTGAAAAGAAGACCCTTCTACCGCCCCTATCCGAAGATTCTTAATATTGTTGTATAAGGGAAAAAGCAGCTGGTATTCTTTACCAACCTTGGGCAAGGCATCAAGGCTGAACATAAAACGGATAGTGTCGTTAAACGAACGTTGCCCTCTCGCCCAAAGCCATTCGTCGTTATTTTTAACGTACAGATCGACTCCGCTCACCCCGGTGGAAGGCATATGATCCATTGCCAAGTTGCCATCTACCTGATATTGAATAACGAGTGTATCTGAATCGGTTTCAAAATGCACGCCCAAACCTGCAGCATGCTTCGAAAGTTCCCATACCGGCTCCCTAACCGTTTTTTCCGATTTGTTCGGTAAACGGCCAAAGCCTATATTTTCCCAACCTTGCCCTGAAAACCGTGTTACAGATTTTAAAGGCTCATACCATGTATATCCGACAGGCTTTTGTGCGAAAACCGAGATAACAGTCAAAAAGTAAATAATCAGGCTGATTATACACGATTTCGTAGTTAAAGTATATTCAATTCCTTTTTGGTACGCTACAATCATGGCGATTTTTTAGTGTAGTCAGGCTGCTTTACGCTTTCTTTACTTTTCGTTCTCCTGTATGGTCTACGCCCTGTTTGCGTTCAAGCTCGATCATTGCTTTGGGGCGAAAATTTGTAATTAGTGCCCTTCGATTATTTGAGGTAGAATTTCCCCGACTATAATGTAAGGTACCGCCCTGATGGAAAACGCAACTCCCGGGTTTCAATGCGATACATACTGAATTTGCTTCGCTACCCTTACATTGCAAGGCGCCTTTGTTTCCCGTCTGGGAATGTGATAATACTGGTTTTAAATGAGATTTTGGCGTATACCACATGCAGCCGTTTTCTTTATAAGCGTTGTCGATGGCCACCCAACAACTCGCCGCCCGTTTGTCGGGCATATCGATCCAATATGCAGCATCTTGATGCCAAGGCGTTTGCGTATTCGAATACGGTGCTTTATTGATGAGCATATCGAAATCGAGCTCGATATCGTCTCCGAGAAGTTCCTTAGCAATTTGCAAGGATTTTTTGTGGATGTTTTTTGTAGTCAGTTCAGGAACCAACCTACTAGGAACCATGATTTGTGTGATTTTTTCTTCTTTTCCGTTAGTACCGGAAAGGTCGGAACGAAATCGGGAAGCATCTATGGTATTGCTTAAAAAAGCCGTGTATAGGTCACTATAGTATTCTACCTCGCTAGACGATATCAGGTTCTCAAAGACTAAATAGCCTTCGATATTAAAAAAAAGTTTTTGTTTTTGCGTTAGCAAGGCCATAGGTGTATCCATAGTAGTCAAGTAACCAAGGTAGGTATAATATGGTGAAATGAAAACTGGCAAACGAGGTTCAGATAAAGCCTTTTTTTACTACATTCGAAATTACAAAGCATCTGGTTTACAGGCCGCATGTCGCTAAATCTAACCGATAATTTTCACCATCAAGCCAATCCGTTTTATGTCACAATTAGCCTCAAATATTACGAAACGCTTATATTCCCTTGATGTTTTTCGGGGCTTGACCATGTTCTTATTGATTGCAGAGGCTGCGGGTTTTCATCATAATTTTGTAGAATTGACTGAGGGTACAGCGTTTTTTGGACTTGCAGAGCAACTGGAACACCACCCTTGGAACGGACTCCGGTTTTGGGACTTGATTCAACCATTCTTTATGTTTATTGTCGGCGTTGCCATGCCCTTTTCGTTACGAAAACGTTTGGCATCGGGCCAACGTAGCGACGTAAACAAGCACATTTTTAGAAGATGCTTATTGCTGTTCACGTTTGGCGTTTTACTGCACTGCGTGTACAGCCATGCTTTGGTTTGGGAACTTTGGAACGTATTGGTGCAGCTTGCCTTTACCATTCTAATCGCTTATGCAATCATGCAACTACCTAGCAAAATACAGATTGGTATATCAGTAGGATTATTGTTACTTACAGAGCTACTGTATCGCACCTATAATCCTGCTGCTCCATATGCCCAAGATCATAATAGTTTTGGCGCCTATATCGATATGATAGTAATGGGTCAGGTCAATGACGGGTATTGGGTATTCGTCAATTTTATTCCGACTGCCGCACATACGATTTGGGGGGTTGTCTGCGGAAAATTACTATTGTCAAACTTACCTGCTACAGAAAAATTAAAGCCATTTCTTATCTGGGGCAGTGTAATATTGGTATTGGGATTTACATTGGATTTTTTAAACATTACGCCTATCATCAAGCGCATCGCGACCTCCTCCTTCACCTTGGCGTCCGGAGGCTTTGCCATTTTGACATTAGCATTTTTTTATTGGGTAATCGATGTCAAGGGAAATGCCCCAAAGTGGCTGAAGATTTTCTCAGTGGTTGGAACTAACTCCATCTTCATTTATCTTTTCGCGGAAACGGTCGGTGCACAATGGTTTCGAGGGTTCGGAATGATATGGTCGGAAGGTTTACTCGGACCATTAGGGCTTTCGGAGCAGGTCATCGCCGTATTGAACGCTTTATTAGTGTTATTTATCTTTTGGTACATCACCTACTTTTTAGACAAGCACAAGGTATATTTTAAGGTCTAGGATACGCGCTCTTGTACGGTATAATTGTTGGAATACAGTACTATTTCCGTATCCGATAAAGCATTGGGGTTCTATTAGTTTTTCACCGTTAGGGTTACAAAATTTAAAAAAATGTTCTTCGCCCGCTTATTGGAACCTCCGCCTTTAGATTTGGTAAAGACATGGGTATCGAACTTTGGTAGTTGAGGTTTAACGATGCCGTATTCACAATACTTTTTCATAGTATAGGCATAATCCAGCCCACTTTAACCTCCTTACTAATCTTTAAGGAAGATACAGTACAATGCTAAGTGATACGGTTAGTAACAGGCTTCTATTAAGTGTAAAAAAGTAGAATTAACCTTAAATACACTGACAGCATTAACGAAACCATCATAGAGAATAATTTTCGGCAGGTGGATGATCCCGCTATTTCGCACAGAAACCGAACAGGTGTAGATAGTCTGTTGATTTTATTTTTATACTAGTGCCAAGATTCTTGTTGGATAATCCCATATAAAGAATATCCTTGTATTAAGATGTACATACTATATAATGCAATACTTTCTAATTCAAAATTTCCGAAAAAGGTAAGATAGGAAAGGAGTAAAAAAACATCCTTCTAAAAATCAAGAAAAGGATACTAGAGCTTCCTGCGGGGTTAAATTCAAAAATCTTATGGTATCTTTCCCTGTAACTTAAAAGCTATATACGTATGAGCCAAAAGAAAATTTCCGGGTTGTTATCCACATTGTGTGCTATGTTTGGATTACTCTTTTTCACGCAATGTGGAGTTCAGAAAAACACCGTAGCTGACGGAGATTGGAAACCCATGTTTAACGGAAAAAATTTAGACGGATGGACTGCAAAAATACACCACTATGATACAGGCGATAATTTTGGTGACACCTTTCGGGTCGAGGATAGTATAATCAAAGTGCGCTATGACAAATACAAGGGAGACTTTAATGACCGGTTCGGACACCTTTATTTTGATACGCCCTACTCTAAATTCCACCTTTCTATGGAATACCGTTTTGTGGGCGAACTGTATCCCGGAGCACCGTCCTATACGCTAAAAAACAGCGGAGTTATGTTCCATTCCCAAGACCCCCGCACCATGCCCAAGGAGCAAAATTGGCCGATTTCGGTAGAAATGCAATTTTTGGCAGGTATAAACGAAGGCGAAGCGAGGCCCACGGGCAATATGTGTTCCCCTGGCACTGAAATAGAATATGGAGGGAAAATGTATCCCGATCATTGCCTCAATTCAACCTCAGATACATATTATGGCGACCAGTGGGTGAAGGCAGAACTGATTGTTCTAGGCGATTCACTGGTTACCCACCTTATAAATGGCAAAAAAGTTTTAGAATATACGAAACCCCAAATTGGTGGCGAGGTTGTCGAAGGATTTGATCCGAAAAGTAAAAATGATGGGCAGTTATTGAAAGAAGGATTTATAGCATTACAAAGCGAAGGGCAGCCCATTGATTTTAGAAACGTCAAGATTAAAAATCTGGAGGCACAATGAATTGCTAAAGTCAAGAAAGGGTGTTTTAGCCTGTAACCTTATCCTTTAGGCCGTAGAAGATAGGTTTTAGCTATTCAGGTTTGACCAATTTCGGCCACACGTTCATAATAAAGAGGATAACAGCTTATTTGGATTCTTTCCAGCAGGGATTCCACCCAACCACAGGTATTTATAAAAGATCCTCAGGATACTTTCCAGCCGTGGTCCAACCCCCATCAACTGGTATTGTTTGTCCATTTATATGTGAAGCCTCATCGGATAGTAAGAATAGGCAGGTTTTGGCGACGTCCTCGGGTTTACCGACCCTTCCGTTGGGGTTCAGTTTGGCCCAAGTGCCCTTATAGTCCGGTTGCTCTTCTTCTGTACGTTCGGTTAATGTCGCACCCGGTGCTACGGCATTTACGGTTATACCGTATTGGCCTAGCTCAAAAGCTAAATTTTGGGCGAACATGCGTAATGCTGCTTTGGTCATTCCATAAGCGGCTAATTGCTGATAGGCGCGAATACCGACTTGCGACGACATCATGACCATTCGGCCACCATCGCCTTGAGCTATCATCTCCTTTGCCACACGCTGTGCCAAGAAAAATGCACCTTGTAAATTGAGCCGCATTACTTCTTGAAAAGAGGCTGGGGTAAATTCTAAAAAATTTCCAAATAAGGTAATGCCCGCGTTGGGCACAACGAAATCAATTCGACCGAATTTTTCTAGAGCAAAATCGACCATTTTATCTATGATATGAACATCCCCAACATCCCCGTCAAAGGGTAGACAATTTCCCGAATGCTGGGCATCTAAGTTTTTAGCTGCTTTGGTGGCCAGTTCCTTGTCTACATCATTGAGTACTACATTCGCTCCAGCTATGGTAAGCAATTCGCAAATAGCATAGCCAATGCCTGTACCGGCGCCGGTTATAATTGCTGTTTTGTTCTTTAAACCCGAGTATTGCATTAGTTATCCTTGAAATAGTTAATGGGCATTCCTTTTACACCGGGCCGGCATACGAACAGACCTCCGCTCAAAGGATATTCTTGCAATTCACTTTGAGAAAGACCGCTTCTTGCGGTGGTGATATACAAAGTATCCAAATCTTTTTCGCCAAAACAGCAAGAGGTTACATTGGGGGCCTCGACTTCAACGGTCTCGAGAACCATACCCGTATCGGGGTTCCAACGGCGAACGCAATTACCGCCCCAATGCGCAATCCATAACATACCCTCTGCATCGATACTCATACCATCTGGAGTGCCATAGCTTTCAGGAACATTAATAATCGATTTTTTATTGGAAATAGAACTGGTTTCGATATCGAAATCGTACGAAGAGATTTCATAGGTCGGAGAATCAATAAAATAAAAGGTTTTTGTATTGGATGACCATGCCATACCATTCGAAATTGTATTTTCCGGAATTTTTATACTGGCATGTAATGCTTGATCAACACAGTAGAGATTTCCAGCCTTGGGAACGAATTCTTTGTGCATAGTGCCAATCCAAAAATTCCCATCGGGCCCAACCTTACCATCGTTAAATCGTATTTTGTGAGGATGATTTTCTAAGACATTGAGTGGAGTTAGCTTTTCGGTCTCCACATCGAACTTCGACAAACCTTGTTCTAACGCCAAAACGAAGCTTCCCGATTCGGTAGGCACAGCTACGCCTATCATGCTTTTAAAATCCCAATATAAATGCTTTTGAGTAGATGGATCTAGGCAAAATAACTTCCTGCCTTCAATATCGACCCAAAAGAGCCTTTGTTTTCGCCAATCCCAAACGGGCCCTTCGCCCAGAATTGATTTGATATTGAAAAAGAGTTCGGCTTTATTTTTCTTCATTACTAGATTACTAATCTCATTTTGAAACTACGGAAATCGTTTCTTTCTCAAATGTTGGCCCGATCATCCGTACTTTCAATATTGTATTTTAGTGCACTTGTTGTTTTACTTATTTTAGTGCACAATTTCTTTTATCTATTCACATTGATGCCCAACGCTGTAAAGGACGGAAACACTTATATAAAATATAACAACTTAAACTTCTAAAATAGGCAATTTTCTGGTAGGTTCCAGTTCGGCAATAGTTTATCAACCCGTTCTTTAGTACGTAAAGGGTCAAATTTCTTAAAATTTCGAAAGTTTATATAATGATGGTAATATGCAAGATAGCGTATAGCACATTTAGAAGAATCCAACCAAAAATACCTTAAGTAAAACTACGTGACTTAACTATGCGAAGTTAGTTTGTAATGATTCAATCGATATATGGTTTTATCTATCTCGATTTACTATTGTCCTTTATAGAGATTTTTCAATACTTGCCAAGACGTATTGTAAGGTTTGAAAAATCACTATCGCTTTTTCTATTAGTGTAAAAAAGACTTGTTATACGTTGTTTTAGCTTTGGAGTAATAGAAATCATTAATTTACGAAAATGGAGTAAAGACGGTGCTTTACTTCAGTATTTCAAAATACTTCCCTTCGTCTACTAACAGCCCGGATGCCGCCAAGATGGCCTCATCGTTTTTTAGATAATAATCGTATAGGCCTTCACGATAGAAATAACGTTTTATAATTTCATCTTCCAATTTTTGTTGGATCTCTTTTTGAAAATCCTCCAATGCGGTAATCTTACTTTTTTCGATATCTAATAGCAAGGCTTTAAAATCATTTTCTATAGCGTCGTTGAAAATAACCTCTTCACGATCGGTCATGGCTTTATTTAAGACTTTTTCAGTTTCAGTCTCGTATGAAAAGTCGCTGCGAGACACATAGGTTTTAAAATCTTGGTAATCGCTTTCAGAAAAATTAAAACTGCCAGGGTCTTGTAGCTGGTGCTTGTAGTAATATTGCGTTGCGTAATCAAAGATGATATTATTGTTCATTAAGGCCGTAGTTAATTCATTGGCCTTAGTGGAGGTTATTTCAATATCTGGCAACACTCCGCCACCGTCTTGCACCTTTCTGCCATTACGGGTCATAAAATCGTTGAAAACCGTTTTTTTGACAGCATCGCCATTTTCATCGCGTTGCCAATAGTCAAGCGACTGTATACATCTTCCAGAAGGGGTGTAATATCGGCTGATGGTCACCTTTAGCTGTGTGCCATAGGTTAGTTTCAGGGGTCTTTGAACCAACCCCTTTCCATAGCTACGCGCCCCCATGATAACCGCCCTGTCTAAATCTTGTAAGCTTCCCGAAACGATTTCACTGGCAGAGGCACTGTTGCCGTTGACCAAAACTACAAGTGGAATTTCAGTGTCGACCGGCTTATTCTGGGTACGGTACTCGCTATTGAATTTTTTGACCTTTGACTTCGTGGTGACAATTAATTCGCCCTTATCTACAAAAAGATTTGTGACGTTAATCGCTTCCGATAATAATCCGCCGGGATTATCCCTTAGGTCTAAAACGATTTTTTTGGCACCTTTAGCCTTTAGGTCGATCAGTGCCGCTTTCGTCTGGTTAGATGCCTTTGCGTTAAATCTTGTTAACACGATATACCCGGTCTTATCATCGATCATCTGGTAAAAGGGTACGGCATCGACCTCTACCGCTCCGCGTATTATCGTTGTGGTTTTAGTCTCGCCCTGGCGTATATATGTAACTTCTACGGAGGTGTCATTGGCCCCTTTCAACATTTCGCTCGCATTATCCTTAAATTCGGCCACTGATATATCGCCAATTTTCAGGACTTCATCGCCTGCTTTTAGTCCCGCTTTGTCTGCCGGATAGTCTTTGTAGGGTTCAATTATCAATAACTTATCATCAAAAGAGCGCACTAAGGCCCCAATGCCGGAATATTCTCCCGCGTTGTTGATACGATATGTTTCTACGTCTTGTTCGTTGAGAAATGTGGTATAGGGATCTAAATCTTCGAGCATATTCTTAATCGCAGTATCCATCAAATCCGCAGGATTGGTCTCGTCTACGTAATTCATGTTTAGCTCTTTAAACAAGGTCGTAAAAATCTCGATCTGTTTTGCTATTTCAAAAAAATCGCTTTTGACGAAGCTTGTACCACTGATAAACAGTATTGCGGCCACTACTGGAATCAGAAATCGTTTTTTAAAAATTGTTTTCATCAAAGAATACTTTTTTGAGGTACGTTATGGCGTACCGTATACCTCTATAATCAAAAATCGTTTTACGATAGTTTTTCTCTTTCAAGAAATTTAGAAAGAACCGCTTTCATGTCGCGATCAATGTTGACAAAGTCGGGCATCTCTTTTCCAAGGTATAAAAATAGAAACGCAAAAGCGTCTTCGCTATTGTTAAAAACCTGATGTTTGTTCAGTCGATACGCTTCTCTGAGCAATCTCTTGATGCGATTGCGCTTAACTGCACTTTTAAAATTCCTTTTTGGAACCGCAACCCCGGCCTGTATAATAGCATTCTCCTGGACTTCGGTTTTAAGATATATAAGTTTAATGGGATATTTTGATACGGACTTGCCTTTTACAAATAGGCTATCGATAAGCTTTCTGCTTTTGAGCTTCTCTTTTTTGGAATACGTAAAGTTCATTATGCTGTTTCACAAGGATGTACTTCGACCACAAAACCAAATTTCAGGTAAAAGGGAATCGTTCAATTTTATAATATAAACACTCAGCAATTAGAGACAATCTTAAATTTTGGCTATATTTTTAAGTAAGTCAATTTGATTATTGTTCATTTTGCCAAACGTTATCTTCTTGCTTAACATCGGCCATAAGTTGAGACGGATCTATAACAATAGCTTTTATGCTCTCAATAGGTTTATCTATAGTAAAATCATAATCTGGAAAAGCCCAAGGCCAATCTTTTAATACTGTTCGGTTTATTTGAGGATAAGGGTTTTCTTTTTCTCCGCGCATCATTCTAAGCGGTGCGTAAAAGGTTTCTTTAGTATCATCTTGGTAAACGACCAAAATGTCCAAAGGCATAGGCATTAAGCCATTTCTAACTAAATTTACTTTTGTTTTTCCACTGTCCGCTACAACTTCTTTTATACCATAATCAATTGTATTCGTGGTCTGGGTCCAATCAGTTAGATACCAATCAAGCTCCATACCCGAAGTTTTTTCAGCTTCCCTTTTAATATCATTAGGCACAGGATGTTTGAATTTGAAATCCCGATAATAGTTCTTTATGGTCTGCATAAGTTTATCCTGACCTATAATATACCCAAGTTGAGAGAGAAAAATAGATCCCTTACTATAAGCGGCAATGCTATAGGCATAATTGTTGTCATACCGGTCGGCGTGTGTAGTTTGCGGCTGCTCCAGACCGGAATTTACCAAGCTGTAGTAACCTTTGTAAGTGCCTTCAAACGGATTATCCTTGTTCTCGTCCATAATTTGGTTCATGGCGAGGGTAGAAATGAAGGTCGTGAAACCTTCGTCCATCCATTCGTGTTTTGATTCATTGGTGGCCAAGACGTGTTGAAACCAAGAGTGTGCCATTTCGTGGGCCGTAACGCCTACGAGGCTACCAAATTTTCTTTTACCGGTAATTAATGTCGACATGGCATATTCCATACCACCGTCTCCTCCTTGTACCACCGAATACTGTTCATAAGGGTAATCGCCGATATTTTTATTGAAAAATTGCATTATTTCTGCCGTTTTAGGCTGTAACTTTTTCCAATTTTCAATAATCTCTTTATCATTTTTGTAAAGAAAGTGTAGCATAGGCCCATTTTCTACTTGTAAAGTATCATGGAGATACTCAGGATCGGCGGCCCACATAAAATCATGCACCATGGGAGCCTTAAAATGCCAGGTTAAGGTTTTTCCTTTTTCCTTTTTGATTTTTGTGCCCGGGGCTTCATAGCCATGACCGATTTCTTGTGGATTCTGTAAATATCCGGTTCCACCGACAACATATTTTTTATCGATGGTCAATTTTACATCGAAATCACCCCAAACACCTTGAAACTCCCTTGCTATATAGGGATCTGCATGCCATCCTTCAAAATCATACTCCGCTAATTTCGGATACCATTGGCTCATTGATAAGGCAACACCTTCTTCACTGTTTCGTCCTGAACGACGAATTTGCAAGGGTACTTGACCATCGAATGCCATTTCAAAAGTAGTCTTTCCTCCTGGAGGTATCGGTTTCGCTAAATTGACGACCAATACGGTTCCTTCTTCATTATAATCTAACTTTTGGCCATCTTGGGAAAGGGAAGAAGGGTGTAAGAATCCCATTTCTTCATTAGATAGCGTAGCTATTCTGCTTTTTTTGTCCTCCGTGGTCATCCGGGCATCGGGATCTTTAATATTTTGCAAACGCATATCCATCTCACTTCCCGGTTGAAAAGCATTGAAGAAAAGATGATAGTAAACTCTCGATAGGGAATCGGGCGAATTATTGGTATACTCCAATTTTTGAGAACCTGTATATTGGTAGTTCTCGACATTCATATCCACCTCCATAGTGTAGTCTACGTGTTGCTGCCAATACGACGTATTATTCTGCGCCGTAGAAACGCTCGGGACGTAAAAGGCAAGAAGAGAAAAGATGGCAAACAGTGATGTAGTATTCTGCATGGTGTTTTTTTTGAATATTGATATGTTAAGGCAAATTATGGACTACCCCTTGCTTACAAGGTAATATCACCTGCCGAAACCTTACTTGCCATAATTAGGGCATTGTAAGCATTCACAATATTTCCTGATGTAGAAATGTCGTTAAATTTAGACGTTTTTGATGCATCACCTCCCAATACCACTTTTGCCTGTGGGGCCAAACCAGATTCCATTAAAATGTGTTTGACCTGTGAGGCGGTGAGTTTTGGGTAGTACGACCGTATTAAGGCGGCTACTCCCGCAACTGCCGGTGCGGCCATTGAGGTGCCTCCCTGAAATTCATAATTGTCACCGGGCATTGAAGAGTAAATGGCATCGCCAGGAGCAAAGACATCTACATTTACTTTACCAAAGTTGGAAAACGAGGCTAACATCTCACCCCCATAATCTGAGCTAAGAGCACCTACAGTAATTACATTATCTGAAATCTCAGGCCCATTTTTTGTTTGGTCGTTGGGGAAATTGGTATTGGTCGGGTCATCAAGATCAACACCGTCATTACCTGCAGCATGTACGAAAAGCACATCGTTTGCGGCGGCATATTTTATGGCATCATAAACCCATTCCGCATTGGGTGAAAAGGCTTTTCCGAAACTTCCGTTGATTATCTTTGCCCCATTATCAACCGCGTACCGAATTCCTAAAGCAATATCTTTATCATATTCATCGCCGTTAGGAACGGCGCGAATACTCATAATTTCAACATTATTTGCTACCCCATCGACACCTTTTCCATTGCCCCGTTTTGCGGCAATGATACCGGCCACATGGGTGCCATGGCTCTCATCTTCTGAGCTACTTTGCGGATTTCCATTTCCGTACTTTGTGTCCGTAATGTCATAAGGGTCGTCACCAACTGCCTTTCTTCCATCAAAATCGACATTATAATTATATTCGATTTGATCGTTGTAATAAGAAACAGCTTGCCCCATTTGTTCTATAACGGAATCAATACTTTCACCGTATGATAGCATTTGGGTCAGTATGCCTATATTTTGCTGCATGGCGGCATCTTCAGTTTTAATGCCGCTAAGGTCTTTTTGGGTATAAGAATCCTTTCCAAGTTGTTTCTTGATTGCAGCATCCGCATCTTTTACGACCTGCTGTATTTGGGTATACCGCTGTATTTCTTGTTGTGCCTTTGCATATTTCTGGTCGACCAATGCCTTTGCCTTGGCTTGTGTCGCTGCATCTCCAAGTTTTAACTTAACAATACGGGCAGCCTCAAGCTGTTCATTATAAGAATCACCTAGAAAATTATAACCGTGTATATCGTCAATGTAGCCGTTATTGTCATCGTCTTTATTGTTACCGGGTTTTTCGCCCTTGTTGGTCCAAAGCACTTCTGCGATATCTTCGTGCTTAAGGTCTAT
This sequence comes from Pricia antarctica, assembly GCA_011050085.1. Classification (GTDB taxonomy): domain Bacteria; phylum Bacteroidota; class Bacteroidia; order Flavobacteriales; family Flavobacteriaceae; genus Pricia; species Pricia antarctica_A. The sequence goes on along the minus strand of DRGL01000015.1, from coordinate 76,377 downwards.
GCCCGAGTCGAGGACCGCAACAATCACTTTATCGCCTTTCTTATTTTTAATAATCTCGGAGTAGGCTTTGTCAACACTCATGCCTGGAATAGTATCTGCAACTAAGTCTAAATGGCCCCAGTGTTTCTTTTCGGCATCGGTGAGGTCCGATATTTTTAGGGGAGTACTATCGATGTTTTCAATGGGTGTAGAGACCAAAGCGGTAGCGCCGCAGCCCATGAAAAGAATAGAGCCTGCAAGGGCGATACTGATTTTTGGAATTCGTAGTGTCATATGCAATAGAAATTATTTAGTGTATGTGTTGTAACATTTAGGTTTAAGTATGCTCTTAAAAAGCACCTGGATGAATGGCCTCAAACGTTTCAAAGCATCCGCGGTCGGCCATGGTCACAAAGCAAGTTTTGCCGTTTTGCCCGCCAAAGGTAATATTTGACGGCTTTTTACCCTTCAATTGTATTTCTTTTATGATTTTTTTAGCGGGAGATAGTATTGCTATACTACCCTTGTCATAGCGGGTAATGTACAAATTCCCTGCCAAATCGCAACGCATGCCGTCCATACCAAAATCATCGAAGCTCATGAATAGGGATTTGTTGGAAATACCCCCGTCAACATCAATGTCGTAGCGCCAAACCTTGCGCTGTACCGATTCATTGACATAGAGTTGTTTACCATCGGGACTAACCTCTATACCGTTGGTCGTTCCCATGTTATCTTCTAAAAGGATGATTTTTTTGGATGCGTCGACCATCCAAAGGCGACCCGTGCCTTCTTCCCAATTGGGATCACTTAAGTAAATGGTTCCGTTCGGGGAGATGGCCAGATCGTTTGGCTGGCTCATATCTTTTTGATGTGCCCAAACCATTGCCTCTCGAGTGCCATTTTCGACCTTCAACACATTATGGCCTACATAATCTGCAATATACATATCACCCTTTGAATCAAACCGGATGCCGTTGCCGATACTTTCGCCTTGAAGCCTTACAAATACTTCTGATTGACCGTTTTCGTATACGATTCCTATGGTTCCTTCTTCCTGATAATTAACCGCATAAAGATTACCTTTCGAGTCTACCGCAGGCCCTTCAATACCCTTTGTAAAGGTCCCTTCGGGTAAGAGGTCTTTAGTATCTACTTTTGATGATTTACATGAGGATACCATTCCGATTAAAAATATAACGTATAGTATTTTTACCTTCATAATTTCGATTTTTCGCTAGATGTTATTTTAATATTCAAGGATACTCTACCTAAATATGATTCGAGATTGAAAGTGTATAATTGTAGAATTTTAAAAAACTGATTATCGAAAGCTCTTGGTGCCTTTTCATTGAAAAAGTTCATTAAAGGAGAACACCTTGTCGAGCCGTACACCCTTTTCGGTATTTTTGACCGTGCAGATTTCGTTGTGCGCATCATGTTCAAAAAAAAGAAAGTACTTTTTTTCTACGGCTTCATTTAAGAAAAGTTCCTTTTCAGATAGGGTAAGTAAGGGCCTAGTGTCATATCCTATAACATAGGGCAATGGTATATGGCCAACAGTAGGTATTAAATCAGCCACGAAAACCAGCTTTTTACCTTTGTAATCGACATAAGGCAGCATTTGTTTATCGGTATGGCCATCTGCCAAAAATATGTCAAAACCTAACCCAGATTTCGTTATGAATCTTTCCGAATCGACCAAGGTTTCATTTTCGCTGCTATGGGTTCCGATTAAAGAGGGCAGCGGTACAAATTTTAACTGCCCGCTCTCTTGCATAGGCAGAAGGTTCTCTTTTAAAAATGAAGCTTTTTCGCGCGCATTAGGTTCCGTTGCCCATTTCCAATGGGCGTCGTTCGTCCAGAAGTTGGCATTTTTAAAAGCAGGTTCATAACCGGTACGGTCTTCGTTCCACTGGATACTTCCACCGCAGTGGTCAAAGTGTAAATGGGTCATAAATACATCGGTAATGTCGTCACGATGAAAGCCATGTTTCGCTAATGAACCATCTAATGTGAAATCGCCCCATCGGTAATAATATCCAAAGAATTTATCCGACTGTTTATTACCCATTCCGGTATCGATCAAAATCAATCGATTTCCATCTTCGATTAGAAGACTACGAGCGGCAATATCTATTAAGTTTTTTTCGTCTGCCGGGTTGGTTTTTTGCCAAATGGTTTTGGGCACCACGCCGAACATAGCTCCGCCGTCAAGTTTAAAATTTCCGGTTTCTATGGGGTATAGTTTCATTTTCAATATCAATAACGCAAATTACGTAAAGTATTAACATTGTGAAAATACCAAATGCCATAGTAATAATGGTATAAGGCTCTCTAAATAAAGGTGACCACCGCTCCCGAGATTAAAATCGAAAACTTTAGCCACGTACCTATTGTCACAGTATTGGGAAAGTCGCAATAGCCTATAAAAGACATATCTAGACAGGGTTAAAAGAGTGTTCTATTATAAAATCGAGCTTTAGTGTATCAGCATAAATAAACCTGTGGTGATTTTGAAAATTTTTATAAAAATTAATATACAGACTTCTATTTTAAACTCGAATGGTTGTAACCCGTTAAAAGCAATATCGATTTAAGCCTATTTTATCTCGTTTATTTCCGAAAGCAATAGAATTAAGCATGTTCCGAAGCAAAGGGATAAATTAGTAGCTTAAGCCTAAACGGCACTATTGATTGAAATGGAGAAACATAAGATAAAATCAATTTTGAATTCATGAATGGATATATCTTGCTCAAGAATGAGAGGCCAAAGTGACAAAAAAATGTATTATTTGCCTTTTACCGTACTGGTAGGAGACTAACTGCAAAATTTGTTATTAAAATAAAAAGAGTAATTTTCAGCAAATTTTGCAGGTATGGTTGAAATTGCTGGAATAGTTATACTCGGAATCATTGCCCAATGGGTGGCATGGCGCTTGAAGTTGCCGGCTATTCTACCCTTAATTTTAATAGGTCTTTTGGTTGGGCCTATTGCCACCATCTATACTGAAGATGGTTCTAAATTAATAGAACCCATTTGGACGGGTTCAAAGGGTTTATTTCCTGGTGAAAGCCTCTATTATTTTGTGTCTCTGGCCATTGGAATCATTCTTTTTGAAGGAGGGCTCACGCTAAGGCGTGGGGAAATCGCCAACATTGGGCCGGTAATCACCAAATTGATTACCATCGGTTCTATTGTAACGTTTTTTGGCGCCGGAATGGCCGCCCACTTCCTTTTTGGACTCAGCTGGCAAATTTCGTTTCTCTTCTCTGGATTAATTATCGTAACCGGCCCTACAGTAATAACACCTATTCTTAGAAATATTCCATTAAAAAAGGATGTTTCCGCCGTGTTGAAGTGGGAAGGTATTCTAATTGATCCCATTGGGGCTTTGGTAGCGGTTTTGGTATTTGAGTTCATTAGTGTTGGAGAGGGGCAGGCCTATACCAAAACAGCTTTTGTTGAGTTCGGTAAAATATTATTGTTCGGTTTTGCTTTCGGCTTTACGTTCGCTCATGCCCTTATGTTTTCAATAAAGAAAAAATTCATTCCCCACTACTTACTAAATGTGGCTTCCCTTTCGGCCGTTCTGTTGGTCTTTGTAGTTTCAGATGCTTTTGCCCACGAATCAGGTCTTTTGGCTGTGGTAATTATGGGAATGGTGATGGGCAACTCTAACCTGCCAAACCTTAAAGAATTGCTTTATTTTAAGGAGTCGTTGAGCATATTGCTCATTTCGATACTTTTTATATTACTGGCGGCAAATATCAACCTTCAAGATCTTGAACTGATTTATAACTGGAATACGGTCATTTTATTTAGTATTATCGTTTTCATCATAAGGCCTTTGGGCGTGTTTCTTAGCACCTACGGTTCTAAATTGAAATTGAACGAAAAGCTCTTCATAGGATGGGTAGGGCCAAGAGGTATCGTTGCGGCAGGTATTGCATCACTCTTTGGTTCTAAATTGATTCTCAAGGGTGAACCAGGTGCAGAATATATTACCCCTCTTGTTTTCATGATTGTGTTGGGCACGGTATTGTTGAACGCTACAACTGCTCGGTTTTTTGCAAAAATGATTGGGGTGTTTTTGACCAAATCGGAAGGGATCCTCATTCTAGGGGCATCGAAAGCACCGCGCCTTATCGCTGATTATATCCATAGAAATAATCGCCACGTTGTCTTGATCGACAGTAATCAAAACAACGTCAACAAGGCTAAAAAATTAGGCTTGGAAGCCATGACGGCCAACATCTATTCCGATAGCTTGACCGATAATATTGAATTAAATGATATCGGGTATTTAATGGCCCTAACCGGCAACTCCGATATCAATAAATACGCTATTGAAAAGTTTACAAAACAATTTGGTGAGAACGGATCCTTTCGCCTTGTCAATGCGGAAGAGATGAACGATCCCGAGAACAATCCTAAAGCAGGTCTCTTCTCCCATACCGACGATTATATCAAAATGACCGAGACCGCAAGAAGGTATCCGGCCATGCACGAAATCGAACTGAAAGACGAAGAACATTATGAAGGGCTAATCGAAATGATTAAGGCTGAAAATTTTACGATACCCATCCTTTTGAAATCGCCTACAGGTGATCTACAGGTCATTTCTTCCTACAGTACGGAATTTAAAGACATCATAGAAGGTTCTAAACTAGTCTACTTAGGCAAGACAATAGATGTTGAAAAATCTATTGGCAATGATGATTCCTATGACGATGATCTTGAACGACCAGACGAGGAATTAAGAACCAGGGATGAAAACGTAGATGATTGAGATTTTGTAAAAAATCTGTATTTAATTTGTCTATATCTGCCTGAGAGGTAAACAATGCGTTCTACCCAGAAAAAGGCATGGTTCTCGATACGTTTATCAAAATATCTTCTTGATCGATAGCGTGATTTTCTTCGGAAACGAGTCGAAAGAAATGTACCGCAGACTCTCGCTTTATCTTATCGGATATAAGGGACTCATCGATTTCACCGCTCTCTTGTTGCCAAATAAAAATAGAGTGCTGTTCAATTTCGACGATACGATGTTTTGCCGTGAAATGGGCTATATAAGTTGTCATGGTTTGGAGAAACTTAGTTTACAATGAATACACTAATGCGTACCAGGCTAAAACTGAATTAGGCTTTAAAAATTGTTTGATAAACTGTTAATTCCGATGAACGGGATAAGAAAATGTACTGATGATTTAAATGCAAAAGGCATCCTTATTTCAGGATGCCTATTATCTAATAACTTTATATTAGTTTATTGTTTTCTATTGATTAATCAATAGTATCTTGATTCAAAGCGTTTATAAATGCAATAGCATTTTTAGGCAGTAATACCTTGTCGATGAAATGAGCAACTCCATTTCTGGCAGTTTGATCTGAAGCTACAATATTTGCATTCACATTATTAGTGGCATCGCCGATTACAAAAGTATCGGTTCCGACAACGCTGATAATGCTAATATCACTTTTAGCAACGGTAGTTAAGTTTCCTTCGGTCAAATTATCACTTTCTACTTTTCCTTCTACTACGTGAAACAGCAAGATTTCTTGAAGAAGTGCTTTTTCTTCATCAGTATCAAAGTCCTCAATACTGTTATAGTCATCCCCTAAAGCATTCAATAACTCTTGAAAAGCGGTATTGGTTGGAACGAAAACAGTAGCAGGCTTAAAATAAGTGAAATTCTTAGGGGCACTTCGCTTTTGGAAGGCATCATCCTTTTCATTTTCACCTTGAACGAAGCTTTCGTTGGTAATGTCAACAAAAGGAGTATTTAGTTCCGTAGCAATCAAAGCCTCTTCCATTATACTTAAATTGGATTCCCTTGTAACCAATGTCGCTAAATCTTCAGAGTTTAGCAGGTCCAAAAAGTCAGAGGCAGCTTGTGGCAAAAGTACTTTGTCAATAATCTGAAAATTACCGTTTTTAGCTTCGGTAACGGCGCTTACAGTTTCTGCGTCACCGAATGTGTAACCTTCACCATCCGCAACAACAGAAACAGTATTATCTTCAAAAGCGGTTTCAGCTTCACCCGCCATCAAATCGTTAGATGTTAATACGTGGTATTTAAGGATATTACCCAACAAAGCGATTTCGGTTGCGTTATCGAAATCATCAAGGCTATCGTAATCATCTCCGAGCATTTCTAAAAGTCCTTCGAAAGCTTCATCGTTCGGTGCCAATACGGTTGCGGAATCTAATTTTGATACCGTATCAACTAAACCTGTTTTTTTGAGGGCGCTTACTAATGTCTTTAGGTCTTCATCATTTGTTGCCCAGTCTAAGATACTAGGTCGGATGTCGATACTTAAGGTTTCAATAACGGATTGTGGTAAAAGCACCTTGTCGATGAAATGAACTATACCGTTCGGCGCAGAGGGGTTACTAAAAGAAACGATAGCGGCGGTACTGGTCTGCGGTAATTCTGTTGCATCCAATATTTCGATGTTACTATCAGTATCGATATTTACAGAAAGTTCGTCTCCCATTACGGTAGCTAGCATTTTATCTTGGGTAAGGGCGTCAGTACCATTTGCACCTGCTACAACATGATAGGTCAGAATGGTTGATAATAAGGCTGGGTCAATGTTTGCTAACAATGCCGCTGAACTTTCATAGCCTGCTTCTTTGGCCAATGCGGAAAAGGCTTCGTTGCTAGGCGCAAAAATTGTAAATGGCCCTGAACCCTCTAATGTAGTGGTCAAGTCGCCAGAAGCAACCGTAAGGGATGCTTTTAAAGAAGACAAGCTACCGTTTGAATTAATTACATCATTTACCGAATTTATTTCGGTTACTGCATAACGCGGTGTACCATCGTCCTCATTTTCGCAGGAGCTCAAGGCGCATACGGAAAACACCATGAGAAAAACACGTAAAGTCCTGAATTTTGTCATTTTAAAATTATTTTTTGGTTAATAACATTGTTTTAAAACGGCTTAACCACTTGATTATTACATTTTAAAATTAAAATCCTACATTTTTGTAGGATTTATATGGAAATCGTCAAAAGATAATGTAGGAAATAGCTTCCCAAATAGTTTACAATTTAGTTTTTAATGCCGCGGTTTCAATTTAAATTTTTACATCCACAGTTTTCAATTTTTGTATGTAGCCTATAACATTTCAGTACTAAAAACACATTTTACTTGGCAAAATTTTCAGTTGTAGTCTTGGAATTAAATGGAAAGGAGATATTTTTTTATTTGTTAGTTGATTAGATTTTTCTAAAAGGGTTATACCAAGTTCATTACTTACGTCAGCTTCTAAAGAAAAAAAAGACATCCCAACTTTGGGATGTCTTTCAGTTAAAATATTTCATTAATTAAGTGCGATGGAATAGTCTAGTAATTATTATAAATAGATTGCCAATGTCACTAATTATCATCCTATTTATCTAACGACCGTATAAAAATAATCGCATTTTCGGGTAGTAATACCTTATCGATAACATGTGCTAGACCATTTCTTGCTGCCACATCCGGTGTAACAATATTGGCAATCACATTATTTCTGGAATTTCCTATATTGAAGGTGTCGGTTCCGAAAACTTCTATGACCTCTATATCTTCTCCTGAAGCAGTTGTCAAGACTCCCGCAGTTAAATCTGCGCTACTTGTTTTGCCAGGTACCACATGGTACATGATAATTTCTTTAAGAAGCTCCTTTTCTTCTTCCGTATCAAAGCTATCTATACCGGTGTAATCATCACCTAATAAATCCAATAGTTCAATAAAGGCAGCGTCGGAAGGTGCAAATACCGTTGCAAGATTGAAATAAGTATAATTTTCAGGAGCTCTGCGCTTTTCGAAATCCTCATCCTTTTCGTCCGCGCCCTGAACGAAACTTTCATTACTAAGATCTGTAAATGTCTCGACTAGATCCGTAGCTATTAAAGCTTCCTCCAAAAGGCTAAGTTCTAGCGTTCTTCCAACTACAGCTGCTATATCACCTGAATCTAAATTAGCTAAAAAATCTACGGCCGTTTGAGGAACGAGAACCTTATCGATAATATGAACAAATCCATTTCTTCCGTCAATGTCCGCCGTTACAATGCTAGCATTCGTTGTGCTCGCATCGCCAAATGTGAAAGATCCACCTTCAGAAATGACATCAACGGAACTATCTTGTAGTGCTGTTTCTGCGGGTCCAGCAGTTAATTCGGTCGATTCAATGCGGGAGGTGATTATGTGGTATTTCAGAATATCGCCCAAGAATGCTATTTCAGCGGCATTGTCAAAATCCTCAAGGCTATTGTAATCGTCCCCTAAAGTGGAAAAAAGGTTTGTGAAGGCAGCATTGTTTGGAGCCAAAACCGTTGATTCCTCAAGCCCTGTTACTGTATCGGCCAAACCTGCTTTTTTCAGGGCATCTACTAGAGAACTTAAATCCTCAGTGCTTGTTGCCCATTCTAAGATACTGGGTCGTGTATCGATTTCAAGTGCAGTTATTATCTCTTGAGAATATAGAACTTTATCAATGATATGTACGATTCCATTTTTGCCATAATTCAAAGTTCCCTTAATCGAAGCAACCGGATTGGTTTGTTCTACCTTAGTGGCATCGAGAATTTGTACAATCTTATTGTCGCCATCAATAGAGCTGGTTATCGTAAGATTGCCACCTGCGACTGCAGAAAGGGACTTTCCGTCAGTAAGGTCTGCGATATCGCTTTCACCGGCTACAACATGATAAGACAAAATCTTGGCGAGCAGCTCTGGGCTTATTTCGGCTAACATATCATCACTTGATTCAAAACCCGCCAAACTGGCAAGGGCACTAAAAGCTTCGTTATTGGGGGCAAATACCGTATATGCTTCTGAACCGCTTAAAGTTCCTGGTAAATCTCCTGATGCGACTCCCAAAGCTGCTTCCAATGAAGATAAAGATCCATTTTTAACGATTAATTCGTTTATTGTTTGAGTTTCTAATAATGAAGGGCTCAATGTATTTCCCTCATCATCGTTATCACAAGAATTAAGTGAAGACAGAGCGAAAGCTGACAGAATGATTATTAATGGCCTAAATTTTGTCATAATCGTAATTGTTTTGGTTATAAAGAGTTTTTTTAAAAACGTCATCAATATTTGTTTATTGTATTCAAATCAAATATTGATAGCATTAGTGCTAAATTTAACTTTGTGGGATTAATACTTCTTACTTGCTGATTTCTAATGACTAGCGGAGATTCCTATTAACACTTAAAAGGCTATTGTAAGTGTTTAGAGCTTTTTTTGTATGTGTAGATTGGTAATCTATTACTTGCAAAGTATGAACAAACGGTAAGGAGTTTTAAAATAACATCTTAATATTCCTTCATTGATGTCATGAAGATAAGATTCAGCATTTTTTATACGATTGCCGAACTGATAAACGTTTAACGTACGGTTTGAAAACTGATACCCTAAATATTCATTTTGCTTTTATGAAAAAATTAATTTTAAGTTTGGCCTTGGCCGGAACAGTAGTGTGTATAAGTTGTTCTAAGGATAATGACGATTCAGATGTCATTATCGGCACCTGGGTTTCTCAATCTACAGTAGGGGAAAATGTTGGCTCTGAACAAACCAGTCTGGAAGTGTGGAAATTTAATGACGATACTTCGGGGGCATACACCAAATCCTCTAAGGACATGGTTGAACTGGAATCAAAATTTGTATGGATAAAAATGGATTCCCTTTATCAAATTGATTATGCCAAGGGTGCAATTTCCGATGACACGTTTAGCATTGGTGAATTAATGGGGGAAATAGCGTTGGAGGATAGGGAAGGAAATCATATAGCCGTTCGCGAATAAGAGAATCTATCTTAATCATTTATGGAAATAGGGCCAATTCGCCAGTGCTGTTTTTTATAATTTAAAACGAATAGGATTTAATCGTTCAACTTAAGTACAGCCATAAAGGCCTGCTGTGGAATCTCTACATTTCCGACTTGCCGCATGCGTTTCTTTCCTTTTTTCTGTTTCTCCAAAAGTTTCCGTTTTCGGGAAATATCACCACCGTAACATTTCGCGGTAACATCTTTACGAAGGGCCTTTATCGTTTCACGAGATATGATTTTTGCGCCAATTGCCGCCTGTATCGGAATATCGAACTGCTGTCTAGGAATTAGTTCCTTTAACTTTTCACACATTTTCTTTCCAATATTGTGTGCATTGTCAGAATGGATGAGGGCAGATAAGGCATCTACTGGCTGGGCGTTCAACAGAATGTCTACACGCACTAGTTTCGAGACCCGCATACCTATGGGCGCATAATCGAAAGAGGCATATCCTTTGGATACCGTTTTTAAACGGTCGTAAAAATCGAATACGATTTCTGCCAATGGCATATCAAAGCTCAGCTCGACCCGCTCTGTGGTAAGATAGGTCTGATTCGTTATTATACCCCTTTTTTCTATACACAGCGACATCACATTGCCCACAAAATCAGCTTTAGTGATAATAGTTGCCTTAATATAGGGCTCTTCTACTCTGTCTACGGTCGAAGGATCGGGCAAATCACTTGGGTTGTTGACGACTTGGGGTACCTCTGGATCTTTTCTGGTAAAGGCATGATAACTAACGTTGGGGACCGTAGTTATTACGGTCATATCGAACTCCCGCTCTAGGCGCTCCTGTATAATTTCCATGTGCAACATCCCTAAGAATCCGCAACGGAAGCCAAAGCCAAGTGCAGCACTGCTTTCGGGCTGAAAGACTAGTGAAGCATCGTTAAGTTGAAGTTTTTCCATGGAAGACCGTAATTCCTCGAAATCTTCGGTGTCAACGGGATAGATGCCCGCAAAAACCATCGGTTTTACATCCTCAAAGCCTGCAATAGGATTTTTAGTGGGATTTGCCGCATCGGTAATAGTGTCACCGACCTTGACATCCCGAGCATCCTTGATACCCGTAATTAAATAGCCTACATCACCAGCCTTAATACTCTGTTTGGGATGTTGGGTCAATTTCAGGGTGCCTACCTCATCCGCAAAATAATCCTTATCTGTTGCAACGAATTTAATTTTTTGCCCTTTTTTGATTTCCCCATTTATAACTCTAAAATAGGTTTCTACCCCACGAAACGGATTGTAGACAGAATCAAAAACCAATGCCTGCAAGGCTTCATCAAGATTACCTTTGGGCGCTGGCACCTTATCAATTATTGCGGTCAGAATCTCTTGAATACCAAGACCAGTTTTTGCGCTGGCAGGAATTACGTCTTCGTGATTGCATCCCAATAAATCCACAATATCATCAGTAACCTCTTCCGGACTGGCGCTAGGCAAGTCAACTTTGTTTAAAACGGGAATGATTTCAAGGTCATTTTCCAAGGCTAGATATAGGTTAGAAATTGTCTGCGCCTGAATGCTTTGCGCCGCATCGACAACAAGAAGTGCGCCTTCACAGGCCGCAATAGATCGGGATACTTCATAACTAAAATCGACATGCCCCGGTGTATCGATGAGGTTCAAGACGTAAGCTTCACCATTATGAATATAATCCATCTGAATAGCATGGCTTTTAATGGTAATACCTCGTTCGCGCTCGAGATCCATACTATCAAGTAGCTGTTCTTTTTTTTCACGGGCAGTAACGGAACCGGTAAAATCTAAGAGCCGGTCGGCCAAAGTACTTTTACCGTGATCGATATGGGCGATGATACAGAAATTTCGAATGTTCTTCATAGTAGGGCGTACTGCATTTGAACCTGCAAAGATAGTTTATTTTAGGATGTGGAAACGCTAGCTTTTTGTGTAGCGAATTTTCCAGGTCTGCAGCCATGGGCTTTTTTGAAAGCACTGTAGAAAGCGTTCTTGGAGTGAAACCCTAATCTTTTGAAAGAGCATTTACAGCATATTGATGCAAGTACCGATTATGGATATGGTCTGTTACATAATTAACGCGCAGTTGGTTGATGTTATGATTGAAATTATCATTTCGCAACTTATAAGGAATTTAGGTTATATATAACAGTAAATTTGACCTATTGAGAGAAACAGTTTGAGAGAACAAGTATGTTTTCAGGTCGAGGTCTTAGGAAGACGGTTTTTTTGATGAAGGGCGACGTATAGAAAAAGGCGTTGGTATAAATTGAATGTGAATCAGGAAAACAGTTAGATATAAATAGTATATGCTTATTTGAATTAAAACGTCAAATAAGCATAAAAATGTAGCACTGAAAGGTTGTTTTGTTACAATTTCAGAGTCATAACTAATTGTTCGTGAATAATGTTAAAATTAACGTAATTTCAGTTTTTAAACTACTTAGATGATCGATTGGGAATACGATTCGAAAAAATTTCTTTATAAAATTAAAAAATGGGGAACTTTACACCCTGAGGTGAGATTTCTTTTATACACTGACCACTCTACTGACAATATTAAAAATCCGCCTTTCGATTATACCGTTTCGGCCGTTGTAAACGACTGTTATGAGTTTACTAGAAAATTATATTGGGTTAATTTTTTTGGTCAATCCGCAAGTCATGGCTTGACGGGTGACGAAGAAAAACAGGTTGTTCTTGTCGATTATGCTAATGGACTTAAAGTTAAGTTCGTACTTTTCGAATCTGACCAACCGCTCAAAAATGCGTCTGGCAAATATTCAAAAGTCTTGGTCGACAAGCTACTTTAAAACCTATTTATTGGTTTTTAAAAACGATATTTATTTTGTAAAAAACGTACGACAAGCGTAAGATTTTACTTAAAAAGGGTTAGATTTGAATAAGAACCTGACCTATATATTGTTTTGAAAATCACGCTTTCCCCCTTTTTACTGTTTTTTTGCTCATTCGGCATGCTTTCGGCTCAGGAATATAGCGTATCCGGTACTGTGCAAAATGAGGAGAACCAACCTGTATCTTTTGCTAATATTCAGCTTTTAACCGTCTCCGATACTACCTTATTGAATGGTACATCCTCAGAAAACAATGGTCATTTTAAAATAGATAGGGTTCCTAAAGGCAGCTATTTCATCAAGGCAAGTTATATCGAAAACGAGTCTACACTAATTAAAATTGATGTAAATTCAGACGTATTTCTCGAAACCGTTCGCTTGAGTGAAGATGCACAGGTTTTAGATGAAGTGGTGGTAACCTCACAAAGACCAAGATTGGAGAGAAAGGTAGACCGGATTGTTTTCAATATTGAGAATACGGCATTGGCAGATAATAATATTTGGGATGTTCTCAAACGAACGCCAAGCGTTATTATCATTAATGATAAACTGACCGTTAAAGGTAGCGGCTCCATTGGAATTTTAATAAACGGCCGTAAAGTTAACTTGCCTAAAGAAGATGTCATTAATCTCTTATCAGGAACCTCTGCCAGCGATGTCGAAGCCATTGAGGTCATTACCAATCCACCTTCAAAATATGGAGCTGAAAATGGAATTCTTATAAATATTCAAAAGAAGAAGAACTTGATTGCGGGATACAATGGGGCTATTTACAACCGATATACGCAAGGTATTTTACCGCGCCACACCTTAGGCACCGATCATTATTTCAAGGGAAACAAAGTTGCGTTTTCCGTTAATTATAGTTTTAATCATAACAGAGATGTCATTAAATATACCGACATAACAAATTTTATTGAAGATAATGTCGTAGCAGCAACCTGGACAGCAGAGCAAGAAAACGTAAGACGCCGAAAAAGTCATAACGTTTCCGCATTTTTTGATTATGACTTCAACTCAAAAAATAGATTAAGCCTCAGCTCAATAACAGTCTATCAACCCGAAATAGAAAGGCATTATAATGCGGAAACAGCTGTAGTCGGAGACACTTTGTCAGGTTTCAATACAATCAATAACTCCGAAGAGCAGCAACTGAACACCTCTTTTTATCTAGATTATGTTCATGAGCTAGAGAAGGAAGGCGCTGAAATTTCGATAAGCTCTCACTATACCCATTACGACAATGAACGCGGACAGGCGCTGAACACCATTTTTTTAAATCTGAATGGAGACGAAATAGACCGTGACAATTTTACAACCAATACCGACCAACGCATCGACCTTTACAGCCTACAGACGGATTACTTTACCCCGCTGGGAAAATCCGCGAACTTCGAGTCTGGTCTGCGATATGCCGGTATAACTTCAGAAAGTAAGGTAGCACAACAAGGTTTTGATCGCGAAAGGCCGGGTATCGACCCGACCGAGGCCGCAAATTTTAGCTACGATGAATCCATTTTCGCAGCTTATGCATCCTATAACGCCCAATGGGATACATGGAAATTTAAATCAGGCCTGCGTGCCGAGTATACTGAAACCAAGGGCATGCTAGATGTAGGCGCTGAAAATAAAAATGATTATCTACAACTTTTTCCATCGGCCTCGATTCAGTATACGCCCAATGAAAAACATGATTTCAATCTTTATTACTACAGACGGATACAACGACCGAGATATGAAGATATAAGTCCTTTTCTCATCTTTCAGAATAATTTTATAACGGTAGAGGGCAATCCTAACCTTCAACCCGCTACACGCCACTACATAGCGGGAGGGTATACCTTTGATAATAGCTACACGGTCGAACTTTTTTATAAGACTAAAAAAAACGGCCTAGGCGAGTTAATCTTTCAAGATAATGACCTACGGTTGTTGCGATACATCAGCGCAAACCTTAAAAGAAACACCAGTTATGGTATAGATGTCTCATTGACCAAAGATTTCACCAATTTTTGGAACTGCTATGTGCTGGCCAGCTTCTTCAATGATAAGGCGATTTTCGAAAATTTGGGCACCGAAATCGAGGTAGAAAATGAATTATTCAGCTGGTTTGTCAGAACCAGTAATGGATTTACTTTTTTGGAGGACAATTCGCTGACCGCAGACCTGTCATTCGTATATAGCGGTCCATTGCTTTCGGAAAACGCCAAATTTGATGGTTTTGGGGCTTTAAGCCTTTCATTGAGAAAGACACTATGGAATAAAAAAGCGAGTATATCGATGGGCATCGAAGATATCTTTAATCAGGGAAACGAATTCAATACCCGAAACTACCTTGACCAAAGTGGAACGTCGCTCCGTAGGGCCGAGAACCGCCTCTTTGTAATGGGCCTACGCTACAAATTCGGTAACACAAAAATCAGGGATAATTACAAATCGAAAAACGTCGATGAGCAGGATAGGCTCTAATTTTGTATTTTTGCAATCCTAAAAAAATAGGTGTGCCCAAGATAGCCGATATACAACTGCCTGATTTTCCGCTGCTGCTCGCTCCGATGGAAGACGTTAGCGACCCGCCTTTTCGTGCGCTATGCAAAGAGCAGGGCGCAGATGTAGTATACACCGAATTTATTTCTTCAGAGGGACTTATACGTGATGCCGCGAAAAGCGTAATGAAGTTGGATATCTATGAGAAGGAACGTCCTGTCGGCATTCAAATCTTTGGAGCTAACCTTGATTCGATGCTGCAATCGGTGGAAATTGTAGAAAAATCCAAGCCAGACATCATTGATATTAATTTTGGCTGTCCCGTAAAAAAAGTAGTAAGTAAAGGAGCGGGAGCTGGAATCTTAAAAGATATCGATTTAATGGTATCCCTGACTAAAGCCATGGTAGAGCGCACTAATCTTCCGATTACGGTAAAAACCCGTTTGGGTTGGGACGAAACATCGATAAAAATTGTTGAAGTTGCAGAGCGGCTGCAAGATGTCGGTTGCAAGGCCATTGCCATACACGGCCGTACACGTGCCCAGATGTATAAGGGCAGCGCCGATTGGAAACCTATTGCCGAGGTAAAAAATAATTCTCGCATGCATATTCCCGTATTCGGAAACGGTGATGTTGATACCCCCGAGGCAGCGGTACGTATGCGCGACGATTATGGGCTCGATGGTGCTATGATCGGTCGAGCCAGTATCGGATATCCTTGGTTCTTCAGAGAGGTGAAACACTTTATCAAGACAGGTGCACACGCAGCGCCACCCACTATGAACGAACGCGTTGAAGCTGCTCGGCGCCACCTTCAAATGGCGATTGATTGGAAAGGCGAAAAATTAGGCGTCTTTGAGACCCGCCGCCATTACACAAATTACTTTAAGGGTATACCCCATTTTAAAGACTACCGCATGAAAATGGTGACCAGCGATGACTCCGTTGATGTTTTTGCGGCTTTTGATGAGGTATTGGAACGTTTCGGTGATTTTGAGTTTGCGGGAACATAATCAGTAGTCCCTTAAAATCAAATTTATAAGCTGCATGTAGTTACTAGTGTACCTTGAAATCCGCTTATGGAATTACTGGCTCCAAGAACAAGAATGTTAGCCCGCAATCAATTTCTTTGTAATCCGGCTACTCGCAATCTTTGATGCAATTATCCCCAAGACTATAATCGTAAGAAGAACGATAACAACATTTATCAGCTGGTATTCTACCGGATAGGGCAAGGAAGGCGTGATTTTTAACCATCCAAAAGATAATTGTGACCAGATTAATAATGAGGCCAAGGCTACACCAATGATACCGCCTGTAGTAGTCACCAATATGCCCTGAACAAAATAAATACGGCGTAACTTTTTAATGGTAACCCCAAGGTTGAAGAGGGTTTTGGAGTTTTGCTGCTTGTCTAATATCATCATAATAATGGCGCCGACCACATTAAATAAGGCAATTATGAGTACAAGCGTAAAGATGAGATACGTGGCTAAATTCTCGGTATTCAACATCCTATGTAACGAACCGTTGAGCTCTTGCCTGTCTTTAAGAACGATGTTGTTTCCTAAAATTGTCGTGATTTGATTTTTTAGGGATGTGTTATCCAAGGTAGCATCCAATTTAAAATTTATGCCTGAGATTTGATTGCTTTTCTTGTCTAACAGCTGCTGAACGGAGGATAAATCGGCAAAAATGTATTTTTTATCCAAATTTTCTTCAATACCATATAGTCCGCTAAGAACTAGTTGTTTGGTTTTAATATCTTTTTCTATTCTGATTGGACCTTTGCCCGGTTTTAACGCTAGAACGGTTAACGGATGTCTGTATTCATTGGTGGTTATCCCCAAAATTCTCGAGATACCAATGCCCGCAACGGCATCCTGAGCATTGATACGCCATGTGCCATATTGAATGGTGCTGTCTATACCGGTTACGCGTTGGTAGTTCGAATCTACACCTTTGATCGTAGCGATGTGACTTTTTTCCCTATGCCTGAGTGAAACTTTTTCTTCCAGTTCTTTGGCATAGGATGCTATTCCATCAATACGTTGTAATTTTTGCTCCTGTTCAGGGGATAGTTCAAAAAACTTTCCGGTAATCGGAGCCGCTTTTAAATCTGGATCGAAAGTATAGCTAAAGGATAAGCTAAAGGTTTTTAAGCCAGAAAAACCGGATAAAACGATGAAAAGAGCTGCAGAACCAATGACGATGACCAAGAAGGTAATAAAATTGATAACGTTTACTGCGTTTTGGCTGCTTTTAGAGCGCACATAACGTTTGGCGATATAGAACGGAAAATTCAAGGCAGCATCGGTTTAAACAGGTATTAGATTTTCTTCCTTTTAGCCAACAGGTCGCGATTTTCAATCGGATTTTCATCCCCTTTAAGCGATTTCTCGATGTTTTCAATGTAATCAAGGGAGTCATCCAAGAAAAAGGATAATTCAGGTACACGTCGCAACTGATGTCGGGTGCGCTGTGCCAATTCGTGTTTGATCAAAGGTTGGTTTGAGGTAATACCTTCCATAATTTCAGCCGCATTTTTGTTCGGAAAGATGCTGAGGTAGACTTTGGCTAGGGAAAGATCCGTAGGTACCGACACTTTGGTCACAGAAATCAAAGTACCCTTTAATCCGCCCTCAATGGCCGAACGCTGAAGTATATCTGCGATGTCCTCTTGAATTACGCCCGCAATCTTTTTCTGTCGTTGTGTTTCCATGGGGCAAAAATACGGAGAATTAAGCGTAATTTAGTAGTAGCCCTTAGTAAGAAGCATCGCTATTGATTTAGGGACTTAAAAAGTGATCAAAATTGGGCCAGGGTATACAATGAACTCAACAGAAATGAGTTGCAAGCTTTTTGACACGCCTGAAACAAGCTACACCACTAAAAAGTGAAAAATATAGAACATATCGGTATCGCAGTTAAAGATCTTGAAATTTCCAACACCATGTTTGAGAAATTATTGGGAACAGCGTCCTATAAAACGGAGGAAGTTGCATCGGAAGGCGTCAAAACGGCATTTTTTAAAATGGGCGAAAGTAAAATCGAACTTTTGGCAGCCTTGAATGATGATAGTCCTATTGCAAAGTTTCTGGAAAAGCGGGGGGAGGGCATACATCATATCGCATTTGCAGTAGGCGATATTACATCAGAAGTCCAGCGCTTGAAGTCGGAAGGATTTACAGTTTTAAATGAGAAACCAAAAAAAGGGGCAGATAATAAGCTGGTCGTTTTTTTACATCCGAAGGGGACCAATGGGGTTTTGATAGAGTTATGTCAAGAAATAGTTTAGTATTCGGATAGCCCGTCGGAAAGGCAATGCCAATTACCTATAAATTACTTTGTCCGTTACCGACAAATAGTTAAATTTGCCATCTGTTTCGAAAAAAACCGGTCCTATAGCTCAGTTGGTTAGAGCACCTGACTCATAATCAGGTGGTCCCTGGTTCGAGCCCAGGTGGGACCACAAGTAAAATCAAGCAGTTACAGATTTTTGTAACTGCTTTTTTGTTTTTATCGCGTATTTTTTTAATACTTATAGTTATTAAATTCCTCAATTGTTTTGGAATAGTATATTCTAAATGGACAACCTATTGTTTAGAAAGGTAGCTTTTACCCCTTTATTCCTGAATAAAACTAATTTCCAAAAAACAAAAAAAAACTCATATTAGTCTTGTAGCCCAAATTATTCGATGATTTATTTGACAAAGTGAACTCTCAACTACCTTGGCTTTTCTATGTATTGTTAATTTTTACTATCGTCTTTTCTAGAATAAGACCTTCAATGTCGGATAAAATTGAAGGTTGGTCGGACTTCAAAGTCTATTTTAATCCCTTTCCTTTGCGATTACCTCCCAATTCACCGGGGATAACCCGAACTGCAACCTCAAAAGGGTACCCTCCGAAATGCTGACCCCCAAAGACCATACTAAAGGAAAAGAATGTTAGCGGTATATGCTCATACTGAAAAGAAAAAAGGTTAGTCACTAGATTTCAACAATTCATCAATATCATAGGTAATACCGTTTTTAATAACTGTGTTGACGTTCCAGGCATCCTTAATATGGGTAAGAGGGTCACCGTCTACAATGACCAAATCAGCTAATTTACCAGCTTCAATAGTTCCCAAATCTTTATCCACTCCCACTGCTTCAGCCGATTTGATTGTAGCGGCCTGTAAAGCTTGATAAGGCGAAAGACCGGCTTCTACAAACAATTGCATTTCTACATGTAGGCTGGTTCCATAGGGAATAAACGGAGAATCAGTGCCTGCCGTCATATGGCCGCCCGCCTTAATAATAGCTGTGATTGTCTGGTAAATATCATCAAAATTAGAGCCATAGCCTGGCCGCATAGCTTTGATGCGGGGCAAGGCTGTTGCCAACTCAGCCACATAGCTGGGAGAGTACAGAGCGTTGAGCTGTCTGTTCTTAATCAGATTGGAGTCTTTCTCCATCATCAGAAAAAATCCGCCCTGTAATCCTATGGTAGGTGTAATGTTCATTCCCGACTGGGCCAGTAGTTGAATGACATCATCATAGGTTCGGTTCAGTTCGGATTGTTTCATGCTATAGCCCCGGCGACTAGTTCCGCGGATGTGCTCAACGGCGTCTACATTATACTTGGTAGACGGGAATATCTCATGTGAAGATACGGGTATACCGATGTCGTGCGCCGCCATAGTAATCGCTTTCTGGATGGAATCGGGCATGCGTACATAAGTTTTAATCAAATCGTAACCTAGCTTCTCGGCACGTTTCATTTCCAATTTCATATGGGGACCGTGGATTACACTATTGGCCAAGCCATAGTATATACGACCACCATCGGTAAGCCCACCGGTAAAGAACTCTCGGGGACCGGGACGCGTACCGTTGGACCATGCTTCTTTCCGCTCTAAGGCATCATAAGGATCAGCGCCAGGCTCTCGAACCGATGTGATTCCATAAGACAACCATATGCGCCCCAAACGTTCGCCCACGCTGGCGTGCTGGTGCGTGTGCATCTCAAAGAGTCCGGGCATAACGACCTGATTGGAGGCATCGATAATTTTCATGTCCGTACGCTCCTGATGAGGTACGATTTCCTTGAAACGATGATTTTCTATAAGGATGTCCATGTTTTCCAAATAGGTGCTGTCCAATCCATTAAATAGCCTACCGGCATGGACTACATAGGTGCCTTCTGCCAGTTGCGGTTTCCATTCCAGATCAATAGGAATATCTTTCTGCGCACCGGTTTCTGTATCAATCTTTTTCAAATGATCAGTGGCTAGATAGACCATGTTTTTGGAATCACCGGCCCAACTGGGTTTGGCCGCCAGTTCTTCAGTAAGTTGCTTAGGACTTCCGGTAATTTCACCACTCTCATCAACAGGCACAATCCAAAGCACACCATCTTGTATGTATGCTATTTTTGTCCCGTCAGGAGACCAAAGCGGACCGTTTTTGCTCCGCATACCGGAAGTACGGGTAGAATCTGGCGAGACATAGCGCTCGTTTTCCCCATTGATCGACACTAGCATAATTTCACTCATACCTTCCCGGTAACGAGTAGACGCGGGCTGTAGCGCCATCAAAGCTATAGTCTGTCCATTCGGTGACCAGCTAGGCTTACTAGGTACGAATACCGGATCATGAATAGGAGTGATTTCACCAGAAGATACATTCAGTATACTTAATGTACCACGTCCCCATACATTACGGGCATCAGTAGCATAGAATGCGATGGATTGACCATCAGGGGAAAAAGACGGAGCCAAAGCGCTTTCTTCCAAATCGGTAAGTTGCTTAGCCACATTGGTTTCCAAATCTTGTAACCAAAGATCCATCTTACCGCCTCGATCAGAGACAAATACAATCGATTTTCCATCTGGTGACCAGTCCGGGTCTATATCCACAAAAGCATCATTGGTCAGTTGGGTTAGCTCGGCGCCAATTTCCTGAATATATAGGTTGCCCAATGCTGCAAAAGCCACTGAATTTCCATCGGGTGAAACCATGGGTCCCATGATGCCCATTGGGGTTTTTGTTTGCTGATCATCAAAATTATAGGTTTTGCGGGTGTAACCGGGTCGATTTAGATTAACAGTGGCCTGAAACACGATGGTTTCAGCGTCTTTCTGGCCCAAGGTGCGTTTCTTGATTTTACCATCGGCTGTATATAAATAAGTGCTATCGTTCACCCAACTGGTACGGAAAGGAAAGATATCTTCACCTTTAATTGAGCCACTATGCGTTTTCCCACTCTCAGCATCCACAATATGTAGGATGCTGTTTTGCCCATCGTAAGCGGTGAAACTTACCAGGTTATTATTTTCGTTCCATGAGGGAGCAGCTAGTTGCTCGTCTGAGGGTACCAGAAGTTTCTCTTTGCCTTGGTTGGTCACATATATACCGGGAGCGTCACTGCGTTCGGAAACAAAGGCAATTTGTCCGTCGTTGGAAGAAACCGCCGGGTTGTAATCATTGCCCTCATCCAGGGTCAGCGAACTCAGTGACCGATCACTCAGGCGAACCTGCCAGATATCGTAGTTTCCATTGCGATCGGAAGAGAAGACGATAGTTTCTCCGCTAGGCGACCAGTCGGGTTCGCGGTCATCGTAGAGGCCAGAGGTTATTTGCTTCAGATCAGTTCCGTCTTTTTGCACGGTCCAGATGTGGTAGTTACCATCTTTGTAGGAATGGAATGCAATGGATTGTCCATCGGGTGACCAAGTGGGTTCGTGACAATCGCCCAGCTCGTCGGTGACGGGGGTGGCTTCACCCCCAGAGGCAGGCATGACCCAGATGGTACCTTGCAGGTCTAGGGCTAAAGACTTCTTGTCGGGTGAAAGGGCGGCGGCCATGTTAGTACCTTCTTTCAGACTGACAGCGATAGCGTTTTCACTAGCTTGCTCTTTATTTTCTTTAAAATTAGAGCATGCGAAGAGTCCCAACAGGGATAGGCTTAGTAGGCAGAGATATGAAATTTGACGCATAAGTTTTGGTGGCTTGTATTGGATTAATAATTTTACGATACTAACTTGATTAAAAGGAATTAATAGGTGTGGTGACGAAAATATCCGGCACCGGGTTAGGTGTGCTAGTGTTGGAATTAATTTCTTCCTGACCATAGATGAATCTTTCTGGCAGGCGATTTCCTGTATTCGGTTGTATTTTGATTCCTATCGTCTCCTGACGAGTTCTCCTGATATCATTAAAACCAAGTAACTGTCCAAAAAAGGTAACATATCGTTCTTCTAATATTTCTTGAAGTAATGCCTGATCTTGTGGTAAGCTTTCTGTATTGGCAATACCACCGGCAGCAAAGTCTGCTGCTGTATAGGGTTCATACCTATATGAAAATTCAGAGTTCTGATACGTAGGGTCGAGATAGCCTCCTTCATTTAAGTATGCCCTATAGGCATTTAGGTGTTCAAGACCAACATCAAATCCCTCAGCGCGAGCGGCAGCTTCTGCCAGAGTTAGCATATTTTCAGCAAAGGTAATTAGTGGGAAACTTTGGTCTTGGCCTGCGAATCCTCGTAACGAGTCGCCCACCGAGGTTGAATAGGTGTTGGGCTCGGTGCCAGCCGTGAACCTTGCATTCTCTGCGGGTATAAAGTAATAGTGATATCGGGCAGTTTCATCTGTTTTGGAATTTCCTCTGTAGACAAGGCTAGTTGAGTCGAGCAATGTGGTGATAAATGCATTACTTGAGTTCATATCTCCTGCCCGTGAACGTGCTACAAAAGTATAAAGCGTATTTTCATTAGCACCGACAGTGCTTCCATGGGGTGCCATCATGGAATTTTCGGGAGTGCTTATACCTTGTTCAGCCGCCAGATAGGCCATATCATATTCCCTGGTTTCGGTATATAGGCGGGCTTTTAGGGTGTAAGCTGCTTCTAACCATTTAGCACTGTCCCCTGCAAAATAGATATCTGCTATCCCTACCGAACCAATTCCCGATTCCAATTCAATAATAGCTTCATCGAGCAATGACTGTAAACTATTATAAACATCGATTTGAGCATCAAAAGCAGGGTTGTCAAATTCATCATTGGCCACTTCTGACAAAGGAACATCACCCCACCCAGCGGTTGCCGCTCCAATGGCATGGGCCTTTAATACCTTGGCTATACCCGTCAGTAGACGATTATTTACAAAAGTTGATTTAGTTTCGATAAGATTTGATTGATTAAATACTCCGTAGTAGATATTCTGCCAAATCTGACTAAAGTTACCACCATTGATATTATACACCTGAATGTCGGCATATTGCCGATCAACACCCGTAAAATAACCTGACCACATACCACTTACCCGAGCCACATGCGCTTCGTGAATCGTAATATTAGCCAATTGGGCACTGGTAAGAAGTAATGATGCGGAAGCATCTGTAGGATTGTTGGGATCATTGTTGAGGTCATTTACAATACCTTCGCAAGCGAATAATCCGATTAGAAGAACACATAAAAATAGACGTTTCATAGGAGTTGTTTTATTCTAGAAGTTGATAGAAAGAGAAAATATAAAGGACTCTGTACCCGGACTATTGAAATAATCCATACCTCGGCCATTGGAGGCTCCTGTAAGGTTTGTCTCAGGGTCTACACCAACGACATCGGTCAACAGCCAAAGATTTCGACCGGTTATAGAGAAGTTGACGGACTGAAGTTTAGTGCTATCCTGAAAAGTCTTCGAATTCAATGAATAGCCCAAGGTTACCTCCCGCAGACGGGTCCAGCTCGCATCGTATACATGCTGTTCTTTCAAAGAACTGAAACCGCTGCCCAAAGTGGTGTAAAAATCCTGATCTAAAATTACTGGTCCAGCTCCAAAGTCTTCAATATTACCTCGGACAGTAGTTCCGCTAGGAATCGTTTCACCGGCATAGTTAACTAGGTCTTCGGTCAGCGTAACCTCATTTCCATTGTCGGCGTGTGTTCCAAAGTTATACATGACACCGCGGGTACCACTGTAGAGATCGTTTCCTTGAGAAGTCTCGAAAAGAATATTCAACGAGAAGTTTTTGAAGGAGGCATTAATTCCGGCGCCTCCCCTCCAATCCGGATTAGGATCACCTATTACGCCATCACTGGGGTCGATAGTAGGAAAGCCGTTGTCGTCGAGCACCAAAGAGCCGCCTTCATCTCGGGCATATCTTCCGCCCCAAAGCACGCCCACCTGAGATCCCTCTACCGCACGTGAACTGACAAAGTCAGGAATTCCGGCCAAGTACACCGATTCTGTTCCTGCCAAGTCAAGTACCACGTTTCGGTTACGGTTGAAGTTCAAAAAGGGAGTAAGCTGAAAGTTTTTGTTGTCAATGATTTTTAAACTAAGGTCTAACTCAATTCCCCGGTTCTCTAACTTGGCAGCATTGGTGTACTTGCTTACGAAACCAATAGATGGTGCCAATGTAATAGGTACCAGTAAGTCATTTACTTCATTGTAATAATAGGTAAAAGAAGTCTTAAGCTTATTATTAAAGAAACGAAGGTCGGTACCCAGTTCAATTTCTGTTTTACGTTCCGGTTTTAGCAAGGGATCACCTTGTTCAGTACTTTGAATAAAGGCACCTTCACCGTACTGCGCACCGTCCAGTATATCTCCCCATGGAGAGTTGGAAAAACTAGCAGCGACAAAATCATTACCAGTGCGATAAGGTTGTGGTTGTACCCCTACCGTACCATATGATGCTCTCAGCTTACCAAAAGATAATATTTTAGATCCCTGAAAGGGGCTCAGGTTCGAGAACTGCCAAGCAATGTCGGCTGCGGGATAGTAGAACGTACTTTTGGTTTGTTCTCCAAAAGTAGAAGAAGACTCTCCAGCTAAAGAAAGATTTAAAAAAATAGACTCATATGCTGTCAAATTTAATGTGGTGTATCCGCGTGAAGTGCGAACGTTACTTCGATAGTTAAATGGCGCTTTATTCTCAGTAGCGGCGTTATCAAAGCTATAAGGAGGATTAGTTGTAACTAAAAAACCAGTGATTTCAGCTCCCAGATAGTTATATTTTCGGTCATTAATATTGAAACCGAGTAGAAGTGTACTAGTGAAATTCTCCCCGATATCTTTTGAAAAACGCCCGATAACATCTAGGTTAAGTTCTCTTTCTTGTGTAGTCTGTTCCCTAAAGGCACCATTTCCGGCACCTTGTACTTCGTTGGCAGGAAAGAAGCTGTCGCGCTGGTCGGTATAGCTATCAATTCCAACTCGGGTAGTAAGGTCAAACCAGTTGGTCGGCATTATTTTTAACTCTGAACTAATGATAATTCGATTTACATCAGAGGTGTTTTGCTGTTTGTATAACGGCCACAGAGGGTTGTTATATATTGGCGTGGCCGTACTCCCCAAATAGCGGCGATACGATCGCTGCCTATTCTCCAATGGAGAGGCATTGGCATCTTGAAAATAACTGCCGATATAATCGGTAATATTAAAATCGGGTGGGTTGCGCAAATAAGCAAGCATGGTACCTGAAGTATTGTTCCCACGTTGTACACGATCAGAGCTACTACTAGTATAAGAAGCATTGGTAGTCATTTTTACCATATCATTGAAGCGCTTTTCGGTATTAAAGCGGATTGTACTTCGTTTATAATTACTATTTGCCTCGTAGGTTCCTTCCTGATCGAGATGACCAAGGCTGAAGTAAAAGGTAGAATCGTCACTTCCGCCACTCAGGCTGACGGAATTATCTCTGGTATGTCCATCAGAAAAAATCTGATCGTAATTAGAGTCATCCAAAAAATCTCTTTGATTCTTTTCTAGAATAGTGTAATAGCGGTCACCGGTAATATAGCCTTCAAAGAAAGGACCCGAAGTATCAACCAAATCTTCACCGCCCGAACGATTTGCTATTTTATCTCCCCACGATTGGGAAGCATCAGGGCTATAGATGCCATCAAAACCTTGTCCGAATTTGTTTTGTTTAGGATGTAGTACATTAATCCTATCTACGGAATATGAAGAACGAAAGGAGACATTCATCCTTTCTCCAAATTTACCTTTTTTTGTAGTTATCATTATAACGCCGTTGGCAGCGCGAGAACCCCATAGAGCTGCGGCCGAGGCTCCTTTTAGGATTTGGACAGAGGCAATGTCATTGGGGTTGAGATCATTCAGGCGCGACTGCTGTACCACCCCGCCAGAAGTATTTCCGTCATCATTGGGAGAGTCATCCTGAGAGTTGTTGCTAATAGGAATACCATCGACAATAACCAGCGGCTGTGAATTACCGGTAATGGTATTGGCCCCGCGGATCTGGATGAATGACCCGGCACCCGGATCACCAGCCGAGCGGGTAATGTTTACACCCGCAGCCCGTCCAGACATACCATTAATTAGCTGTGCTTCCCCAGTCCGGGCAATGGATTCTCCCTCTACCTTAGAACTGGTAGCGCCCATTTGGTCGGCATTTTCTTCAAATCCCAAGGCGGTCACCACTACTTCCGATAGATTTTCTGCAGAGGTTTCCAGTATAATATCTATTGTGTTTTGGTTGTTTATGGCTACCTCTTTTGATCCGTAGCCGAGTGACGAAAACATGAGTATTCCATCGTTTGGGCCCATGATTTGGTAATTACCATCAAAATCCGAGACAGTACCACGTATTGTATTCTTGATTATAATGTCGACTCCTGGAAGTGGCTGCCCATCTTCATCTGTTACGTTACCTGAAATATCAATTTCCTGTGCATTAATGCTCACACAAGCGCCTAAGAAAAGTACTGACAAAAGTAATAGTTGTTTCATATAACATTATTTGCGATTTTATTAATACCTACACTCTAATAGTATTTACCGCGATTGGATAAAATCTATATGGTGCTAGTTTTTAAAGGATAGTAACCGGTTACTAACGGTAATTAGTGCAATTGCAAATAAGCTGGGCAAACCTAAATAGAAATTAATCAAGGTCAAAGAAATGTGAATATTGGTAAACAAACGAAGTACAGTCTAAAGACAAGATTTCTATCGTTTTGATACTTAATTAGCGTAGGTATAAAAATATGTTAGGATTTAAACAGTGGTGATGTGTTATCTAGTTAAAATGATAGATATAATCCACACCCTATTTTTTTTGATTTCTTAAAAAGATGCCAATATTCTAAAAAAAAGATAATTATCAATTACCTATTTTCATTACAGCGTTTAAAAAAGCGCAAAAAATTAAGAATATTATGTGGACTCATTCTAAATAAAACAGATTTCTTATTTTAGATAGATTTCGAAATTAAAAGATTAGCAAGAACTAAATATTTTGTGGCAATTAATTCCAGTTTATTTGCTTAATTTATTTTAATAATAAAACATATATAAAATATAAGGTGAATATAATTTGTCGGCCAAGTATAGCAGTATTTGAGTTTTGACTTGCTATAGGCAAATATCAAAACTAACTTGGCCAGAAGAACTATTTTTAAATTCTTTGATTGCGTTAGGAATATGACAAGAGCTTTCTAGAAGCAATCCTTGACCGATTAGGCAACTTTTCAACAAAGAAATTTTGCCTTTTTATCTTTGATTGAAACGAACGACTAGTAATGAAGTAATATGTGAAATTCATATTCAATATGACTTATGTTCAAATGCTAGTAATATGATTTTTCATTCAGATTACCCTATAATAAATTGGATGTTGAAGGTAGATTTAATTGAGATATTTTGGATTAAGAAACTATTCTCTTTTCCATTTAGCATGAAAACATTGATGTAAGTATCCGTACCATAGTTTAGCCCCCTAATAGTTCGGAGTGATATTTCAGATTTCAAAATATACCTTTGAGATATAAAATACAAGAAATGGAGTTTAAAAAAAAAGCTTGAAATACTTTCGGCCTCGGAAGAACTGGGTGTAGTGGAAGCCTGTCGCAAGTATAGTGTCAGTACCGGTACTTTCTATAATTGGAAGAAGAAGTACGACACCCATTAAGCAAATTTCTAGGGAGCAGTAATCGTTATCGTAAACTATGTATATATGAAACTTGATTTGCAATTTGTGCGATCACAATTTCCCGCTTTTTCGGAACCTTCTTTGAAGGGGTGGGCCTTTTTTGAAAATGCTGGAGGGTCCTATTCGTGTAAACAGTCTATAGATCGACTGACCGACTTTTATGTAAAGAACAAGGTTCAGCCCTATTATCCATATCCCGCCTCCAAGCTGGCCGGGGAAATCATGGACGCTTCCTATGAGCGAATGTCAGGGTACCTGAACGTAGAGGCTTCCGAAATTCATTTCGGTCCGTCCACCACCCTAAATGTTTATGTACTGGCAAACGCCCTTCGCCCCATGTGGAAAGAAGGCGACGAGATCATCGTTTCATGTCAGGATCATGAAGCCAATGCAGGTGCATGGAGAAAATTATCGGAACGCGGAATTAAAATTATAGAATGGCATGTAGGTTCGGAAACCGGTCTTTTGGATATAAAGGATTTGGAAGGGCTAATTTCCGACCGAACCAAAATGGTGGCATTTCCTCATTGCTCGAACGTGATCGGTCATATCAATCCCGTTAAGGAAATAAGCGAAATAGCCCACAAACATGGGGCAATCTGTATCGTGGACGGCGTGGCGTATGCCCCACACGGCTTTCCGGATCTGAGGGAACTGGGTGCGGATATTTATCTTTTTTCATTGTACAAGACATTCGGTCCACATTTGGGGTTGATGTTCGTCAACAAAAAACTGATAGGAAAGATGGAAAATCAATCCCATTTTTTCAAGGAGGGAATTACCAGGAACATGATAACACCCGCAGGGCCCGATCATGCGCAGATAGGGGCCGTACAAGGCATACTGGATTATTTTGATGCGGTCTATAAACATCATTTTGTTACTGATGCTACACCTAGTCAAAGAAATCGACTATTAAATGAACTGTTCCGGGAGCATGAACGTGGGCTTTTAGAACGATTGCTCAGTTTTCTGACATCCCGTAAAGATGTCCAGATTGTCGGTCCCCATACATTGGAAGACCGGGCGCCAACAATCTCGATCATACCCAGGCACAAAACCGTTAATGAGGTCTATACAAAACTTACCGAACACAGATTGATGTTAGGCAAAGGTGATTTTTATGCAGTACGGCCATTTATAGATATGGGCATTCCTAGACCTCCCGGGGTGCTGCGCATATCTTTTTTGCATTACACTAGTATTGAGGAAGTCGATCAATTGATTACGGGGCTAAGGGCCGCATTATAATATAAAGAGGTATATTAATCGCTCCAAATTGGAGACCACCGACCTCCTCATCTATATTTTATAAGTGAAAACCGATTGCCATGACGTCTTTCACTCTATCCGAAGTGGCAGATTTGTATAGTCGCATATAACTATTGCCATAAAGCCCTAAAAGCCAAATTCATTCCTTCAAATGGCTTAAAGAAGGAATTTTTCCCTAAGAAAAAAACCGTTTAATTATCCGAAAAAAGATATCCTCTTTTTTTAGTATCTTCTAGCCTTTATGCCGAGCCATATAGGTGCTGATAGTCCTCCCTTTTGGTTTTAAAGGCTAGGGCATTCCCGAAGTGAACCATGAGTATTTAATCAGCACTTATAAGTAGTGATGGGATAGTTAAGAACGAAAATTAATCTTAAATTTTTAAAGACGAAACTCCGTGAGTTCCATTGAACTATTGATTTAATTTCAGCGGAAAGAAATTCAACAAAATCCTTTATTAACCTAATTGGACTAGATATGTATAACAAACTTTTCCTGCTTGGCATTGGTCTTGTAGTATGTATTGGCTGTAATTCTAATTCCGCTAAGACCAATGATGATTATGATAATGTAACCGCAACTATAAGGGATTATGAGGATATACTCGAGGATGGTAAATTAAAAGCGTTAATTGCCTATAGTAGCACAAGTTACTTTTTGTACAAAGGAAGGCCAATGGGCTATGAATACGAGCTTTTACAACGACTGGCAACTCATTTCAATCTAGAACTCGAGCTTATCGTAGCAGAAGACCTAAATTCCTTGTTGATAGAATTGAACAAGGGAAATGTCGACCTCGTGGCATACGGGTTGGCCGTTACTTCCGATCGGAAGAAAAATGTTGCCTTTACCGATTATCTTTACCTGACCAATCAGGTATTGGTACAAAGAAAACCTGATAATTGGCGTCAATTGACACTAGATAAAATAAGGGAAAATTTAATACAAGACCCGATTCAGCTCATAGATGATACCGTATCGGTAAGATATAATTCTTCCTATTTCGAAAGACTTGAGAATCTCTCTAGGGAAATTGGGGGAACCATTAAAATAGATACCATATTGGGAAAAACATCTACTGCAGAAATAATAAAGATGGTAGCCGAAGAAGAAACAGATTATACCATAGCGGACAAAAATCTTGCTACCATCAATGCTTCCTATTATCCTATTCTAGACGTATCCGTTCCTGTTAGTTTTTCCCAACGTATCGCTTGGGCAGTTAATAAGGATTCCGGAGTGTTATTGGAAAAAATCAACGAATGGATTAAAAGTCAGAAAAAGACAGCAGACTATTACGTAATCTACAATAAATACTTTCAGAACAAAAGATATTTTAATCGGCGCGTAAACAGTGAGTTCTATAGTCTTACCAACAATCAGATTAGCCAATATGACGAAATTATCAAGCAAAATGCTCTGACGCTAGGTTGGGATTGGCGCTTATTGGCCTCTTTGGTATATCAAGAGTCTGGTTTCGACACCGAGGCCAACGCATGGACGGGTGCTCAGGGATTGATGCAACTGATGCCACGTACAGCGGAAGAATTAGGTGTTGCCAACAGTTCTGAACCCATTGACAATATTAATGCAGGTTCCAAATATTTGAAAAGTATCTACGGGAATTTTGAGGAAATTACAGATACGGTGCAACGTATCAAATTTACGATGGGCGCCTACAATAGTGGCTTTTACCATATCATGGATGCTCGCAAACTCGCAAAATTGAATGATTTAAATGCAAATATTTGGGATGACAACGTTAATGAAATGATGTTGGCTTTAAGCTATCCTCAAAGCTTCAATCATCCATCGGTAAACTATGGTTATGTAAACGGCATTGAACCTTATAATTACGTGAATCAAATTTTTGAGCGATATGAACATTATAAGAACTTTATTCAGCAATAGCACCGATATAAATGGGTCTTTCCAAATTAACTCAATCACCCTCCCTCATAGGAAAAAGTCTACGAAAAAAACTGTGATAGCTACCGGGATTTTATGTTACTCGATACGTTTCGTATTTACCAGTATACTTTTTAGGGTTCACTAAATCGGTCAGAAATTTTGAACCCTGGACAGTGCAGGAATAGCAAATTCAAGTTTAAATCGGAAGTGTGAGCTTCATTAATGGGATAGTTTTCTCGATAAGCGTTTATAACCTTACAAAATTCTTTCTTTCACGTTCTCTCGGCTATCGCTTGAAATCTTGAATGGCCCGGACTCGAAATTTTCGATACGTACCTACGCTGTTGAAATGATACGAGGCATTACCATCACTGAATCGTAAAAGCCGAGCTTGGTAATCATCAAATGGCGTTGCGCTCCAATATAATTCATCAGCAAACTCACCCCTATTATCCGCTCCCTGTCCAATATTTTTGTACATAAGCCGTAATTCATCCAGAGTGGGTAACCGCCATCCTTCACCTATCTGCTCGTGAATGGTCATGGCGTTATTCCATGTCATTGGACCTTCGTCATCCATATAAGCGATTTTTCCCGTTTTATTCGAAGAGTCAATCGCAAAAATAATACCGCCCTTATACATATCTCCTATACCTAATTTCAAGATAGCTGCAGCCTGATTCTCCGTATTAGTTTTAGTATTGACAACAGCGTCGGAATTTACCTCTGCTTGCTCAATATCCAACGGTTTATTTGATTGTTTTTCTGAATCTCCTGTAAATACGTAAATCAATATTCCAAAAACAACAAGGCATGCGATTAATAATTCAGAATGAACCCTTCCTTTTTTGCTTGAGTTTATCTTCTCTTTCGCGTCTTTCAAAAATTGATTAATTGCTGTAGCGCTTTTGACTTGATAATTTTGTATTACAAAATTATTTCTCTTGAGGCCTCTTTTTAGCACCGCAACTACTTCCCAAAATCTTATCTCATCTACTGCTACTTTGGTTTTCGTTTCTTTGAAGAATTGATTAATTGCTTTAGCACTTTTGACTTGATAATTCTGTACTACGAAAAGATTTTTTTTGAGACTTCTTTTTAACACCGAAACTATTTCCCTATATCTTATTTCATCTACTGCTACTTTAGCTTTCGCTTCTTGGAAGAATTGATTGATTGCTTTTGTGCTTTTACCTTGATAATTTTGTAGTGAAGATTGATTTATTTTGAGTGCGGCAATTATTTTCGCTAGTCTTTTTTCCCGTTCCGAGGCCCTTTGGAATTTTGCTAGTTTACTACGTCTTTTATTTGCTACTGCCGTTTTGGCTATTGCTTCTTCATCGCCCCGCCATTCTTCTTGTACTACTCTTTTGGCCTCGACGGTTTTTGCGGTTTTAAATTGATAATTATATCGTGCAAGGCTATTTTTTTTCGCCGCCGCAACTATTTGCTCTAGGGTTTTTTCCCGTTCCGTCTCTCTTAGGGATTCTAATATTTCGCCAGATCTTTTATTCGCTACTGCTATTTTAGATTTTGCTTCTTCATTGTTCAAGCATTTTTCTTGTAAGACTCTTTTGGCCTCGACGGTTTTTGCGGTTTTAAATTTATAGTTATATCGTGCAAGGCTATTTTTTTTCGTGGTTTTTTTCGGTGCCGCAACTATTACCCCAAATCCTTTTTCCCGTTTCGTCTCTCTTTGGGGTAATGTTGTTTCGCCGTCTTTTTTCTCCTCCACTACAGGTTTGGTTCTTTTTAATTCATTACCCCGAATATCTTCTTGAACTCCTCTTTTAGTTTCGACATCTTCTTCAATTGTTCTATCTTTTTTCGCCTTTTCTTTAAGTGTTTTCTCTTTTACAATTCTTTTTTGGATTTCGGCCTTTTGCCTTAGCCTCTTCGCCTTTCTAATTATTTCTTTGGCTTCAGCCTCATCTCTGAGTTGATTATCTTCTTCGACTCTTTTTTTTGTTTCAGCTTCTTTTTTATCTTTTCTTTCCCACTCGACTTTATGGTTTGCTTCTCTTTCTTCCAAAAAATCAATCGCAATTTGCTGTTCTTTGCTTGTTTCCGGTATTGCCTTCACTCCTGTCGTTACAGGTTCTAATAAAGTCCTCTTTTTGGTCGATGAAGTAAGTAAACCCCTAACATAATAGGCGACTTGTGTATAAACTTGGTCCTTTGGGCCCCAATTGCCTATTTGCATTTCATCTTGTCGGAAGACCAGTAGTTCCTTAAAATTAAAATTATAGTCGGTGAAGGTAAATTCGACGTCCCATGGGCAATCATCTAGAAGTATGGGTATAACCGTTGCCTTCCCCTCTTTATAACTGTCAATGACCATTTTAAATTCATCTTGTTTGATAAATTCAGAATGCATAAAAGTATTGCTTAGTAAAAGCAGAAATACATCTGCATGGTCTAATAGTGATATACTTTGGTGTTTCCATGTCTGCCCACGATGAATGGCATCATCACTAAGAATAGCTATATGGAAGTCCTTTTCCAAGGGGCGTAAGTGAGCTAAAAGATGCTGTAGCACATCTTTATCTTGACTGTCATAAATCGCAAGGATATTTTTTGTTAGACTCATTATTTAATAAAGCAACTGTAAGTAAAATCTTAGCACAAATTAAGGTTAAAAACTACTTGAAGTTTTCAATTTAAGAATTTCCCCCTTTCCCCTGAAAAATAGAGAATTATATTAGTATAAGTGGTACTATTAACGAATAATTTTTTGTTTTGGGCAAGTAACTAAATTATGATTAGAAAACTCGTTTTATGAAGGTATTCACCGGTAAGGTTTTTGTTGTTTTGCCACAGCTGTTTCTAACCGTTATTGTTCCCTCTCTTACTAGAGATGGTACCCGTCACAAATGGGAAACAGATGGGTTATTGGTAGAATTTTGGTAAACATAATCATATTCTGAAACCTCTTCTGAACGATTTTTAATGATACCATATATTGTCAACTACCGAAGTAACTGCCGGAAACAGCCCTATATCTACAGAAAATTCAAAAAAAGGATAGAGACATTGTTCTCACAGCTCTGCGACCAGTTCATGATCCGAAGGAACTACGCGAAGTCCTTCGAAGGGTTCAAGACAAGTATATTATCAAAGATATCGGCCCTCACGATAGTACAGTATATCAACCAAACGATATTTCATGGGAATATCAACAACATCAAAATCCGCATTATTTAAAATGCACAACGGGTTTTTTAAGATTATTTTGATAGCGCAAAAGAGTTGCCTCAAAAAAGTAATTTTTTACTGGTCAAATCTACCTGACGGAGGTCGTCGTAATTCAAACGATACATATTTATCTTAATCATAATCAAATAATTGGTACCTTGTAAGTACAATGCACCCAACCTAATAGCCATGAAATGAAGAACCCTATATTTCTTCTTGCTTCGATTTTATTTCTCACCTCGTGTTCAAAGGAGGCTATGGAGACTCAAAATGCTTTAGACGCAGATTTAAAGCATGGAGTTGTTGAGGCTAACTATTTTTCAGCCCCGATTTACTTGGATGATAATGGGGTAACCATTAAATGTTATGATTGGGCCAATATTGGAGATACAGGTGAAATAAACGGAATTACCTATACCATTGTTAATGAAACCATGCTAAGGGAAATGATCGGACAAAGTGCCGATCTCACCAAAGTTTGTACAACAAGGGTCACTGACATGAGTAATTTACCTTTCCCGAGTAGTTTCACCCAAGACATAGGTAATTGGGATGTTAGCAATGTGACCGATATGTCATACATGTTTGGGAATTATAATTACTTCGAACAGAAATTCAACCAGGACATTGGAAATTGGGATGTGAGCAGTGTTACTACGATGTCTGGCATGTTTAGTGATGCTGGAAGATTCAACCAGGATATTGGGAATTGGGATGTGAGCAGTGTCACTACTATGGATAACATGTTTTTTTATGCTGGATCATTCAACCAACATATTTGCAAATGGGATGTCAGCAATGTGACCGATATGTCAGGTATGTTTGGTTATGCGAGATCATTCAATGAGGACATTGGCAATTGGGATGTGAGCAGTGTGACCAAGATGATAGGAATGTTTATTGATGCGAATGCATTCAACCAAGATATTGGCAATTGGGATGTGAGCAATGTGACCCATATATCACACATGTTTTTGGGGATGGATATATTTAACCAAGACATAGGTAATTGGGATGTAAGCAATGCGACCGATATGCAGTACATGTTTTATGATGCGGGTTCATTCAACCAAGATATTGGCAATTGGGATGTGAGCCGTGTGACCAATATGGCAAATATGTTTAGTGGAGCGAATTCATTCAACCAAGATATTGGCAAATGGGATGTGAGTAGGGTAACCGATATGTCTAACATGTTTTATTATATGTCTTCATTCAACCAGAATATTGGCAATTGGAATGTAAGCAGTGTGACCGATATGTCAGGGATGTTTTATGTTTCGCAATCATTCGACCAAGATATTGGAGACTGGGATGTGAGCCGTGTGACAAATATGCAAGTAATGTTTTCAGGTTCTATTTCATTCAACCAAGACCTTCAAAATTGGGTAGTAGATAATGTAGATAGTTGTTGGCATTTCAGCAATGACACATCCCAATGGACACTTCCCAAACCCAATTTAAAGAACTGTCAGTCCTGAATATATTCGGATGTAATGAATTGATCAATTATTGAGTATTGCATAACAAACTCGTTATGCCCGGTGTTTGATTAATTGAGTAGTAAGAACTTTATTGCACCTCGGATTTTTCTTCTTTTAAGTCTTTTCGAAAGGAATTAACATATTAATGTGTTTTTCAATAGGAATTAACTGCAAGGTTAATATAATTTATTCATTTCCTTTTTTTTCAAGAATTCTTTCCTTTTCATTCTTCATTTCGTCGGTACTTGTATATATTTTTGCGACGCCAATCTCCTCATTATTTTCTGATTCTTTGCTCATCATAACCGAGAAATATTTGAAGCTTTTCCATACACCTGAAAATTCTATCCAGGTAAAGAATATTACCATTGGTAGTCAATGTAACTTTTTTTACTAGCTGTTTGCCTCCTCTTATCAAAATCACTTTGTCTATTCAAAATAAAGGTTTTCATTATTTTTTTCTTCTTCTTGCTGCCTTCCCAAGTTGTACATGCTTCTAACTCAAGTTTTTCAAGTTTAGCAATTTTACGGTATGCGAAGTAAGAAATGAGGTTATTGTATCCTCAGCTCCATTCTTTTTGTAATGTCTTAAGGTAAGTAACTACTCCAAGGCTCAACGTGTATAAAATTTCTATTGAAGCATTTTTGGCATTCAACCTCTTAAAAATGGCCCAATACGGTATTGATTTCACCAAATTAAATTTTTGAAGCATTAGAGATGTCATTTCTCAAGCATTTTTTTATGAATTCTTTCTGGAAAATTTACGACTTACTTCCATTTGTTCACTAAGTTCAACCCGTTCACAATACAGCTTGACCCGTAGAATGCTACGATAAACGGGAAAGTTACAAATCATCCAACCTGAGGTTCAGCCTATATTTTAAAATATCGTACCTATAAACCTATATATATACCACTCAGAGGAGTTTTCATAAAATACCTGTATTTACAACTATCTTTGCGCCCGATTTAAAAACACATCGGAAAAAATGGTAAGATT
Source organism: Pricia antarctica (assembly GCA_011050085.1). GTDB lineage: Bacteria > Bacteroidota > Bacteroidia > Flavobacteriales > Flavobacteriaceae > Pricia > Pricia antarctica_A. The sequence goes on along the minus strand of DRGL01000015.1, from coordinate 39,420 downwards.
CACAACATTAATTTTTATATCTATTTTCATTTCAATGGTTTCTTGTTCGAAGGAAGAAATTGAACTAAACCAACAATCAAACATTGAAAGCCACACTTCTGATATTGAGAATGAAATATTGTATCTGGTAAATGAATATCGAATGTCAAAGGGATTAATCTCATTGGAGTTCGATGCAGAAACTTACGATTTTGCGTTGGCGCACAATGCGTATATGATATCTGAAGGTAATATTAGTCATGATAATTTCAAACAACGTTCATCTAAACTCGCAGTTAACGTTGGTGCGGGTTATGTTTCTGAAAATATCGGTAAAAATTTTGTGACGGCCCAAGCATTGGTTGGCGCTTGGAAAGAAAGCCATTCCCATCAAAAAAATATGGTAGGTGATTTTACGCACTTCGCAGTCTCTGCCACTTCTGATTCGAATGGCATATTGTATTTCACAAATTTGTTTTTTAAATAGAATCATCACAAAAACAACATACAATTTCAATGATTGGCATTTTAACATTGATTGTAATACAGTTTGCAATACAACTTAGAATTTTATGGTATATCTACGAAATCAGTTGGGTGAAATAAACAAAGTTTTTTAAAAAGACTTTGCTGGTTACAATTATTTTTTAGACCTTTTATGTGTTTGGAAGTCAATAGTTAATGTTCAGTCTAATGCTCGCCTTGCAGTAAATTCGATTTTTAAAGTACGGTAAATCATATTACTGAAAGTTTTTGAATTATCCCCCCACACGAAGAGAATTGTAGACTTCATGCAGCTGTTCATCTAAAGTAAATTAGCCATAGCGCCAGTTGAATAGTTAGACTTTGAAAAAAATAAGCTGGTATTAGATATTGAAATTGAATTTCTTCAAATTTAATATCGGCATATAAAAATACTTTCGTTTTAGGTGTTTTTATTCTGGTATACATGCTTTTTATTAATTAGAATCTTTTACATCTAAGAACCATTTACAATGACAAAAAGGGCTAACATATTAGCCGAAAATGCATTGGAGCCTTCTTTGGCCTCAAAAATGTCAAGGATAAAATATGCGTGTGAACATCTAAAAATATTGATGATAAGCGTTTATTCTATTGAAGAAAAGTCATTTTTGCTTGTAAGCAATAATTTTGCCAGTGTGCTTGGTGCTAGGTACAATCAATTTAAAAACGAAGGATGGGATTTTTGGTATTCCATAGTGCATCCGAAACAAACAGATGATATCAAAGATAGTATCTCTAGTTTTTTAGATAATTGCTTAATTGATTGTCAATGGTTTAGTAGATATTATATTAAGGGTGAAACTGATTACATTTTTTTAAAGCACGAAATACTAGTCTGCCAGATCGAAGGCAAATCAATAGCTGTAAACTATCTTCTTGATATTTCAGATATGGAGGGGATTGAAGGTCACTTAAAGACTTCCGAAGATTTAGATAGTAAACCTTTTTCAGGGAAAAATAGAATTGTACTTTCTGCAAGACAAAAACAAATTCTTTCCCTAATCTCAGAGGGCTATTCTTCGAAAGAAATAGGGGATTTACTTTTCATTAGTAACCATACGGTATTGTCTCATCGAAAAAATCTTATCGCAAAATTCAGAGCGAAAAATTCTGCGCAATTAATTAAAAAAGCATGGTGCTATTTTACGGGAAATTTTGGTGAAGAATCACTACAATTAGGGATGGTTAGATAAGGAAAGTCTTACTAACTTCGTCGTACTAATAATATGTTAATTTTATATAGAATAATTTTAATTAACTGGTTTTATTGGATGAAATATCGTTTATATCTATCAGTTCGCTTTTTTAAGTTAAGACTTGATATTTGTTCTTTCATCAGGTATTAATTTCGCAGACTGAAATATCCCACCCTTCGTCCTTCGAATATTTTGGATTAATCACATATCCGATGATTTTGATTTAGTAAGTGTATAAGACTAGAGTAAAAAAGACGAAATGGTACAAGACACCGATTACGCCAAATTTGAGGAAGCCTTTTTTTCCATAATGGATGGTACAATTAAGGCCTGCCATAAGGCTAGGGTCTTCATGGTCGGCCTTTAATCTTTTGAAAAATCACGTTTTGTTTTCGCCAATGAAAAACTCCAAACAGGTCTTGGTGAGCATTACAATCACTTAAAATTCGAAGGTTATGATGGTTGGTTTCCTTGCATTCATTCTGAAGAGCGGGACTATATTAAAAAAAGCATTCTTTTTTTTACTAAGAGGCCCATACTATTTAGTAGGTTAGCGCTTCGATATCATGTCACCGTGGCCGGAAAAAGCGTTTGTTTCAGGCATGAAATCGTCATACGTGAGTTAGAGGGGCATCTTATCGCGGTTAATTATTTTCTTGATATTTCCGAAAAAGACGAAATTGAAAAAAGTTTAGGCCTCTTGGAAAAAGTGGCAGAAAATACCTATCTAAAAAAAAAAAATGCTCCAAAATCTTTCAAAAAGACAAAGGGAAATTCTTCAACTCATCTCGGATGGATACACTTCAAAAGAAATCGCCGCTTTGCTCAATATTAGTAACCATACGGTATTAACCCACCGTAAGAATCTTATCGAAAAGTTCAAGGTGAAGAACACCGCTCAACTCATAAAAAAGGCTTGGAGTGGTATTTTGTCGTAGTTTTCTAAAATAATTACCTAAAAATCGGTATTGTTTTGTGTTAATTTTCTTACAAACTTGCAACTTGTAACCAACGACACCCAAACTTGAAATACAATCAATACCACCGTATCAAGGTAAAATTCATTTTATCGTTCGTGTTCCCCTATCACTTTTGGGTGTCTATTTACGACCGTTTTAATGATTGAATTAGTCCCAAATCTGATTCAAGACGAATTAATGCCCGCGCCTACTTTCTCGTCTTGCATTTGTAGTTGTCCTATCGCGATAATAATTACATCTCGCGTATTTTCAGCATGCCTAACATTGTTAGGACATTTCACCTATACTTTTCGACTATTTCCATTATCACCAGCTAGTGGGATAAATAGATTTTTTCTGCCCTTTGATAAAAGATGGTCAGTTCTTATTCCATTTTACAAATTATTGATTGTCTACAAATTTTCCAAAGAGTATTCCATGAAGGTCTACTTAATTACTCAAAAAAAGTTTCCGGATTTAATTTATAACAAGCCTAAAACCCTATTAAAATTCCATCCTATGTAAAACTTTGATTACCCCAAACCTACTAAACTTTATACCATGCTTATACCAAAAATTACACCTACTAATTTTATGCTTGGTTGTGTCTTATTGCTACTACACTTCCATTCTGCCTATGGGCAAAACACGGTTTACTCATCCGCTATTATTAGCGAAGAAGCAGTAAGCCTATCATCAAATGCCATTGATGAAGATGTCCTCACAAAAGCTGACATTTCGGCGAGTTCCGGAACCGCTTTTGGCATCGGGGCATACGACGGCCATTTAGAAGTTCAATTTCCATCCCTTTTAAATCAAAACACTACTTCTTTTGTTAAATTCGACGCTGAAGAAAACATCTTACAGCCTTTAGTAGGAGGTTCATTGGGTAATCTTTTAGGTAATGTTCTAGGTGCCGTACTGTCTGGAAACCAAGAGTTCTCAGTAAATGCCAAGAATGCAAATACCTCCGTATTGCTCAAAAACTCGGGAGTGCCCAATGATTTTGGTACCGACAACCTTAGAGTTGTAATAAATAAAGACAGTGACTATTTTTTGGCCATTGCCCCAGACGCACCATATAACCGGGTTCGAATTAGCAATAGCGTAGGTGCTTTATTAGGTCTTAACACAACAAGGAATCTGGGTGTGTACGAGGCGTTTTATCCAACAGGAAAAACAAACGGAGGTTCACCCACCTATACCTCATATTCCGGCAGCGGTTTAACGCTTGATCTCTTATCCGTTACCGGCACAGGAGTGTTACAGCCCGAATTGGCAATAGATGGAGATATCGACACATTTTCTGAATTAAGTTTGGGAATTCTCGGTGTTGCGGCAAATCTAGAACAAACAGCGTATTTCGACACGCCCTCGGGTTCAGATGATGTATTCTACGTGACACTGGCTGTTGACCCCTCTTTGCTTGATCTCGGAATAGCCAATAACATACAGTTTACAGCCCAACGTGCTTCCGATGCCCCTGTAGTCGATATACCTTTATCGGATCTTTTAGATGCAGACTTATTAGGTCTTCTTGAAGATGGTGAGCAGGCAACTTTTAGTATAAAACCCCCAAGTGCCGCAGACCGATTGACAGTACGTTTATCCTCTTTGTTGAATGTAGCCTTGAACCAACAGATGAGTATTATTGAAATTTATATGGCTCCTGATCGTCCGATCATTGATCCTGATTCCGAAAATGTAACTATTTGTGAAGGTTCGAGTGCCACTTTGGTAGCCCGAAGTCAAAGTTCAGAACCTGTAGAATTAAGATGGTACGATGCCGAGGTGAACGGCACCCTATTACAGACCGTAGCTTCTGGTGAACCGTTTATTACCCCTATTCTCAATACTAGTAACACATATTATGTTGCCAGCGGATATGTCGGTGAAGCTGAAGAATCGCCCAGAGTAGCGGTAGAAGTCAATGTGGTGGCGATTCCGACCGCAGCAGATATTGAGGTGTTCGGCAATCAGAACCCCACATGTTCTTCAAACGATGTTATCCTGGTTCCTTCAAGCGAAATAGAAGGCGATTTTACCTGGTTCTTTGACGCCAACGGATTAGATCAAATTACTGATGGGCTAGTGAACGCCGGTGTCACCTATGAGGTAAGTGATAGTGGCGTATTACGTATATCAGGATTGGACGAAACTAATAGCCCCTATACTTTTTTTGTGCGTCTTACAGATGCGCTGGCCGGTTGTCAAAACGCGCCCGGTGATTTAAAAGCCGTTGAGGTCAGCGTGGTTGATTCAGGCTCAACTGCGGTAATAACCTTGAATGAATCCTTATCATTGGATAGGCTCTTAACTATTTTAGGAGGTACACCTGATATGGATTTAAATGGTTCTGTTTCAGGCAATGCCAATCCTGGCGACGTTATAAACTTTGCCTTAAATGGAAATTCCTATACCGGAACTTTAGATGGTAACCTTGATTTTAGCATTTTAATCGATGGAAATGACTTGGTTCTCGATTCGGACGGAATTCTTAATGGCGTAGTAGACGGAGCGATCTGTACACTTACCCAAGAACTGCCGATTGAACTTCCTGATTTGATTCTTGATAACGTGTTTCAGGTTTTCTGTGCTTCCAGCGCACCGACTATAGCAGATTTAGAACTGAACGGTTCTGGCCTTGCTCTCTTCGATAGCTTGGAAGGCTCCGGTCTACTCGCATTGAATACACCATTGGTCGACGGTGGCGTATACTTTGCAGGTTTCCTTAACCTTCCTATTTCTTTGTTCTCCAGAGTTCAAATTAATGTGACCCTTATCGACATCCCTGCGCCTACAACATCATCTAGTACGCAGAACTTTTGTACCGGTACTAATCCGACACTAGCAGACATTCAGATAAACGAAATGAATGTACGCTTCTATGATAGTGCAGTCGATGGTTCAGAACTGAACCCTTCAACTGCATTGGTTGACGGTAATACTTATTATGCCGCTAGTGTAGAAGGTGAATGTGAAAGCACCAATCGATTGGCCATAAGTGTTAGGTTCGTAGATAATGAACCTATTACGCTGATTGGAATAAGCGAAGATGCTTGTTTAAATCAGTCTTATACTTACACTACTGAAACGGGCAAACAAAATTATGTATGGACAATTTCGGGAGGTACCATTACCGATGGGGGTACTATTTCAGATGATTATGTGACTGTTGTATGGAGTAACCTTCAAGACACGAATATTAGTGTCTCTTACTTCGATCGGTCGAGTTGTATAACATCTAAAGAATTTAGGCAAGATGTTTCGGTAATCGAATGTGGCGAAATTTTGGGAGAAGAATTCTGCTTGTTCGTCTTCAATGAATTTACCCCGAACAACGATGGCTTTAATGATTTCTTTGAGGTGAGGTGTATAGAAGATTATTTATCTACCCTAGAAGTCTATAGTAGAAATGGCAACATGGTTTTCAAGGCTATGAACTATCAAAATAATTGGGATGGAAAGGCCAATGTTAGCGGAACATTGAATTCGGGCGACCACCTTCCCTCCGGAACTTATTATTACGTAATCAAAATACCGGAACTTGAAAGAGACTTGGTAGGCTGGCTTCAATTAGCAAGAGAATAAACCACAACCAAACGCTTCCCAAACCTTAAACCTATGAGAAACAAAAATAGAATCACATTAGTGATCGTATGCTTCCTGGCGGTCCTTGTAACACACGAGATAGTCGCCCAGCAACAGCCACAGTACACACAGTATATGTATAATACAGCAGTGCTAAATCCCGGCTATACGGGTGTCGGTGGTAAAATTGAAGGAAACCTACTTTTCCGTTCCCAATGGGTCGGGGTAGAGGGTGCCCCTGAGAATCAATCGTTTGCCCTTCACGCAAAGGCAACAGATAAAATCGGTTTGGGCATCACCGCAACCAACGATAAGTTAGGCGCATCAAACAATGTGCACGTAAACGGTAATTTTGCGTATGAAATTACTACGGGCTATACCACCAAGTTGTCCTTGGGTCTGAACGCTGGCGTAGACATATTAAATGTCGATTGGTCAAAAGGAACTTTCGCAAACAATCAAGATCCCATTTTCCAAGAGAACATACAGCAGACGAGACCCATATTTGGGGCTGGTATATTTTTCTATAGTGATATATGGTATGTTGGAATCTCGGACAATAATTTTCTCAATTCGCATATTTATAACGATGATGAGCGAATTGTTACCGACAGAAAAAGTCAATATTATGTAATGGGAGGTTATGTCTTTGACCTTTCCAATGCCGTAAAATTTAAGCCTGCATTTCTCACGAAACATGTTTCTGGAGCACCGATAACGGTAGACATTTCTGCAAATTTTCTAATACAGGAAAAATTAAATCTTGGCTTGGGCTACCGATATGATGACGCTATAAGCGCACTGGCCGGCTTTCAGGTTACCAAAAACTTTTTCTTGGGCTATGCCTATGATTATACCCTAAGCGGATTTAATAATTATAATGACGGTTCCCACGAAATTATTTTAAAATACCGAGTTTTCGATCAGAAAAAGAGAGCGTTATCACCGAGATTCTTCTAAAAAATAAATATGAAAAAAATACTATTCATACTATGCCTTTGTTTTAGCATCGGTTTAGTCGCACAAAGCAAAGAAGAGCGGGCAGACCGTTATTTCACAGATTTCAAATTTGATAAGGCCATTGCGCTTTATAAAGATTTGGCCACCGAAAAGCGCAAGCCTTCCCTACATGTTATTCAACGTTTGGCAGACAGTTACTTCAACACAAACCGGTATCAAGAGGCCACGAGTTGGTACAGTAGGCTATATTCCATTCAGGGTGAGCGGGTAGGTGAGCCCAATATTATAAAATTGGTTCAATGCCTAAAGGCCAGCGGTAATTTAGACAAGGCCGATGAGCTATTGAAAAATTTCTATACCGACAAAAATAGGTTGGATATGATAATGGCACAAAAAAGGCAATTAGATAGTATTACTAAGCTTGAACACAAATTCACACTTAGTAATATGGAATTTAATAGCAAGAAATCCGATTTTGCCCCATCGATGTATGGAGAGCGTTTGGTGTTTGCCTCTACCCGTGACAGCATTAAATCAAATGGAAAAATATATCCTTGGAACAATCAACCGTATTTAGACGTGTATGTCACTTTACCAAAGGTGAACGGGTTTGTACCGGAAAAATTCCTTAGTAATTTAGAGTCATCCTACCATGATTCGAATCTTTCATTTTCTTGGGATTCCCAAACCGTATATTTCACTCGAAATTATATGAACAAAAATAAACTAAGTGCCAACAAAGAAGGTTTATCTAATATGCAAATTTTAAAGGGTACTATTGTAAGAAATGAGTTGGTAAACGTGTCTTCTCTCAATTTCAATAGCAAAGAGTATTCATGTGGTCATCCGGCAGTAACCAAAGATGGAAGATACCTTTACTTCACTTCAGATATGGCCGGGGGTTACGGTGAGAGCGATATTTATGTTGTTGAGCTTACAAGCAACGGGGAAGCGTTTACCCCACCTATAAATTTAGGACCCGCAATAAATACCCCGGGCAGGGAAATGTTTCCGTTTATTAACAACGATATACTTTACTTTTCTTCCGACAGTCACTACGGTCTGGGCGGTCTAGATGTTTTCGGCTCCAAGATTCGTTCAAGATCCGATTATTCTCTTCCCGTAAATCTAGGGAGACCCATAAATAGTAATATGGATGACTTTTCGTACATCTGGGACAGCGGTTCTGGAAACGGCTATGTAGCGTCAAACCGTTCCGGCGGAGTAGGCGACGATGATATATATTTCTTTGAGGAAGCAAAACCGGTTGACTGCCTAGACTATTCAGGCTATGTGTTAAATGAAAGAACGGGCGAACCTATCGCTGATGCTAACGTTGAACTAACTAATCCGGAAGATGGGCTGATAGCAGTCCTTAAAACCGACGAAAACGGATTTTATGGCTTTACATTGCCCTGTAACAAGAAAAATAAGTTGGCGTTTTCTAAATCGACCTATTCTAAAAAAACGAACTATGTGACAACGAATGATGAACCGCAAGAGCCATCGCTAAACAACAACGTGTACCTAACCCCTTTTGATAGTTTGGTTGAAAAAGAAGGCGATATTGAAAAAATTAAGGTCGACCCCATATATTTCGACTACGATAAATCAAACATCACTTCAAGAGCTGAAATAGAGCTTGAAAAAGTGTTATTTGCAATGCGTGAATTTCCACAACTCAAGATTAAAATAGAATCGCATACCGATGCGAGAGGTGCCGACGATTACAATCTATCCCTTTCCGATGATAGGGCGAAATCAACCCGAAGATATCTCATTGCACAAGGTGTCGATATTGACAGAATAGTGAGTGCCAACGGTTTTGGTGAATACCGTTTGATAAATGCCTGTAAGAACAATGTCAAATGTAGTGAGCAGGAGCATTTCGTAAATCGACGATCAGATTTTATTATTGTTTCCAAGGGAAGCTCAGAGTTTGATGAAGCTAAATAATCTAGACGTTTATCTAATTTTAATCGTATTCTAGATTTGGTCCTAAAGGAAATTTAATCTACTCAAGCATCAGTTATATAGTTCACATGAACCTGTCGTATGTAGTAAGTTTCAAGGCAGAACCAAGTGCATTTGCTTCGGTTGTATCGAGTGATTTATTAAATAAATAGCCTATTTCGATAGTTAAATACAACATATGCGCAACGAAAGGATATAATTCAGTTTGATTTGAAACATTCCGATTTGCTAGAAGAAAATTTGATTAGATAAACCTAGGCTCAGACAATAGTACGGTCAAGGACTACATGTTTAACTATACATTATCACAGCTCATAACAGCAGCTTTAATCCTGAAGTATATTAGTTTTTTAATTCAATGGCCATTAGAAAAATAAATAAAGCACATATCGGAGCGATTATGTTAGGCAATATATTTTATACCTTTTTTTTCCAGGAAACAAAAATGGAAATCAAAAAACCGACCAGGAATATAGCGGCAGTGCCCATTACAATGGTCAAGTAAGCATGAAAGTCGTTGCCTATGGCTTCAGGTCCAAGAAAAACCTGAGAGAGGCTCATCCACATTATAACCAAAACACCCACTACCACCCCAGATATTGCACCGATAACATTGTTGGTCTTTGAAAACAGTGCCAATAAAAACAATCCAAGCATACCGCCGCTGAATATAGAGGCCAGTTTCCACCATGCATCCAAAGCGCTCTTCACGTTTATCATGGCAATAGCGATACCGATGCCAATAATGCTTATAATCGCGGAAGAAATGTACAGCACGCGCAATCCTTCTGTATCCGAAGCTATCTTCGTGAAATATTTGTTGTAGTAATCGGTCAGGAATACGGTCGCTGAGCTATTGAAACTGGTAGAAATCGTGCTCATCCCTGCCGCAAAAATGGATGCTACGAGTAATCCGCTCAATCCGGCAGGAAGCACATTGACGATGAAATACGGGAAAACACGGTCGCCTTTTGTAAGATCCTGTAATTCTAAGGGAAGTGTTGCCACGGTATCGTAATATGCAAAAAGGGAAGTCCCAATAAAAAGAAAAAGTGCAGAAATGGGCACGTACAGTAGCCCCCCGATCAAAGCCGATTTTTTAGCTTCCTTTTCACTTTTCGAGGCCATGTAGCGTTGTACATAATTTTGGTCTATCCCATAATTCTGAAGGTTGATGAAAATACCATAGACAAAGACAACCCAAAAGGTGGGACTGGCCAAGCTAGCGTTGAAACTACCTAAGCTAAATTTATTATTTTCCGTAGCAATTTCAAAAACCTGTTCAGGGCCCTCCGGCATTGAAAATAGAATATAGGCAACACATGCAATGGCGCCGACAATCAGAATAATACCCTGAATGGCATCCGTCCATAGTACTGCCGATATACCGCCCAACATAGAATAGAGGGCAACTACAGCACCGGTGAATATTATAATTATGGTAATGTTCCAACCCGTAATGGCGTTCAGGGTTAGGGCAAGAAGGTATAGTATCGTACCAATGCGCATCAATTGTGTAAGCAAATAGCACAGTGAAACATACATTCGCGCCCATGGACCGAAACGCTGTTCCATATACGTATATGCAGATGGGCTATTGACCCTTCTGTACAATGGTACAAAATACTTTGCAGCTATAACCGAGGCAATGGGCAACGAGAGACTGAAGGCAAATGCGTTCCAGTTGCTTTGAAAAGCATTTCCGGGAAGGGCCAAGTAACTGATACTACTGACAAAAGTGGCGAAGATCGACATGGTAACCACCCATCCCGGGATATTGTTGTTGCCCACAGTGTACGAAGCGGAAGTTCTACTTTTTTTAAAAAAAGACCCACCGAATATTGCGATACCGATGATATAAATAAAAAATACGATTAGGTCTATGAAATTCATGCTTTACTCATACTAAAAAATCATCCTTCATTTTTTTGAGTATATTGTGTGCTAATGTTATTTTGGTCGATTTGTAGACAAATCGTAAATAACCTTATCCGTTCGAAAAGGAGCTACAGGTAGGTCCGACTTGTCGAAAAGGTTGCCGATAGTTCCATTGCCGAACATGTATCGCACGAAAATTGGCTTTTTTACTTGTTTGGCATTTACCAAAAGCGTGTTGCTCTTTTCGTCGATTTTAGCGTTGGCCGGATAAAATTTTTCATCCTCACCTGCGATTTCTAGGGCATCGATACGTTTACCCTTAATAGAAATGCCCCCATCTATATTATCAAAAAAGATTCTAATGGCACCTTTTTCAATTTTTTGTTCCCTTAAGGTTGCAAATTTGTATTTCGTTGATTCTTGACCATAGGTTTCCGCCAAAGCCCGATTAGCCAATCGATTTCCTACTTCTTTTTTGTATCTGGGATGGATATCGTCGGGGTCGTCTACCAAATCTGAAATTACCACCATTCCGGTTTTTTCAAGCGATGACGCCTTTTGTTGTTGCTCCCTCACCAAGGCAGCACTAAAAGGGACGCCATATCCTTGAAAAGGAGCTATCTGTACATAATAAAAAGGAAAATCGTTTTGGAATTTCAGCCTCCACCCCTTAATCATTGTGGTAAAAAGCTCTGCGTAGGTATTTGCGTTCGGAGTATTCGATTCCCCTTGATACCATATAGCACCTGCAATCCCCATTTTTGTGATTGGATGGATCATGGCATTATAGGTTGAGGCAATATCACGGGGCCAGCCTTCGCTGTCATTTAAGAATTCGACTTCGGCCTGGATTTTATTTACATTTTCAATAGCATCTTTTGGCATCCAAGTTTCTACCGGAGTGCCTCCCCAGTTAGAATTAATGAGTCCGATAGGCGTATTCAGTTCTTCGTTCAGTTTTCTTCCGAAAAAATAACCGACCGAACTAAATTTACGCATACTTTCAGGGCTACAAACTTCCCAGTGTCCAGTGAGTTCGTCTTGCGGAAACGCCGCAGTTGCCTTTTCAATGAAAAAAAAGCGGATATCTGCATTTTCACTATCAGGCATAGCGGCTTCGGCATCAATCACACCATTGTTTACACTAAATTCCATATTCGATTGCCCAGAGCAAATCCATAGTTCACCGATCATCACATTCTTAATGCTTATGGATTCATCTTCCGATAATACTTGAATTGTGTACGGTCCGCCGGCCTTGGGTGTTTTTAGAAGGGTTTCCCATTTTGCCATGTTGCTTGCTGACGTTTGAATGGTATCGGTGTTCCAGTCAGCAATAATGCGAATTTTTGAACGTGGATTGGCCCATCCCCAGAAATTGACCTCTGAATCCTTTTGCAGTAGCATATGGTCGCCAAGAATGTCTGGCAATCGCATTGATGATTGTGAGAAGAACAGGTTGGGTATACAAAAGAAGATAAAAAATAGTTTTTTCATTTTGAGATGGTTTACATACTATAGACTTTCTTATGAAAACTTGAGAACGGTAATATTCAATTCTTGGGATAATTGATTGAAAACGTTCATAACAGTTTCCAATTTATTAAGGTCGTGGGGTTTCATCCGAACTCTTGGCACTCTACATTGGGTATCAATTTTAAATCCTCTTTTTTGAAGGAAGAGTTTGGCCGCATACGGATAGTTATGATGTATTATCGTATCCATCATGTTTAACGCATCGTTCAGTTTTTCGACTTCCTTTTGTTTTTCAGGATTATCTAAACGTGCAATTAGGGCGCTAAAAAGTTCCGGATATAGGTTAGCGCCGATTGGGGAAATTCCTCTAGCACCATATCTCATAGATTCTACACCAGTGGGCACATGTGCATTATATATACCTAGACTGGTATTTCGCGTTAATTCGATTTTTGTTTTTATGTCGTCAAGATCGCAGCTAGTGTCTTTGTGATAAAGAAACCTATCCGTATTGGCAAGCCACGCCAAGGTTTCGGGAACCATTAGTCTTTTATAAGGTACCGGACATTCATACAGGCCCAAGGGAATGGTTCCCGTTTTGTTTAATAAGACTTCCATCTTACGCTTAAAGATGTCATCTTTTTCCCGTTCGTTACAAGGTTGGTTCGTACTTATGACAACTGCCTTAATACCGGTATCATATATCTTTTTAATAAAATCCGCAGATATATCCATATCGTCGCTGAATGATCCTGTGGCGATAACGGGTATTCTTTCCTTTACAGTTTCCACGACAGTCTTTGTAATCTGCAAACGCTCTTTATCGGTAAGTTGAAACATTTCGCTTGAAAGGCAATTGGCAAAAAGACCGTTTGCACCACTGGCGATATAAAACTCGGTGAGTTGCTCTAGTACATGTAAATCGAGTTGATTCGAACTGTCGAGAGGGGTCAACATTACCGGCCATAATCCTTTTGGCAACTTTTCCATTTATCGCTGGTTTTTTAAATAATATTGATGACCGTCTTCTACACCTAAAAGTAAGTCTGGCAGTACGTTGTTGTCCCAATCGACGGTATTCGGCGATGTGGTATGTCCCGCAATCTTTTGTTCGGATAGGTCGCCCATGTAAATCAGGTGGACTTGACCATCTTGTCTTCCCATATTTTCAAATAATGCTGCGTTTGTATCGTCAATCAATGCTTTTATTCAATCACTGAAGTTATTTCGAGACAAGCTTAGCAGGGTCCAGAACAAGATATTTCACGGTTTTTCGATTCCAAGTATAGACCAAATGAATCATGCCATCTTGCGCTTGCATAACTGTCGGATATGAGTATTCTTCACCTTCCCTGTCCGTTGTTTTACGCACGGGTTCTAGGTCGAGAACACGATTCCATTTTTGTCCGTCTTCGGAAATTGCTAGGCGTAAAGGTACCCGGTCGCCCCAATTTTTTTCTGTAGGGTTATAGACCAAAAGCTGGCGGCCATCTTTTAAGGTTACGCCATCGATGCCGGAATTCGGATTAGGCAGCGACGTGGCCTTCATCGCATCCCAGTTTTTCCCGTTATCGTCAGACCAATTTTCTGCGATTACATTGTTTTTGGTTCGGCTGAGCAACTGCAGTTTGCCATTACCATAGTTCAAGATTACGGGTTGAATGGCCCCGAATTCCGAGGGGTCATCGAGAGGGCCCGAAGATGACCAACTCTGGGCGTCTTCGTTACTATGTTCTATGTGGATGGTCCACTCGCCTGAAACGGTCTCGTTGCTGGAAGGCGACAGAATGGTTCCGTTTTTCAATTGTATTGGTTGATTTTTTATAGGGCCTAAAATCCCTTTGGGAAGCATTACAGGTTCAGACCAGGTTTGACCGTCATCTTTTGAGGTCATATAAAGTCCCCACCATTCTTGAGGGCTGGGGCCAACCTTATAAAAAAGATACAGAGGTTCTCCTTCAGGTTTAAAAAGAACAGGGTTCCAACATGGGTGGCGCGTGCCATCCTCCTGAATACCGTTAGCAACTTCTTCAGGCGTCGACCAATCTCCATTGGCATTACGGGAAATCCAAATTCCTACATCCTTATTTCTTTCCTTTGTGCCCCCAAACCAAGATGCTACAACGGTCTCATTACTGACTTCTACGGTCGAGGCATGACATTCGGGAGTTAGCGCATCTTTTAGTTCATAAATAAATTCTTGGGTTACTATTGCGGGATGGTCTATGGGTATCACTTGAGGTAGTTTTGCTGACTGGGCAGTACATGTCAAAGCCGTTAGCGACAAAAAAAACGAACATACATAGTTCATAAAGGAATATTTGGATGGATATTCTACCAAAAATAGCGTTTTATCCCTAATAATATAGATACCCCCTACTTTGGAAATAGAGGTCTAAATAGCTGAATATATAAAAGGCTTATTGTTTTCAGGCCAATGTTGTGTTTGAGTTACGAGTCTGCCAGAAAGTTGGTTTTCAAGTCAACAAAGAATAAATTTGGAAAAACCAATGCCTATTATGGAAATAAAAAATAGCAAGCTGGCTTTTATCGTATTGTGCCTCATAACATTTACACTGCGTGGGCAAGAATCTGATGTATCCGACGCACATGGCCATAGCCATTATGTTGGGCATGATTCTGTGGCCGGTCACAAGCTATTGTACCCGTCAAAGACACCAGATCGAGTTATAGCGAACCTTAGCATTGACCCCGCCCATAGTTTTGCGGTCAATTGGCGTACCGAACAGCAAGTAGACTCCGGCGTGGTACAAATTGCCGTTGCTACCGATGGACCGGAGTTTTTGCTGGGGGAAGTACGTACCATTTCCGCAAAGACACAACTGTTTGAAAACCAAAACAGCAATGAACCTTTAGTTAAGGCAGCCTATCATTCGGCCGTTATTTCTGGTTTACAGCCGCTGACCACCTATGTCTACAGGGTTGGACACGACGCGAACGATAACAACTATTGGAGTGAATGGTTCCAGTTTACCACGGCGGGTACCGATATGAAAAATCCCTTTAGTTTTATTTATTTCGGGGATGCCCAGAACAACGTAAAATCACTTTGGTCACGTGTTGTACGAAACTCGTATAGGCAGTTTCCAAAGGTAAATTTCATGCTACATGCAGGCGATCTTATCAATGATAGGGACGCGAACCTTGAATGGGGAGAATGGTTCTATGCGGGCAGTTTTATTCATGCCACCATTCCCAGTATGATGACCCCGGGCAATCACGAATACCGAGACAATGAGCTATCCGCATTATGGCGGCCTCAATTTACCCTGCCCGAAAACGCGCCGCTCGAAGCCCTGAAAGAAACATGCTATACCCTGGACTATCAAGGCATGAAATTAATTTCTATAGATGCCCAGGCTTTTATCGGTAATCCAGAAGCACGTGAGGCCCAAACAAAGTGGCTAGACTCCGTATTAAAGGGCAATACTAAAAAATGGACGGCCATTACGATGCATTATCCTATTTTTTCAACTGCTGAGGGTAGGGACAATAAAGAACTCAGGGAAGGTCTGAAGCCGATTATCGATAAATATAAAATCGATTTGGTCTTGCAGGGCCATGACCACACCTACGCAAGGGGATATGTGGAAAATGAGGGCAAGGGCCTGACCGTAGTGAAGAATGCTGGAACCGTATACGCGGTATCTGTTAGTGGACCGAAGATGTACGATTCCAAAGACCGTGATTGGATGGTGCGAAGAGGCGAGTTCACCCAGTTGTTCCAAATAATTACGGTTTCTAAAGATACCCTAAAATACGGCGCTTATACACCGACCGGTACACTTTACGATGCTTTTGACCTCATTAAAAAAAATGGCAAAAAGAAGTTGATAAATAAAGTTCCCGATAGTCCTACAAGGTTAAAAAAGAATTTTGTCAAAGAGGAATAGAAAAAGCAAGTGTAGCTTATCATTTCCATACCTATTCCCGAAGAATTTTTAGGCTCGAGTAAAAGATATGGCAATGTTTTGCAATCGTAGTGAGAGTAGGCTATTTGAGGAGAAGTTAATGTGTAATTGGAGGTAAAAAAAAGTGGTGTTAAAATATTTTTTATATTTTAACTTTAGCTTAACCCTTTAACCTTTAAATTTTTAGCTTTATTTGATTATGTTTATAGCGAATTCCATGTAAACGTAAGGCCCGAAATAATTGAGTTCGGTAATCAGACCAAATCGATACAAACCAAATCAAAGTCGGAATTCGTAGTAGAAACATTAAAGAATAAGTAATTATGGGAAGACCAGCTACAAAGCCAACGGAACTCCGCGATGGATATTATATTGAAGTCCGCAACAAAAATCAAAAATCAGGAATAAAAATCGTTCGGGAGACCAAACAGCAATTGATAATGGCCATTGAGGAATACAAAAAGACCAAAGATGTTACCGTTCTAGGAAAGTTGAAGAATGGGAAAATGGAGGCAATTCCTGGGCTATAAACGGCATAAATGTGAATAGGTTAAGGCCTTTAAACAGAAAATTTAAACAAACCGATGGTCGTTTCGATCATCGGTTTGTTTTTTTGCTATGACGTTGAAATCTACACTACATTTGATATGATAATCTACGAGTGAATGGATTTAAAAGATGGCGTCAAGACGTCTGAAAATAAAGTTTCTGCTGAAGCCGAGAGCTTGGGAGAGCTTGTAAGGGATTCCAAAAAGTCTTTGGTAGACCGGTTAGAATCTTACGAAGATATCATCAACCTGGAAGTTGGCGATACCCGTTTACAACGCGCAAAAACTTTAGAGCGGGAATTTGGTATACGTCAATTGTATATTAAGTACGAGGGTGACAACCCTACCGGAACACAAAAGGACCGGATTGCATTTGCGCAGGTATATGACGCCCTACGTCGTGAATTTGAAGCGGTAGCGCTTGCAACTTGCGGTAACTATGGTGTTGCTATGGCCTTGGCAGCAAATCTTGCTGGAATTAAGTGTAAGATATATATTCCAGAGACCTATCATACCGAGCGTGTTTCCGAGATGGAAGGTTTACAGGCAGAAATCATTAGGCTGCCCGGTAGTTATGAAGATGTAGTGACAGCAAGTAGCGAATTGGCCAAAAAGAATGGATGGTACGATGCTAACCCGGGCGGTTCGAATACACCACTGCAAATATCGGCCTATTCGCAGATAGCCTTGGAAATTTTTGAAGAGTTGGGCGATGCTCCCGAGTATTGTGCCGTACCTGTATCCAATGGCACGTTGTTCGCAGGTATTTATCGGGGTTTTGTTAGTTTGTATAAGAGGGGGAAAACCTCCCGAATCCCAAAAATGATTGCAGCTTCGTCTACCCGAAAAAATCCAATTGTTCAATCGTTTTTACATGGTTTGGACTATTGCAAAGACTTAGACCCCGATAGCATTAAAGAGACCAAGTATAACGAACCGCTAATAAATTGGCATAGCTTCGATGGAGAGGAAGCATTATATGCGTTAAAGGAATCAAAAGGTGAAGCTTTCAACATTAGTGATAAGAAATTAAGGGAAATGACGGCAATCTTAGCCAAAAAGGAAGGCTTTCGCATACTTCCTGCTGCTACTGCAGGACTAATTGCCCTTCTAGAGTTAGATTCAAAAATGAATTTCGAACCAGGCCGCTATGTAGCGGTTCTGACCGCAAAAAATTAAAATAACATGAAAGATTCTATTGATGGAAAAGCTCTCGTTTATTGCGATGGTGCTTTTAACACGCCTAATGGAAAAACGGCTCACGGTCTAGTGCGTTTCACGGAACGCTATGAAGTAGTAGGCGTTTTAGATACAACGTATGCCGGCCAGGATGCAGGCGAGGTACTTGATGGGAAGCCCAATGGCATTCCAATTTTTAAGGATTTTGAGGCTGCCATTGAAAAACTGAGGTCCGATAACAACTTGCCAAAATCTTTGGTCATCGGTCTAGCCCCTGATGGAGGACGTTTGCCCAATGAAGCTAAAGCAACCTTAAAAAAAGCTTTACAAATGGGGTGGAACATCGATAGTGGGCTACACGATTTCTTAACCAACGATGCAGTGTTGATGCAGATTGCCGCTGAGAACAACTGCCGTATTCGGGATGTTCGAAAAACCCCAGACCGCGATAAATTACACTTTTTCACGGGAGACATTGAAAAGGTAGATTGCCTAAAACTTGCCGTACTCGGAACAGATTCTGCTTTGGGAAAACGCACCACAGCTTGGTTGTTGGTCCACGGTTTCCAAAAGTCTGGTTTAAAAGCCGAAATGATAGGCACTGGCCAAACCGCTTGGATGCAAGGCGCCAAATATAGTATGGTTATGGACAGTTGTATCAACGATTTCGTATCCGGTGAAATTGAGCATGCCGTGGTCAGCGCCTTCAAAAATGAAAAACCCGATGTCATCGTCATCGAGGGCCAAGGCAGTTTAATGAACCCCGCCTATCCCGGCGGTTTTGAGATATTGGCCGCAGGTAGGCCAGACTATGTCGTTTTACAACATGCTCCGAAGAGACAGGAATATGATGGATTCCCTGGGTATAAAATGCATTCCTTAAAAGAACAGATCAATGCTATTGAGGTGATTTCCGGAAAGAAAGTAATTGCTATTACCGTGAACCACGAAGATATGGTGGAAGACGAAATTTTAGAGGCCTGTAAGCAGATTACGCTCGAAACCAAATTACCGGCGTTCGATGTGCTTAAGTACGGTGTAGAAGGGCTCATCGAAATTTTGAGCGAAAAACTATGAAAATCACCAAAATATCTTACGAGCGTCTTGACCTCAAACTAAGCGAACCCTACACCATCGCTTACGAGACTATTGGCAAGAGTACAAATTTCATTCTAAAATTGGAAACTGACGGGGCTCTAGTAGGATACGGCTGCGGGTCGCCCGATAAATCTGTTACGGGCGAGTATCCCGAAGAGGTAGAGGAGGCGATCAAAAGTATAATCATCCCTTATTTGATAGGTAAAAATCCCTTTACGTATGCGCTTATATTGATGGAGCTAAAAGCCCATTTAGGTAAAAAAGCATCTTCTTTGACCATGGTCGATATGGCTCTGTACGATTTGATATCCAAAAAAGCGGACGTACCGTTGTACCAGTTTCTAGGGGGATATAGAAAAAGTATTCCGACAAGTATTACCATTGGAATACTTCCCGTTGGGGAAACCCTTCGACAGGCCGATAGATTTGTGCAGCAAGGGTTTTCTATATTAAAGATAAAGGGAGGCCACAGTATGCTCGAGGATATTGAAAAAATGACCCGACTACATGAAAGACATCCGCATATCACTTTGCGATTTGATGGTAACCAAGGCTATTCGGTTGTAGATTCGGTAACCTTTGTCAAAGCAACGGCACACATCGGTATCGAAATTTTTGAACAACCTACTAAAATGGAAAAAGAGGAGCGTTTAGGCCAAGTAACACTTCAGGTCGACATTCCCGTGATGGCCGATGAAAGCTTAAAGACCCTCACCGATGTCTTTCGTCTGGCGCAGAACGAACGCGTCAATATGGTGAATATAAAGTTGATGAAGGTTGGGGGGATTTCGGAAGCCAAGCATATCAATTCTGTAGCAAAGGCGGCCGGACTAGAAAGTATGATTGGTTGTAATGACGAATGTGCTCTCGGAATTTCCGCAGGATTGCACTTTGCACTCTCAAGGCCAAATATTCATTTTGCCGATCTCGACGGGCATTTAGATATAGTCGACGACCCTTTTGAAGGAATGTTCCGTCTTGAAAAAGGAGTTTTGTATCCGTCGGATGTTCCTGGGTTAGGGGTAATAGATTTTTAATTGATGACGGTATACTAATTGACGCAGTGCCATCTCTTTAATTAAATAGGATTTAAGTACATTTTAAAAGACCTAAATCTTACTGTCCGCCACCCTCTTGAATTGAAACATCTCTTCGGAAAGGAATAAATAAGGGGTCAACATCTTTCGTTTCACCTACCACAGAAGCAATCTCCCGTTTTAGGTAGTTTAGATGTGCTATGGTTAATCGGTCGGTCATTACCGGTAGTGTACGCTTGATTTTTCCCTGCAGGGTCAGAAGATTATCTAAAGCTAGCGATCGCACATCGGTATTTACCGTATAGCCTTCCGATAATTTGGCCAATATACCACCAACTAAACCGACCGCCTCGTCGGGCTTATAAAGTGCAATCAAATTTGAAACGTATGATTTCTGAAGCTTTCTTCGATAAGCGTTGGTTTGGTAAAAAACATTCATATCACCCCAAACGACTTGGGCAAGGTCATCCATATAAGCCTCCGGTGTATAAGGATCTTCATCTTCATAGCGTTCAGCTATAAAGGTCATACGGCTGAGGCGACTACCACCAAGAAGGTTCAACATGACACTTTCCATAGTTTTGGTAACTGCTTCCTTCGACTGTGGAGATTGAATCGCATTTAAAATATCCTTTCGCAATAACCATCTGGGCTCCTTGAATATGTAATCGTTTAGAAATACCAAGGCCTGCTTTTGTTTCATTTTGTCTACGGGGAGATAAATCTCACCTTCCTCGCCCATAGTTTTGGGGGTTACATAAATGCCGCCGATATTCTGCGCTACGTGAAAAATATAGTCTTTATACTGATCGACCAGGTCTTTGTAGACTTGATCTAGATTGGCATAGTCATCACTATTTTTTTCTTTGGTCCATTTTCTTAAGTAAGGTGCGATGCGCTGTAAATTAAGAATGCCGTACATACTTGCTTCCATGGCATCATCTCCAAGGTCTTCAGTTTGCGAGCGTGGATCAAAATCACGCCCCTCACCACCGAACCATAGCCTCGGGTTGTTCGAAACACTATCGACCACCATTTGACTCAGAAGTTCTTTTTCTTCGGATATGTCCATCTGTTTGGGAAATTTTGAATAGCCCCATTGAATGGCCCATTTGTCATAATCCCCAATTCTCGGCATTAAATCTTCAGTAGGTATACTGTCTTCGGGCTGTGCTACGTAATTGAAACGCGCGTAGTCCATAATAGAGCTAGTATGGCCATTTTTTTTCAGCCATTCGGCATTCCTTAAATTCTCTACGGGAGTAGCAGAACTGGCGCCCATATTATGTCGTAAACCAAGTGTGTGGCCTACTTCGTGAGAAGCTACAAAGCGAATCAGCTCGCCCATTAATTCGTCTTCAAACTCCATATGCTGGGCACGCTCGTCTACGGCACCAGCTTGAACCATATACCAACTGTGCAATAGGCTCATCAAATTATGGTACCATCCGATATGGCTTTCTAGAATCTCACCGCTACGGGGGTCTACAATATTTGGTCCGTATGCATTTTTGGAAGGTGAAGCAAAATATCGTAAGACTGAGAATCTTGAATCCTCCAGACTCATGTTAGGGTTATTGTGAGGCCATTCTTTACCTATGATAGCATTTTTAAATCCTGCCTGTTCAAAGGCTACTTGCCAATCATTGATACCTTGAATAAGATATGACCGCCATTTTCTTGGGGTGGCAGGATCAATGTAATAAACAATAGGATTTTTAGGCTCTACAAGTTCACCGCGCTGCCAAGCTAGGGAATCCTCAGCCTTTGGCTCTAAACGCCATCTATGAATATAGGTGTTGCGATCTACTTTTTGTTGTTGATCTCCGTACTCTAGATAGGAACTCGCAAAATAACCGACCCTCTCATCGTACAACCTTTTTCGCATTGGGTTTTTGGGTAGAAGGATAAAGGAATTATTGATTTCCAAGGTAACCACACCAGCTAAGATCGCTGCTGGAAGTTCTTTTCGTTTGTCTGATCCCGATTTGGCCTTGTAAGTCTTTACCGTTTTGATTTCGGTATTCATCGGAAAGGTGTTGATTTCCTTGATGTACGATTTATCCTTTTCTAAAGATGTCAATTTGTAATCATCCTTTTGATCACTCCCTAAGGCTAATAGGGGGTTTTCACCATTTATAAAGTTGGTTACGTCGATAACTTGCGAAGAAGCAACATCGTTAGTCGCCTTGATGTCAAAAGCTTCCAAAATAGGAGTAACATTCGAGTTTTTTACGGCTTTTGAAACTGCATCGTTCTCGTTGGCCGTACTGACTAGGGTAGATATTCGTAAAAAAATATTGTTGGAAGGCCCTTTTTCAAAAGTTACGGTATTTTCGGAAATTTTCTCACCCCCATAATTTTTGGCGCCTGACGGGGTTTTTATAAACCGGGTAACTACAAGCATTTCACGGTTTAAAAGACTATCAGGAATTTCGAAATAATACTTGTCGCCTACACGATGTACATCAAAGAGTCCTTTTTGAGTAGCAGCAGTTTCTGTAATCAGTCTATCATAGGCCTTCGGACTACCGGCAAGGCCGTCATCTTTTAAGTTTTTATTCGATTTATTCCCAATGCCTAGGGTACTGCAGGAGCAGACCATTATTAAAATTCCTAAATATGTGAACAAATGCTTCATATAATTAGCGAACGCTTCAATTAGTCGTTTAGTATGGCATTGGTCGGATAAACCACGCTTTTAACAGAATATCATACTGGCAATGATCATTGTAACGTAAAGTGACAAAGACAAGGCTGATTTCGAGCTATGTACCACCGAATATCAAGTCCAATATACAATTATAGTACATGACAGTCAATTTTAGTATGGCAAAACTTATCTTAATTATTCTAAAAACTTTTTGAAATTATACACTGACCACATTCTTCTGACGAAATAAATTTTAACTGTAAAGTACCATATGAACGGCAGTTACGGAGAATATCGGAGCGATTTCAATATGCTTTTTACGAAGTATTATTTTGTGTGTTGAATTTGGACTTTTTGCTGTTGGAGTTAGCGTATCATAATCATGATTGCACCAAGACCCGTAAGCACTAAAATCATTTTGCGATAGAAATCGTCCTTAATGATTTTGAGTAGTTGCACTCCTACCAAAATACCCAAAAGGATACCGGGCACCAACTGTAGGTTGAATAACAATGTGTTGGCATTAATAGTTTTCCAAACAAAAATATGAAAGGGAAGTTTGATAAGGTTAATAATAAGAAAGAGCCATGCCGCAGTACCGATAAATTCGTTTTTTTTAACCCGCATGGCTAAAAAGTAAAGGTTGCTGAAAGGCCCACCAAGATTACCTATCATAGTGGTGATACCAGCGAGTGTGCCTACGAGCCCCGCAAAGGCCCAATGCGTAGGTACCGAACTTGATTTTCGACGGTCCCACCAATACATCATACCGACACTAACTAAAATAATGACAGCCATATAAATTTTAAAGACTCCCTCGTCAAGGTCATTCCCAATATAAACTCCGAAAAGAATACCGATTACCACCCAGGGCAAGAAGCGAACAATATACCACCAATTGGCATGACGGTGATAATATATAACTGCAATGATATCGCCGACAATAAGTAGGGGAACAACCAAACCTGTTGATGCCTTGGCTTCGAACGCGAGTGCCATCAGGGTTACATTGACAATAGCAATACCCTTAATGCCTGACTTCGAAAGCCCGACTATAAATGCAGCGGCGATAGCAAATGCCCATGCAGTTATCGATATGTCAAAATCTTCGCCTAAAAACAAAAAATAGGTTTAACGGTTGTAAAGCAAAAGTATCTTAAAAAATAATACCTTTAGCCATTAAGATAAAGTTGGCAAAATAAGCTTTAAAAAAAGTAGCTAAGTTAAAGGCAAAACCTAACTTTTCGTTTTTTGCTTAATACTGTCAACAATAAATAGCTGACCTCTATGGAATTATCAACACTCGATTACAGTTTTATCATTGTATTTTTCTCTATTGTATTAGGCATTGGGGTATTTGTATCAAAAAAATCAGGTAAAGATTCGACGGAGTTTTTTCTGTCTGGGCGAACCATGCCTTGGTGGCTTTTAGGTCTTTCGATGGTGGCTACTACCTTTTCTACGGATACGCCGAATTTAGTAACCGACATCGTTCGAACCAACGGAGTATCCGGTAACTGGGTTTGGTGGGCGTTTTTGCTAACTGGCCTTTTGACAGTATTTATATATGCCAAACTCTGGAGAAGGTCGAATGTTAATACGGATTTGGAATTCTATGAGATGCGTTATGGGGGAAAGGCAGCTAGCTTTCTACGAAAGTTTCGGGCTATATACCTAGGTGCCCTTTTCAATATAATTACCATGGCATCGGTTACTTTGGCCGCTATAAAAATAGGAGGTATCATGTTGGGGCTCGAGCCTTGGGAAACGGTGGTAGGCGCGGGCCTTATAACCGTTACTTTCAGTGCGCTAGGAGGTTTCAAAGGAGTCGTATATACTGATTTTGTATTATTTTTTGTAGCCATGTCCGGTGCAATTGGTGCAGCGTATTATCTTGTGAATATTCCGGAGGTCGGAGGCATTCAGGCACTTATTAATCATGAGAATGTCAAAGGAAAGTTAGATATTCTCCCTGATTTTAATAGCAAGAATACTCTGGTTATGCTTTTTGTTATTCCATTGGCGGTGCAATGGTGGAGTTCGTGGTATCCTGGTTCCGAACCTGGCGGCGGCGGATATATTGCGCAGCGAATGTTAGCGGCAAAAGATGAAAACCACGCCATAGGAGCCACATTCTTCTACAATATTATGCACTATGCCTTAAGGCCGTGGCCGTGGATTTTAGTGGCTTTGGCTTCTTTAATAGTCTATCCTGATATCGCTAGTATACAAGAAGCTTTCCCCAATATTGCGGAAAGTAAATTGGGTCAAGATTTGGCATATTCCGCTATGTTGACTAAGTTGCCCAGCGGTCTTCTAGGAGTTGTTTTGGCATCTTTGGTAGCTGCTTACATGAGTACGATTTCTACACAACTGAACTGGGGATCCTCTTATATTGTCTTTGATTTTTACAAACAACAGGTCAATCCCCAGGCTACGGAAAAACAAATGGTCGCTGTCGGAAGAATTTCGACGGTAGTTTTAATGGTCCTGAGTGCGGTTTTGGCCCTAGCTTTGGAAAATGCATTGCAAATATTCGATATTCTACTCACCTTCGGGGCGGGTACAGGGCTGATTTTTATTTTACGTTGGTTTTGGTGGCGAATTAACGCATGGAGCGAGATTACCGCCATGTTTGCATCTGGTATTTTATCTATACTATTAAAGACCACTTCTCTCGGAACCTTTCTTTTTGATATAGACACCGGTGTTTTCCCCAATTGGGCAGAATACCCTTTTGTTGTTGTCGTAACTTCCGCAATCTGGTTGACGGCGACATTTATAACGCAACCAGAGTCAACGCAGGTATTAAGGTCTTTTTATAAAAGAATACAACCCGGTGGTCCTGGTTGGTCAAAAGTTGTTAATGAGGCTGAGGCTGATGGAGAGATGATAGACAAAGGTGAAAAATGGAGTGTACCCCAAGGTATTACGGCGATGTTGCTCGGTTGCGTTCTTATTTATAGTATTATGTTCGCAACGGGTTATTGGATTTACGGCCGTACCACTTCGGCGATGGTGCTTAGCGGAATAGCGATTGTTGCCGCTATTCTACTTATTAAGGCGTGGAACAAGATGAAGACTAATATTTTATAACGCATATATTTGATCAGAACGGATTATAAATATAGAGGCACAGACTCACCTGCAAGATTACTTTCAAAACTTCAATGCTTGTTAGTGTAGTACTATTATAAACATTTTATATTTTTCAAAACGAACAATCTTTACGATGAAAGACCGTATTCTCTCTGTAGATATCTTCCGGGGTATGACCATTGTATTGATGATATTGGTCAATACACCCGGTACATGGGCGGCTGTATTTCCGCCGTTTAGACATGCGGAATGGCACGGGTATACGCCGACAGACCTTGTATTCCCCTTTTTTCTATTTATCGTCGGCACTTCAATTGCATTCGCCTACAAAAACAAAGCGGTCGATGCAAGTACCTACAAAAAAATTACTTTCCGTGCTTTAAAACTGATTGGCTTAGGCCTTTTTCTCGGTGCGTTTACACTGACTTTTCCATTTATTAAAGATTTCTCCGACATACGATTTCCAGGTGTATTGCAACGCATTGGTGTTGTGTTCTTCTTTGCCTCTATACTATTTATTAATTGTAATTGGAAGACCTTAATCGGTATTTCAGTAGTTTTATTAGTTGGATATTGGCTTCTGATGGGCTTTATTCCCGTAAACGGTTTAGAGTCTACTTTTGACCGGGCCCCGAACAATCTGGCCAACTATATGGATGTGCAGGTATTTGGCACTCACAACTATAAAGAAGACTATGACCCCGAAGGCCTGCTCAGCACCATTCCCTCGATAGTAAGCTCGCTATTGGGCATTTTTACGGGGTTGATTTTGACTTCGAAACAGCCCAAAAAGGAAACTATTTTACTGGGGCTTGGGGGCTCGCTATTGATTCTTGGATATCTTTGGGACGTAGTATTTCCTATCAACAAGGCTTTGTGGACCAGTAGCTTCGTTCTGGTCACTGCCGGATGGGCAAATCTTATCCTGGCACTCATATATTATCTTACAGACGTTAAAGGGATTACATTTGGCAGCATATTCCGCTATGCCGGGGCAAATGCCATAATCTTATATTTTCTGTCCAGTTTCATATCGAAAATCATGGGTATGGTCAAGGTCGATGGAGACACTTCGCTGCATGGATGGCTTTTCGATACCATTTACGTGCACGATTTTATGTCGTTACAACTATCTTCCCTATTATATGGTCTTACGGTAGTCACATTTTACTGTGTTCTTGCATACGTACTTTACAAGCGAAAAATCTTTGTCAAAGTATAACTAGAAGGCAGTTTTACAATGTTGATATTTCCCGGCGTTTCTTGGTAAAATCTGGACTGAGAAGCGAAAGAATTTTCGCTAGAGTAAGAATCTCACCGTTTCCTATAGATTAGACTGCTGAAATAGTTTGTCCGGAGGAGGTAAAATCGATATGTCCACCTTATTCCTCACCCTATATAATAGCTCCATGAAAAAATATGATGTCATTGTAATCGGTGCTGGGAGTGCAGGTCTGGGAAGTTCTGGGGTCGCGAATGTCTTGGGATTAAAAACCCTACTTATTGAAAAGAACAACGATAACTTCGGTGGTGATTGTACAAATTTCGGATGTGTACCTAGCAAAGCACTCATTCATATTGCCAACCAATTCTACCAAGCGAAATCTGCAGAACGATTCGGACTCCAGTTCACTGGAAAGGCTGATATGGGTAGTATTTTAGACCATATTCACCAGATGCAAAAGGTCATCAAAGACACTGAGGATGCCAAAGCCCTTAGAAAAAAAGGAATCGACGTCGTAATTGGCAAGGCGGCTTTTGAATCTAAAGATACCCTAAAGGTCAATAATGAAACGTACAGCGCACGGGTCATACTACTTTGCACCGGCTCTTTGCCTAGAAAGCTTGATGTCGAGGGGATAGATTCCGTAAAAGTATACACCAACGAAACCATTTTTTTTGACTGTCGGAAACTACCTGAAAATTTTGTTGTTATCGGTGGAGGCCCCATCGGTTGCGAATTGGGGCAGGCGTTTTCACGATTGGGGTCAAAAGTCACAATTGTAAATCAAGGCGACCGATTGCTGGACAAGGAACCGAAAAACATATCTGAAATTTTAGAAACGCGTTTTAAGGCAGAAGGCATCCAAATTTTAAACGGGGCGCAGGTTCGAATTTTTAAGGATGGAAAAGCGCATATAACATCCAAAGAAAAAGAAGGCCTTGAAATTGCCTGTGATGCCGTTTTGGTTTCGGTGGGAAGGACAGTTAATACGAACGGAATGAATTTTGAGACAGCCGGCATTGCATTGACCAAAAAAGGAAAAATCAAAGTTGACGAATATTTACAGACCACAAATAAGAAAGTTTATGTAATCGGTGATGCGGCCGGCAGTTATATGTTTTCCCATGGTGCCGAAAAAATGGTACGACAGCTTTGGCGCAACTTATTGATACCGATATTTAAAAAGAAAAATTCCTGGAACGACCTAAGCTGGGTTACATTTACAGACCCTCAAGTAGCCCATTTTGGATTAACGGAAGAAAAATTACTTGAGCAAGGTATCAAGTACCATCGGCAAAATCAAAGTTTTGAACATGATGACCGGGCCATTGTTGAGGAATATACTTACGGTAGCATTTCACTCTGGTTCAATGATAACGATACCATAGGGAACAAGAAAATTATTTCGGGTAGTATGATTGCGCCCCGGGCCGGTGAGCTCGTACAAGAATTGGAACTGGCGAAACACGCAGGTATACCAATAAGCAAACTGAATAATCGTGTCTATCCCTACCCTGTTGCAGCCCGAATCAATCAAAAAACAATTCGTGGGGTTATGGAGCAAACAAGGTCGGATTGGAAACTAAGACTGGCTCGAACGGCATTTCGGTGGTTTCATAGCTAATGCCAGGTTTTACGGCGCACAATAACTCATAGCGATCTGAATGCTTATTTTTACGAGATAATCGAAACTGCCCAAAAATGAACAAAATTCTGAAAAACGTACTTGGTACCGAACTACAATCCTGCTGCACCGACCCGTTAACAGGTTACTACCGAGATGGTTTTTGTAAGACCGGTGATCAGGACGTCGGCACCCACGTGCTCTGCGCGATTATGACGGAAGAATTTTTGAAATATACCAAATCGAAGGGTAACGACCTTTCGACCCCAAGACCTGAATGGCAGTTCCCGGGTTTAAAACCAGGAGATAAATGGTGTTTGTGCATATCGCGCTGGATTGAAGCCGAAAAAGCGGGAATGGCACCGCAAGTGGTTTTAGAGGCAACTCACGATAAGGCTTTAGAGTATACTAACTTCGAATTGCTATTGGAGTATAAGTATTCGGCAATTAGTGGATAAGAATACAGTAATACGAAAAATAGCTGCTATATAATCCTTCTTTTTTTGAAAAACATATTACGGGTGTAGAAAATAAAAAGTGACGCAGATGAATGAAACGTTAGATTTTTTTATTTAAGATGAGCTCAAAAAGTGGATGAAAACTACAAATATAATTTAGCAGTACTATGTAGTTACATTAAGTGACTTGCATAATTTTACGCAATTTAAACTCTAGGCTTTCCGAAAGCCCATTCTACGAACTCGGGAAAGATTTTCTCCCATGTCGGTAAATCGTGCCTTCCATCCTTAATTTCTACATATTTGATATCGCCAGGGTAAGAATATCCTTTGGCGCGGAGTTCCTTAATAACATCCAAAGTGTCGTCGATGGAATCGATAACCCCGTTGTTATTTCGGTCGGCCTGCTCATCTTCAGTACCCGTTTGAAACCAAAATTTTAGGTGTGGCGCTGATTTTCCATTTTTGATAACATCGAGCAAGATACGGCTTCGGTCAGCGATATCCTTTTTTACGTATGCCTTCTTCCTCCACCAAAACGATCCGCTGAACACCCCGATTTTATTGAATAGATTAGAGTGGCGATATGCAATATCAAAGGCTGACAATCCCCCTAAAGACATCCCGCAATACACCCAATCATTTTTATCCGAAGAAACCTTAAACTCCTTCTTAAGAAATGGAATAAATTCGTCAATGACAAATTTAGAATATTCTAGTGCCCTGCCACCACGCCCCTTAAAATCTGCCGTTGACGCAGTGCCATATTCGTGCATCCGGTTCTCATTGCACTCCAAGCCTACATACATAAATGAAGTCACAGACTTTTTAGCATAGGCCTCAGAAAAGGTCTTTTCAAGTTTCATCGCCGTAAAATCTTGCCCGTCGTTCATCAATAAAACGGGGAATCTAATTTTGGATCGGGGATACTCGGGGGGCACCATATACTGGAAAGTAACCGTACGGTCGAGATAACTAGAAAAAAAACGGCCCTTGCCGCCAAAAAAATCGAATTGAAAATGCATAACATCAAGTAAAGGGCTGCAAGTATAACGAAACCAACAAATAATAGGGTAATGCGAACAAAAAAATTTATTTTTGCACGCCTTAAATCAGAATAAAACCACCAATTTTAAAGTATTTTTAAAACATGGCAAAAATCGAGCATATATCGTATTATTCCAACAACCTTGGTCGTAATATTAATATTGAGGTAACGGGGCATTGGGGTCACCCAATACTAATGTTTCCGTCTTCTGGCGGCCAATACACCCAAAACACCGATTTTGGTCTTACCGGTGCTGTCATGAAATATATTGAAGAAGGGCGTATCAAGTTATACAATGTCGAAACCTTAGATATGCTTTCGTTCTATCACGATAACATGATTACGGAGCAGAAAATTCATAACTATGAATTATACATGCAATTTTTGCAATCCGAATTGATTCCGTATATTCAAAGGGAGTGCCATGTTCATCGCATAGCAGTTGCAGGGGTCAGTTTTGGGGGTTTTCATGCCGCCAACACGGCGTTTCGTTTTCCCGATTTAGTATCCCATTTTGTCGGTATGAGTGCAGCCTTTAATATTAGAAACATGGCTCAGCTTAGTGATGATATGCGCATCTATTATAATTGCCCCGATGAGTTTATGCAAAATGAAGAGGGATGGAAATACAACCATATGCAAATCGTCTTGGGTACCTCTGATTGGGATATCTGCAAAGATAAAAATCTGCATATGTCGAGTATTTTGAACGCTAAGGGCATCGATCATTGGTACGATGAAAAAATGTGGACGCCCCATGATTGGCCACTTTGGAAAATGATGTTTCCGGAATATATCGATCGATTTTTCTAAGGGTATGCTATTTCGAATCTTAGACGGGAAGGTTTATATGAATCGAGTTTAATTGGATTTACAAATTGAGCAGATTCTTTCTGAAGCTTACAATTAGCTAATCCAAGAAGAGAATTAAATTAAAACAAAACTATTATGACAAAAAAAGTAGGTATATTATTCGGTCAGGAAGATACGTTTCCTTGGGCCTTTATTGATAAGGTAAACGAATTGGGAAAAGGTAAGATAGTTGCCGAATCGGTTCAAATAGATAAGGTTCAACAAGGTATCGATTACGGGTATCACGTCATATTTGACCGAATGTCACAGGGCGTTCCCTTTTACCGTGCGTATTTGAAAAATGCTGCGTTAAAAGGAACTGCGGTTATAAATAATCCATTTTGGTTCAGTGCCGATGAGAAGTTTTTCAACAATTGCTTGGCCATGGAATTGGGCGTGCCCGTACCAAAGACGGTTTTATTGCCATCTCACGAAAGGCCCGACGACACGAGTGAAAAATCATTTAGAAACTTGGTTGGTCCATTAGATTGGGACTATATATTCAACTATATCGGATTTCCTGCCTATATGAAACCTTATGATGGCGGCGGTTGGAAAGATGTTTATAAGGTAGATAATCCCGACGCACTTTTCGCAAGCCATTCCGAAACCGGTCAGCTAGTGATGATGTTACAGGAAGAGATTGTCTTTGACGATTATTTCCGCGTATACTGCCTGGGTCAAAAGTATGTCCACATTATGCCATACGATCCTAGAAAGCCATTCCATGAGCGATATGTAAGTGAAATTAAAGCAACCGGAGAAGACCGAAAAAAATTATTAAAAACCGTTCACGATTACACTTTAAAGCTCAATAAAGCGCTTGGCTACGATTTCAATACCGTTGAATTTGCAGTACGTGATGGAATACCCTATGCCATTGATTTCTGTAATCCGGCCCCTGATGCTGATCTAAATTCCGTAGGAAAGGATAATTTTGATTGGATTGTAGAGCATTCTGCCAAGTATGCGATTGAAAAGGCGAATGCACATAATTCAAAGCAGAACAATACGTCTTGGGGCGGTTTCGTTAAAAATTCGATTGCGCCAACAGCTCCAAAAAGAGGCCGAGTCAACCTAAAAACCGCTGGGGAGGTTCAAAAAACTACAGCAGCCAAGAAAAAAGCGGCTGCGGCCAAGAAAGCGGCACTTGATGAGGTAAATATAGACGATAAGGCCAAATCAAAGGCACCTATAAAGTCTAAAGCCCCAGCGAAAAAAAAAGCTATCGCTAAATCTCCCGCTAAAGCTAATGCCGGTAAGAAGCCAAAAATGGGTGCCGTTAAAAAGGCTCCGTCCAAAAAAGCACCTAAAAAGACTGACTAAGTAGCCTCTGCAAACCAAATAGGAAATATGCATAAATTCACGCTGGGAATAGAAGAAGAATTTCAAGTTTTAGACGGTAATACCTTCGAGCTTCGATCACAAATGTCAAAAATTATTGATGGAGGAAAGGTGCTACTGCAAGAACGCATCAAAGAAGAAATGCACCAGTCGATGATTGAAATGGGCACCAATGTATGTGAAAACATACATCAGGTTCGAGATGAGGTCTCCTACCTCAGGCAGCAAATCATCAAATTGGCAGATGATGAAGGCCTCAAAGTCGCAGCTGCCGGTACCCACCCCAGTTCGCGATGGAACGAGCAATTGATAACCGCTAATCCACGCTACGACGAAATCGTCGAAGAGATGAAAGATGTCGCCCGAGGCAATCTAATATTTGGTATGCATGTACATGTAGCCATCCCAAGTCGTGAAGCAGGCCTTGAAATTTTAAATGTCGCCCGTTATTTTTTACCACACCTATACGCACTATCTACGAACAGTCCGTTTTGGGAAGGTCGCAACACTGGCTTCAAGTCTTTTCGGAGCAAGGTGTTCGATAAATTTCCCAGAACAGGTATTCCTCCATATTTCGCAAGTGTAGCCGAATATGACAAGTTTGTTGATATTTTGGTTCGTACCCAATGTCTTGACAACGCTAAAAAAATATGGTGGGACATTCGTTTGCATCCTTTCTATCCAACCATAGAGTTCAGGATCTGTGATGTCGTAATGACAGTTGATGAAGTGACTTGCATCGCCGCATTAATGCAATGTATCGTCGCGAAATTACATAAGTTACACCAAAAAAATCAGACTTTTAAGAACTACCGACGACTACTTCTGAACGAAAACAAATGGCGTGCCGCACGATGGGGCATTGAGGCCAAGCTGATTGATTTCGGCAAGGAGGAAGAAGTGCATTTCAACCAATTGATGAACGAGCTGTTGGAGTTTATTGATGATGTTGTTGACGACTTAGATTGCCGTACGGAGGTGAATTACGTATATCAGATGTTGGAACAGGGATCAGGCGCAGATCGTCAGCTTAAGGTGTATGAAAAAACCGGTAATCTTTGTGATGTTGCAAAGTATGTCGTACAACAGACGAGGAAAGGGCTTTGAAACATTTTCTGCTAATTTATGCTCACAAAGTGTATTAATTTATAGTAAAACCCGTTTTATTATAAACAGTTGCAAATTACCTAAGCGACAGGTAGAAGGATTTCGCAAATTGTTGAAACGTTTAATAATTGTAAGCAAAACGGTTTTATATAGACAACTTTTCAATATCAAAGCCAGCATTACTTATAATGACCAGTTTAATTAAAAGATGAGCACCAAATACAGAATTGCAATATTAGATATGAACGCTGGTGAACCTAACGAGGGCATGCGCTGCTTAAAAATGCTAGCTGGTGAATTCTTGGAGCAAGAAGGCTATGAAGGCCATTATGATGTTTTTGAGGTTAGAATAAACGGCGAAATTCCCCTTTTAGAAGAATATGATATTTACCTGTCTTCGGGAGGACCCGGTTCTCCATTGGTATCCGGGGAAGAATGGGAGTACAAATATTTCGGATTTTTGGACGCCCTTCTACTACACAACCTTTCAAAACCTGATAAAAAGCATCTTTTCCTGATTTGTCATTCATTCCAGTTGGCCTGCGTGCATTGGGATCTTGCCAAAGTGACCAAGCGCCGTACAACTTCGTTCGGGATTTATCCCATCTTTAAGACCAATAGTGGAGAGCATGAAATTTTGTTCGAAGGTCTTGCCAATCCATTTTTTGCTGTCGATTCTAGGGATTATCAAGTCGTTGGCCCTTCTGAATGGAAACTTGATACCTTAGACGGTAAGGTTCTGTGCAGGGAAAAAGTACGTTCCCATGTGCCGTTGGAGCGGGCCGTTATGGCCATACGGTACAGTAGGGAAATTTTTGGAGTTCAGTTTCATCCCGAGGCAGATTCCGAAGGTATGCTGCGCCATTTTAAAAAAGAGGAAAAGCGCAATAAAATCATAAAAAAATTCGGCAAACTCAAATATCTCAATATGTTAGAGCAGTTGGTAGACGATGAAAAAATCATGAGGACCAATCAAACTATAATCCCTAATTTTTTACGTTTGGCAGCCGAATCCATAGACGCCCAAAAACTACAATCAGTATGATATCAAAAATCAGGGATAGTTTCAATGCAGAATTTAAACAGGAGTATTATGAAAATCTGCTAAACTACGTAATAGAAACCTTTACAGAGCCCAGTGCTTTTCGGATTTCGGAAACACCTGTATTTATTGATAAAAAGCTAAAGGAAGGTATAATGTCGGCCTGTGAAGATATTATTGCACAACTATGGCAGATCGATTTTCAGGAAATCAGGGATAAATTCGTCCCCAAAAGTCTACAATCTCCTTTACCTATGGGTAATCCCGATTTCTTTTCAGTAGATTTCGGCCTTTGTGATGACGGGCAAGGCGGCATTACCCCGCAACTTATCGAACTACAGGCATTCCCAACTTTATTTTTCTACCAGCCTTTTTTGGGGAACGCCTTCTTAAAGCACTATCCGAATATCCCAAAAGATAATCTTCATTTCTATTTTAGTGGTTTGGATGATCATAGTTATCACAAACTGATTAGCGATGTGATACTGGGCGATGAAAAGCCTGAAAATGTTATCTTGCTTGAACTTTTTCCTGAAAAGCAACGCACACGGATCGATTTTTGGGCTACAAAAAAAGCCTTGGATATTGAAGTGGTATGTATGACTAAAGTTATTAAAGAGGGAAGAAAGTTGTTCTACCGAAAAGATGGTCGAAAAATACCCATACATAGAATGTATAACCGTGTTATTTTCGACGAACTGCAACGTATTGAAAGCCTCGATGTCGCTTTCAATCTTAATGATGACCTTGATGTTACCTGGGTAACACACCCCGATTGGTTTTTTGTCATTTCAAAATGTATTATGCCTCTTTTAAAGCATAAAAATATTCCCGCGTCGTATTATCTGAACGATTATCCGATAGACTTAAACCTTGCCGACTACGTTTTGAAACCTTTGTTTTCCTTTGCCGGTCAGGGAGTTAACCTTCATCCTGACCAAAAGACTATTAATGAAATAGAAGATAAACAGAACTATATTCTGCAGCAAAAAGTAAAATACGCTCCGTTGGTGAAAACTAAGAACGAGAAAAATTCAAAGGTCGAGTTACGAATGTTATATGTTTGGAGCAATGAGGAAGGTAAATTGAAGCCTGTTATCAACCTTACCCGAATGAGCAAAGGGGAAATGATCAATGTATCGCACCAACAGAATGAAACTTGGGTAGGGTCTTCAATCAGCTTTTTCGAGAAATAATTTTGCTTTTTTATATATTTATTTCCCCATTAGTTTAGCTACATATTTACCAATTACATCGAACTCCAAATTAACTGTGGTACCCACTTTGTAGGTGCGGAATCTGGTATGTTCATAGGTATAGGGTATAATGGCCACGCTAAACGTATTGATGCCGGAATCTATTACAGTGAGACTAGTCCCATCAATGGTAATCGACCCTTTTTCTATGGTTGGGTTTCCGAAAGAGGCATCATATTCAAAGGTAAAGACCCAACTTCCATTTTCTTCTTTTATAGCGGTACAGACTCCGGTCTGATCGACGTGGCCCTGTACTATATGTCCATCTAAACGGCTGCCCAATATCATGGCGCGTTCTAAATTAACCATATCACCCTTATTCAGCTTGCCGAGGGTTGTTTTTTTTAGGGTTTCATCTATAGCGGTGACCGTGTACGTCGGTACATCGACAGAAACGACAGTTAAACACACCCCGTTATGGGACACGCTCTGGTCAATCTCTAGTTCATCGGCCATTGTCGATTTA
This sequence comes from Pricia antarctica, assembly GCA_011050085.1. Lineage (GTDB taxonomy): Bacteria > Bacteroidota > Bacteroidia > Flavobacteriales > Flavobacteriaceae > Pricia > Pricia antarctica_A. Next base: position 2,914 of record DRGL01000015.1, on the reverse strand, counting down.
ATGGTGAGGTGAAGGTTGCTTCCTTCGCTATTCAAGCGCTGAACCTCGCCTAAGGTTTCAATGATTCCTGTAAACATGTTCCGTCTAAATTAACTAGTTTTGTAGCTATTGCGATTTCAAAAAAATAATCCCTCAAAGGTAAGAATATCATGCAGGAAGAAGGTAAAATAAAATTGGGTATTTCGGTGGGCGACTTGAATGGCATCGGGTGCGAAGTCGTACTCAAGACCTTTGAAGATTCCCGAATGCTTGACTTTTGTACCCCGATACTTTTTGCCTCTAGTAAGACTATTTCCCTTCAACAAAAACAATTAGGGCTAGACCTCAAATACAACGGTGTTCAAGAGGCATCGATGGCCATTGACGGTAAAATCAATGTGGTCAATGTTTGGAAGGAAATTCCCGAAATAAAGTTCGGCGAATCTACCAAGGAAGCAGGGGAATATGCCTTAAAATCTTTACGAGCTGCGGTGGAAGCATTGAAAAATGGGGATATTGATGCCCTGGTCACTGCACCGATCAATAAGAGCAATATTCAAACCAAGGATTTTAAATTTCCCGGCCACACCGATTTCTTAGCGCAAGAGCTCGAGGGCGAAAGTTTGATGTTCATGGTTACCGATAGCCTAAAAGTTGGCCTGCTTACCGACCACGTAGCCGTGAAGGATGTGTCTTCGACTATTAATTCGATTTTAATTCGGAGCAAGGTCAGAACCATCGAAAAATCGTTGCGAATGGATTTTGCTATTCGTGCCCCGAAGGTGGCTCTTTTAGGAATAAATCCACATAGTGGAGATAATGGCGTTATTGGAAAGGAAGATGATGAGGTTTTAAGACCGATAATAAAGGAAATGTCCGATGCCGGCCATCTGGTATTTGGTCCCTATTCGGCCGACAGTTTTTTTGGATCCGAGAATTATAAAAACTTCGATGCGATATTGGCTGCTTACCACGACCAAGGTCTAATCCCTTTCAAGACCCTTTCGTTTGGTATGGGCGTAAACTTTACCGCCGGGCTATCTAAAGTACGCACCTCACCGGATCATGGCACCGCTTATGAAATCGCAGGTCAAAACAAAGCCGATCATAGTTCCTTCAAGGAGGCGGTATTTATGGCTCTCACGATTTTCAAAAACCGGAAGGAATATCTAGAGTTGACCGAAAATCCTTTACAACGGCAAAGAGTCAGGCGATAGTTTTTATTCCACAGGTAAGCCCCTATTGATAAAGACTTTTTATGCATCGGCAAAATTCCAGATTAAATTAGTAGTTATAGTAGAGGCTTATGCCAAAGTCTTGGCAATTTCTTCGCCGATACCCATAAGCTCATCTCTTTCGGCTTCTGTAAATTCATACGGAACAGGTTTTGCAATACCTAAAGTGCCATACAATACATCATTGAGCATAAGCGGGATTGCGATTGAACCCTCAACTTTGGTTTCTTTTGCAGCGGGTCGGGCGACACCAGAGGTATCGGTCTGTAAATTGCACATTTCTACTGGTTTTCTACGCTCCGCAGCAATCCCCGCCATACCTTTTCCAATGGGAATCTGTGATACTTTGGGAAGCAAGAATTCGGGAATGCCGACCTGGGCCTTCAATTGTAGCATGTTAGTATCGGCATCACCAGCTTTTTCAGAATCCAAAAAATGAAGGGTTCCGGTCGAACAGCCAAAGCAGGCAATACTATCTAAAAGTATCTTTTGCCAATCTATCGGATTTTGCTGCAATGAAGCTGTTATGTTGTTACGTTTTGAGATATCCATTTTTGTATTAAATCTATGATGTTTGGTGAATTTATAAAAACTTGACATATCTGCCTATACATTTAAACAAGACTTTAATCCGCCCATTGCCACAAATCTTTTCTGAATGGCTTTTCAATAAACCTCAAGGAATTAGAGCCTATTTTATTTTGGTTGTAACCAACCGCTGACCTATTTAAGTTCTCCTATTTACTATTTTATAATTAGTGCTTATCAATTTAAATTTAGGCTGTAGAAATTTGGAAAGGTTTTAATTAAGGTGGCTAAATTGATATATCCGTTCCAGAACTTACTTGTTGCCCTACTTCGACAGAATAAATACGTTAAAGAATTTTATTTTGAGCTAGGTTATAGATAGTCAAAAAGAGTAGCCTACTATAGCGATCGCTCCGCCCCATTATCATGATTTTTACCGATACGTAAAATACGCAACAATACAAACTAGTTTCGTCATGAGCTTCGATGATTACGTAAACCAACATGGCATACAAAAAGAATTTTCAATTTTATCATTTTTGGTATTAACAGGCAGCTTTTTCGTTTATTGGTTTAGGTTTTATACTGATGACGATGACTACTAGTACAAAATATGCTGCCAGAATTTAGGCTATTATACCGATTTCACTGAAAATTATAGGTTTGTTATAAACAAAATTAAGTTTGTAGTAAAGGTCTGCACATGCCAAAGTGTAAGTTTATTCTTTTGATTTATACTTAATAGCATATCGCTTTCTAATGGCACATTATTAGTAGGTAAACATTGGTTTTTGAGAAACCTAAAATCCGTTTGGCAATTCTAAAAATAATAGTATCTTTGCATCCGCCTTTAAACAGGCTTGGTATTAAAATTAGTGTTGAGATGATGAAGCAAAAGGAGTTTAATATTCCTTTCTCGGGTTTAAAGCAAGGAAAACACAACTTTGAATACAATATTGACAATGCGTTCTTTGAATCTTTTGGATATAATGAGTTCAATGCCGCAGACATTGACTTGAAGGTAACCTTGATGAAGATGAGCACTATGCTCGAATTTGAAATGGAGGCTTCGGGTACGGTCAATGTAGATTGTGATTTGACCAGTGAACCTTTTGATCAACCCATTTCGGGTCGATTGGAACTTGTTGTTAAATTTGGTGATGAATTCAACG